>NZ_DGWR01000015.1:0-310761 GCF_002395285.1 Mitsuokella sp. UBA4253 | reverse complement strand
GGCATGTTCTCCATGATGAACTACTTCCTGCCGCTCAAGGGCATTGCTGCTATGCACTGCTCCGCCAACACGGATAAGCAGGGCAAGAACACGGCTATCTTCTTCGGCCTCTCCGGCACGGGCAAGACGACGCTGTCGACGGACCCGAAGCGCCTGCTGATCGGCGATGATGAGCACGGCTGGGATGATGACGGTATCTTCAACTTCGAGGGTGGCTGCTACGCAAAGGTCATCAACCTCGATCAGGAATCCGAGCCGGACATCTTCGGCGCCATCAAGCGCAACGCACTCCTCGAGAACGTTGTCCTCGACGAGAACGGCAAGATCGACTTCGCCGACAAGTCCATCACGGAGAATACGCGTGTATCCTATCCGATCGACCACATCAAGAGCACGGTCAAAGACTTCGTCAACGACCGCAGCGCTGCTCCGGCTGCTAAGAGCGTCATCTTCCTCGCAGCCGATGCCTTCGGTGTCCTGCCGCCGGTCTCCATCCTGACGCCGGAACAGATGCAGTACTACTTCCTCTCCGGTTTCACGTCCAAGCTGGCTGGCACGGAGCGCGGCATCACGGAGCCGACTCCGACGTTCTCCGCTTGCTTCGGCCAGGCATTCCTCGAGCTGCCGCCGACGAAATACGCGCATGAGCTCGTTAAGCGCGTCAAGGCTAACGGCACGAAGGCATACCTCGTCAACACGGGCTGGAACGGCTATGGCAAGCGCATCTCCATCAAGGATACGCGCGGCATCATCGACGCCATCCACAGCGGTGCCATCAACGAAGCTCCGACGAAGAAGATCCCGTACTTCGGTCTCGAGATCCCGACGAAGCTCGAAGGCGTTGCTACGGAAGTCCTCGATCCGAAGGATACCTACAAAGATCCGTCCAAATCCAAGTGGGATTACAAAGATGAGTCCGAGTGGGATACGAGAGCAAAGAAGCTCGCTCAGATGTTCATCGACAACTTCGCCAAGAAGTATGCAGACACCGAGATCGGCAAAGGCCTCGTCGCAGCTGGCCCGCAGCTCTGATTCGCTCGTCGCACATCAAGCCGCATAGTAATATACTAATATAGAAGGAAGAGTCTCATGGAGGCTCTTCCTTTTTGTGTTCGGTTTGTGTCCTGCGCCGCCGCGGCTCTCGTGCGGGGTAGTGCGGGGTAGGTAGATAGAGGATTGACAGGCATGCTAGAATGAGGGAAAGATCACCGATAGAAAGGATTCGATGCTGCCCATGAAGATCCAAGACTCAGTCCAGTACCTCAAGGGCGTCGGCCCCAAGAAGAAAGCGGAGCTGGCGCGCCTCGGCATCGCGACGGTCTACGACCTCCTGACGTACTTCCCGCGTACCTACGAGGACCAGAGCGTCCTGACGCGCATCGCCGACCTGCAGCCGGGCACGGTCGCGACAGTCGCGGGCACGATTGTCAACCTGCAGGAGCAGACGGGGCGGCGCGGCCTGATCATCCTGACGGCCTACCTCAATGACGGCACGGGAATCCTGCAGGTCACCTGGTTCAACCAGAAGTACCTCAAGAAGACGCTCAAGGCGGGCCGCCGCATCTTCGTCAGCGGCAAGGCCGCGTATGCCTACGGCGGCCGCGGCCAGTTCGCCATGAGCCAGCTGCGCAGCTTCCAGGTCCTGGAACCCGGGGAGCAGGCAGCGGGCCTCTGCGGTATCTTGCCCGTCTACGCGGCCACCGAGCACCTCAACCAGAAGTTCTTCCGCACGCTCATCGCGGAGGCGCTGGAGGCCGCCGGAGATCTTCCCGAGCTCATCCCTGCGCGCATCCTCGCGGCGCATCATCTCATGGGCCGCGGGGAGGCCCTGCACGCTGTCCACTTCCCGAAGGATGGGGCAGAACTCAAGCGGGCGCGCTACCGGCTGGCCTTCTCGGAGCTCTACCTGATTCAGTGCGGCCTGCTGCTCTTAAAGAAGCAGTCGCAGGAGACGAAGCGCGGCATCCGCCACCAGCCAAGCGGCAAACTCGTCAAGGCTGTTCTTGCGGGACTGCCCTTTACGCTGACGCACGACCAGCAGCAGGCGTGGCAGGAGATCTGCCGCGACATGGAGCGGACGGTGCCGATGCGCCGCCTCGTGCAGGGCGACGTCGGCTCGGGCAAGACGGTCATCGCCATGCTCGCGCTCGTCAAGACCGTCGAGAATGGCCGGCAGGGGGCCATGATGGCGCCGACGGAGATCCTCGCCGCCCAGCACTATGAGAACCTCTCGTCAAAGCTCGCGCCGCTCGGCATCCGCGTCGGCTATCTCTCGGGCCACCTGACGCCCCAGAAGCGGCGCGCGATGCATGAGGCCATTGCGCGCCACGAGGTCGACATCGTCATCGGCACGCACGCGCTGATCCAGGATGATGTGCACTTCGCGCATCTCGGCCTCGTCATCACGGACGAGCAGCACCGCTTCGGCATCGCGCAGCGCGCGGCGCTCGAGAAGAAGGGCGTGCATGTACCCGACGTGCTCGTCATGACGGCGACGCCAATCCCGCGCACGATGACCCTGACCGTCTACGGCGACCTCGACGTCTCCCTGATCCGCGAGCTGCCGCCGGGCCGTCAGCCCATCCGCACCTTCGTGCGCCGCCCGGACCGCCGCCCGCTCATCTACCAGTACGTGCGCAGCCAGATCGAGGCGGGCCGCCAGGCCTACGTCGTCTGCCCGCTCATCGAGATGAACGAGGAGAGCGACCTGCCGTCAGCCGAGGAGGTCTACGACGAGCTGCGCTACGGCATCTTTAGCGGCATCCCGTGCGGCCTCGTCCATGGCAGGCTCGCGCCCGCCGAGAAGGAGCGCGTCATGCAGGACTTCTACGCCGACAGGATAAAACTGCTCGTCTCGACGACCGTCATCGAAGTCGGCGTCAACGTGCCGAATGCCAGCATCATGGTCATCGAGCACGCCGAGCGCTTCGGCCTCGCCCAGCTCCACCAGCTGCGCGGCCGCATCGGGCGCGGCTCCTACGCCTCGTACTGCATCCTCGTCTCGGAGGGCAAGACGGAGAACGCGCGCGAGCGCCTGAGAATCATGGCGGAAACCTCCGACGGCTTCAAGCTCGCCGAGGAGGACCTGCGTCTGCGCGGCCCGGGCCAGTTCTTCGGCTCGATGCAGCACGGCCTGCCCGACCTCAAGATCGCGCGCGTGCCGGAAGACCTCGCCATCTTCCTCGACGCCCACAAGGCCGCTGAGGCGACGCTCCTGAGCCAGGGCGACCTCGACTTCATCCGGCCCATCCTCGCGCTGCAGTACAAGGAGAGATTCGCGCACATCATGGAGAATTGACAGGCGCAAAGCGCCGCAGACGTGAAAATATCGGTGAAAAGTCGTCTTTTTCGACGAGACGTCTTGACACAAATGGTGGACATGCTATACAATAGCAATATCTTTTGACGCTAACAGGAGGCGCATACTTTTGACTACGGTAATCGTAAACGGTGCCTGCGGCCGCATGGGCCAGGCAGTCTTAAAAGCGGTACAGGAAGCGGACGGGCTCGAGCTCGTCGGCGCAGTGGACATCAAGGGCGGTGCGGATACGGGCTCGCTCGTCGGCCTGCCGGCAAACGGCATCCTCGTCGAGACAGACCTCGAGGCACTGCTCGCGCGCAAGAAGCCAGAGGTCATGGTCGACTTCACGCGCCCGGACGTCGTCTTCGGCAATGTCATGACGGCGCTTGCGCACAAGACCTCGCCGGTCGTCGGCACGACGGGCCTCTCGGACGAGCAGAAGGCAGAGATCGCCAAGGCAGCTGAAGAGAATGACACGCCGGCCTTCATCGCGCCGAACTTCGCCATCGGCGCCGTGCTCCTGATGGTCATGTCGCGCCAGGCAGCCAAGTACATGCCGGATGTCGAGATCATCGAGCTGCACCACGACAAGAAGCTCGACGCACCGTCCGGCACGGCCATCCAGACGGCGGCCATGATTGCGGAAGTCCGCAAGGCCCACAAGCAGGGCAACCCCGATGAGTTCGAGAAGCTCGAGGGCGCGCGCGGCGCCGACTACGAGGGCATGCACATCCACAGCGTGCGCCTGCCGGGCTATGTCGCGCATCAGGAAGTCATCTTCGGCGGCCTCGGCCAGACGCTGACCATCCGCCACGACTCGATGAACCGCGAGTCCTTCATGCCGGGCGTCGTGCTCGCCGCCAAGAAGGTTCGCAGCCTCAAGGGCCTGACGGTCGGCCTCGACAAGCTGCTCGACTGATACAACCTTTGTTTTCCTTATCCATAACATAAACAACTGCATCGCAGAAAGGAACGATGGACATGAAGAAGTACAATGTAGCAATCCTTGGCGCAACGGGCGCCGTCGGCCAGGAATTCCTCAACCTCATCGAGGAGCGCAATTTCCCCTTTGCCAACCTCAAGATGCTCGCTTCGAAGCGCAGCGCTGGCAAGAAGATCCAGTTCATGGGCAAGGAGTACACGGTTGAGGAGACGACGGACGAGTCCTTCAAGGACGTCGAGATCGCTCTGTTTGCCGGCGGTGCTGCCAGCAAGCAGTTCGCTCCGGCAGCCGTCAAGGCCGGTGCCGTCGTCATCGACAACTCGAGTGCCTTCCGCATGGATCCGGAAGTCCCGCTCGTCGTTCCGGAGGTCAACCCGCAGGCCATCGCCCGCCACAAGGGCATCATCGCCAACCCGAACTGCTCGACGATCATCATGATGATGGCCCTCAAGCCGCTCTACGACCTCTCGAAGATCAAGCGCATCGTCGTCTCGACGTACCAGGCCGTCTCGGGCGGCGGCAAGGAAGCCATGGCCGAGCTCGAGCAGCAGGTCGATGACATCGTCGCCGGCCGCGAGCCGAAGGCGAACATCCTGCCGGGCGCGAAGTTCCCGAAGCACTATCAGATCGCCTTCAACCTCATCCCGCAGATCGACGTCTTCTACGACAACCTCTACACGAAAGAGGAGATGAAGATGGTCAACGAGACGAAGAAGATCCTCGAGGATGACAGCCTGCGCATCACGGCCACGACGGTCCGCGTGCCGGTCTACCGCAGCCATGCCGAGTCCGTCAACATCGAGTTCGAGGACGAGGTCAGCGTCGAGGCAGCCCGCAAGGCCATCGATGCCTTCCCGGGTGCCATCGTCCGCGACAACCCGGCTGAGCAGATCTACCCGATGCCGCTCTTCACGTCCGGCAAGAACGACGTCGAAGTCGGCCGCATCCGCAAGGATGAGTCCATCGAGCATGGCCTGAACCTCTGGGTCTGCGGCGACCAGATCCGCAAGGGCGCTGCGCTCAACGCCCTGCAGATTGCCGAGTACATGATCAAGAACGACATGATCTGAAGCTGAACCAAGATAAAGAGAACCGCCCTTCGGGGCGGTTTTTCATGCATGCATCCGATTGAGAAAGTGAGAACAAGAATATGAAGTCTTACTCGTTTACTCCGCAGGGCGTCTGCGCCAAGCGGATCACCTTTGCCATCGGCGACGACGGCAAGCTCCACGACGTGCACTTCGTCGGCGGCTGCCCGGGCAACCTCTCCGCCATCAGCAAGCTACTCGAAGGCGCCGACCCCAAGGACACGGCAGCCCTCCTCCAGGGCAACGACTGCGGCGGCCGCGGCACCTCGTGCGCCGACCAGCTCGCCATCGCGCTGAACGGAGCCTTAGGCAAGCAGTGAGGCAGGCGACAACAGCAGATTGATAGGGGGAGCCCTTGATACAGCAGAAAGCACAGACGATGCGCAAGTGATCGTCTGTGCTTTTTCTGCTGCCTGTGCATGTCTGGGTGTTCCTGGATGTTCTAGGTAATCTGGATCCTTTAGAGGGGGATGGTCAGCGCGAGGGCGCGGTGAGGCGGTTCGTCCCCTTGCGGGCCCCGCATTCACCGCAGTAATTGTGCGTCTCGTTCCGCGTGCCGCAGACCTGGCAGACCCAGGGGCTGTAAGACGGGACGTAGAGGTTGCCTGTCACGCTGTCTGCCTTTTTGTCCGGCATGCTTTCCTCCGGCGGGACGATCGCGCCCGGCCGAGGCTTGCCACAGTACTTGCAGCTCGCGTCCTTGTCGAGCAGCATCTGGCCGCAGTGGGGGCAGACCCAGTGGCTGACTTCCAGCGTGAAGATGCCGCCGGCGCGGACGGTGAGCTTCCGGCTGCCGTCCCGGAAGATGAAATCGCTGTAGTAGTTCTGGCGCCAGCTCACCTCGTAGCGGTTGGCCGGGCACTTGCGCAAGAGCTTCTGCACCGACTCCCCGTCGAGCTTGCCGATTAGGTAGTCGGGGAAGCGCGGATCATCCTCAGAGAAGTACACATAGTAGTCGTACGGCCCTTCCTGTACGAGCGCGTACTTGTTGGAGCTGCCCGCTCTCTGCATCATGTAGTCATAGTCTGCCCACTCTTCCCGGGTGGGGTTCTTGTCGAATGGGTATATTGCAGTGACCGTCAGCGGCTTGTACATGATGCAGCATCTCCTCAGTAGTTTCTGTTACCTATAAGGTTCGATGCATCGTCTTGGAATCCTGCCATGTGCATGCTTCGTTTTGCTTGTCTCGCCCATTGGCGGTGGGGTATAATAAAAGTGAGAAGATTGAGAGGGGGCATGCCAATGGACAAGACGAATCGAACGGATGCGCTGAAGGCCTGGGATGATTTGACCATCGCGGACAACTTCATCTTCCAGAAGGTCATGCGCAAGAAGCGGCTCTGCAAGCGGCTGATCGAGAATATCTTGAACATCAAGATCCGCAAGATCACATTCCCGGAGACAGAGAAAGATATCCACGTGCGCCGCGACAGCAAGAGCGTGCGGCTCGATGTCTACGTTGAAGATGAGCAGGGAACGCTCTACGACATCGAGATGCAGACGACGGACTACGCGACCCCGGACGAGCTGCCGAAGCGCACGCGCTACTATCAGGCGATGATGGACATGGACGTGCTGAACAAGGGCGAGCTCTACACGAAACTGCGCCGGACGTACATCATCTTCATCTGCACGTTCGACCCATTCGACCGAGGACGAAGCCTCTACACGTTCCGTGAGACGTGCCAGGAAGAGCCTGCATTCCTGATGGGCGATGAGACAGCCAAGATCTTCTTGAACAGCAAGGGCAGCCGCGAGGGCATCAACCATGACCTCGCCGCATTCCTCGATTACATCGAGGGCAAATCCCCGCAGGGAAAATTTACCGAGAGCATTGCCGATGCGGTAGAAGCAGCGAAAGAGAATAAGGAAATGAAGGTGGAGTATATGACGTTTTTCATGGAATTGCGCCGCCGTGAAGAAAAAGGCCGTGAGGAAGGACGAGCCGAAGGACGCGCTGAAGGACGAGCCGAAGGTCGCGCTGAAGGTCTTGCCGAAGGGACGATAAAAGGTCGTGCTGAAGGGCTTGCCGAAGGGGCGATAAAGGGTAAGGCAGAGGCGTTGATGGGACTCGTGCATGACGGCCTCCTCACGATGAAAGAAGCGGCGAAGCGGGCAGGCATGACGGAAGAGGCATTCCGCAAGCTGGCCATGCATTGATGGATGCTGATGCATATGTAGAATCAGCGAAAGAGAACAAAAATTAAGGTGGAGTATATGACGTTCTACATGGAATTGCGCCGCCGTGAAGAAAAAGGCCGTGAGGAAGGACGTGCTGAAGGGCTTGCCGAAGGGGAAGCAAAAGGCACGATAAAAGGCAAGGCAGAGGGCCGCTGGACTACATTGGTGGAACTCGTGCATGACGGCCTCCTCACGATGAAAGAAGCGGCGAAGCGGGCAGGCATGACGGAAGAGGCATTCCGCAAGCTGACCATGCATTGATGGATGCTACTCCATATGCATGCCAAAGCACAAACGATGCGCAGGTGTCGTTTGTGCTTTTGGCGTCTTACGAAGAGAAAGCGGTGATTGCTATCACAAAGGAATGGATTGCGTGTTTTTGTGCGGTAGCCGAGAAGCGGAATTTCACGGCGGCGGCTGAATCCCTCTATATTGCGGAGTCGACGGCAAGCAAGCGGATTGTCCAGCTCGAGAAATATTTGGGTGTCAAATTGTTTGAACGGAATAAGCGCAGCGTCCGGCTCACGGCGGCGGGGCAGGTGTTCCTGTCGGAATGCCAGGCCTATCTTCAATACGGTGATGATCTGCTGCGCCGTGTCCGGGAAGCTGCCGACAGAGCTGTGCCGCTGCGGATCGCAGTGCTGGCAGCTCTGGCACACCACTATGCCCCGTTTTTTTACACATTTTGCCAGCAGCATCCCGAATATCCGTTGGATATCCGCATGGCGACACAGCGGGAGCTCCTGCTGCAGTTGCAGAATGGCAGGACGGATTTGATCATCGGTCTGCAGGAAGAACTGCCGACTGACAGGGATATCCAAATGACGGCCCTGCATCAGGAGTCTGAGGGAATCCTTGTTCCTGCAGATGATGCCTTTGCACAGCAGGGCCCCGTACACCTGGAAGCGTTGAAGGAATATCCTTTCGTGCTGCTGCAGCAGGAAGAAGCTCCGCATACGCTGGGGCGGTTTTACCGGCACTGTCATCAGCTCGGCTTTCATCCCCGCGTGGTGGGAACGAGCGCCAATATCATGGAGGTCGTGTTCTGGGTGGAAATCCATAAAGGATTGTCTGTCCTGCCGCGCCATATGATTGATTTCATCACGACAAGTGCCCGCTTTCTGCCGCTTTCGGGAAGTGTCCCGCTCGTCGTTTCGGCGGCCTGGAAGGAACTGGGCAGGAGCGGCCGGTGTGTATTAGAGGCCTTGAAGCGGTACGACGCCACGTGATCATTCCATTGTGGAATTACTGAAAGCGAGACATTCCATTTCAGCTTTGCCCAAGTCTTTGCTATAGTAGAAGACAGAAAAAGACTCTGGAAAGGGATGGAGAAACAATGCAGTTGAGAAAAATGGCTTTGACCGCATCCGTGCTGTGTTCGCTGGGGATGTTCATGACGTCGGGCAGTGCCCAGACGCTGGAGGGCCGTGAGACAATCATTCCAACGAAGACTTATTCGGGAAAGGATTTCCCCGTGTATTACCGCAAGGCGCTGCCGGTCACGGCCGCGCGGGTGCGCTATACGGGCTTTCACCCGGGGACCAGCATCCTGAAGGCCGGCACAGTCCGCTTTGACGGGGCAATGCCGCTGCCGACGGATATCCTGCTGGAACGCGATAAAGCCGTGAAACTCCGTGACGGCACGACCATCTATGCCGATGTCTTCCGCCCAGTCGATCAGGGGAAGCATCCGGCTATCCTCTGCATCAGTCCATACGGCAAGGAAGTCGGCGGGCAGTCGCTCGACGATGTCCCGGGACGCGCCGGCGTGCCGCGGTCGATGACGTCCGGCCTGGAGCGCTTCGAGGGTGCGGACCCCACGTACTGGGTGTCGAAGGGCTATGCGGTCGTCAATCCGGATCCCCGCGGGGCGTATTCGTCGGAAGGCAATATCAACTATTGGGGCCGCCAGTACGCCGAGGACGGCTATGACATTGTGGAATGGATCGCGAAACAGGACTGGTCCAATGAGAAAGTCGGCATGGCGGGCAACTCGTGGCTGACGGTATCGCAGTGGTTCATCGCGGCCGAGCAACCGCCGCATCTCGCGGCCATTGCGCCGTGGGAGGGCTTTTCCGATCATTTTCGCGAGACCGGGACGCGCGGCGGCATTCCGAATCCTGCCTTTCCGGAAATGATTGCCGAGACGTTTGCCAGTGCCCACGGCCTCCTGGAAGATCAGCCCCGCATGATCGTCGCCTATCCCTTCCTCAATGCGTATTGGCAGGATAAGCAGGCTCGACTGGAGCGGATCAAGATTCCGGCATACGTCGTGGCCAGCTACACGAATCCCGTGCATACGCATGGCACGTTTGCCGGTTTCCGCGAGATCGCTTCGAAGGAGAAATGGCTGCGGGTCCATCTGACACAGGAATGGAATGATTTTTACAATCCCGAGAATGTCGCGGATCTCACGAAGTTCTTTGACCATTATCTCAAGGGGGAGCAGAATGGCTGGGAGAAGACGCCGCGCGTCCGTCTGTCCGTCTACGAGATGGAGGGCCGTGATGTCGTCAACCGTCCGGAGCAGGAATTCCCGCTGGCCCGCACGCAGTATGAGAAGATGTATCTGGATGCCAAGACGGGCACGCTGCAGCGGAACAAGCCACAGGCTGCGGAGCTCAGCTACGACAGCGAGAGCGCCAAGCCGGAAGCCGTGTTTACCTACCGCTTCGACAAGGACACCGAGCTCACCGGCTATATGAAACTGCATCTTTGGGCGGCTGCTGCCGATCACGACGACATGGACCTCAGCGTCAAAGTGGAGAAACTCGCGGCCGACGGCACACCTTTGAATCACAACGCGTTCGGGGATGTCGTCGCCACGGGCCTGCTGCGCGCTTCGTGCCGTGCCCTGGACCCGAAGAAATCCACGGAGTCGGAACCGTATCTTGCGGGTACCAGCGAGCAGAAGCTGCAGAAAGGTCAGGCTGTGCCGCTGGAAATCGGCATCTGGCCCATGGGCATGGTCTACCATAAGGGCGAGAGCCTGCGGCTGACGGTCGGTGCTTATCAGAACGAGACGGCTCGCCTCAACTTCGGCAGCGCGGCAATTGACGTTCCTGTCGATTCGTACACGTATCCGGCCGGTACCCGGGTGAAGAAGGAGACACTCGGCGGCAACAGCACGGAAACGGCTGACCCCGCGCAGGTCGTCACGGCACCGGCCACGCACAATAAGGGCAGGCATGTCCTCTACACCGGCGGCGGGCACGACAGCTACCTGCTGGTCCCTGTTGTGCCGGAGAAAAACGTCAGATGACGGTTGTGCCGTTGCGATTCTTTCAGGGAAACTATAGGTTTGTGGTGTACTATGGCGATAGCAGTCAAGATGTGGTAAGATAAAAGCAATAGAGCGGGTGATCCCCGCAATGAGTGCTTTTGGAGGAATCGTTATGGCGAACAATGAAGAGACAATGATGTTCCGTTTCGGGAACGATGAGAATAAGGCGGAGAAGATCATCCGCTCGGTCTGCGCGGCGATGGAAGAGAAGGGCTACAACCCGATCAACCAGCTCGTCGGCTATCTGCTCTCGGGCGATCCGGCGTATGTGACGAGCCACAATGATGCGCGCAGCAAGATCCGCACGCTCGAGCGCGATGAGCTCTTAGAGGAGCTCGTGCGTTCGTATCTGGAAAAGGGAAGCAAGAAATGAAGCGATACATGTCACTCGATATCGGCGACCGCACGATCGGCATCGCGGTCAGCGACCTTCTGGGCCTGACGGCGCAGGGCGTCGAGACGATCCGCCGCAAGTCACTCGCAGACGACCTCAAGCGCCTCGGCGAGCTCATGGACCAGTACGAGACGAAGTCGCTCGTCTCGGGGCTCCCCAAGAACATGGACGGCACGGAGGGCGACCGCTGCGCCATCGTCAAGGAGTTCATGGCAGAGGTCAAGAAGGCGTATCCTGAGGTAGAGGTCTTCTTCTGGGATGAGCGCCTCTCGACGGTCGCGGCGACGCGCTCGCTCATCGAGGCCGATGTCTCGCGCCGCAAGCGCAAGAAGGTCATCGACAAGATGGCGGCTGTCTTCATCCTGCAGGGCTTTTTGGACAGCAAGCGTTGACAAGCCTTCCCGCGATACGATAAAATGAAACCAGTAAAATCGAGATTTTGGCACGACCAGAAAGAAGAGGTGAGTCCTATGGCAGAGGATATGATGAATGAGGACGACATCGTTGTCGTCATGACGGACGAGGCGGGCAATGAGTACTATTACCGCGAAGAGATGATCATCCCGGTAGAGGATGAGAAATACGCGCTGCTCGTCGGCATCCACGATGAGGATGAGGAGCACGCCCACACGTGCGGCTGCGGCTGCGAGGACGATGACGAGGACGTCATCATCGCGAAAATCGTCACGAACGAGGACGGCGAGGATGAGTACGTCGAGCCGACGGACGAGGAGTTCGAGGCGGTCCAGCAGGCCTACAACGCGCTGGTCGACGAAGCCGAAAAGGACTGAATGACGAAATGATTGGCTGCTATCCATCTGGATGGCGGCTTTTTCATGTACGGAGAACGATTTATGCATGGGAATAAGAAAGAGCGCGCGCCGAAGCAGGCGCCGCAGCCCTCTGAGACGGTGAAGCAGCAGGAGAATGCAGCTGTGCCAGAAAGCAAGCCGCAGGACGTTTCGGCGCCGAAGACGTTGCCGGAAAAAGAAGAGGCTCCATCTGTAAACGATGGCACTGAAGATAATGGCGCTGCAGGAGCCGCAGAGCCCGCGAAGGATACAGCAGCAGAGGACGCTGCGGTGAAGTCCGTCGCATCAAAAGCAGATACGGCTGCCGAAGGTGAGAAACACGAGGAAAACGAGAAGCCTGAGAAATCGGAGCAGGAGGGGAAAGCCGAGAACGCGGAGAAGGCGCAGGAGCCAGGAACGGGCGGCAGCCCATCGCCTGCAGCGGAGTCGAGGGCGCCTTCTAAGCCTTCCAAGCCATCCGAGCCGCCTTCCAAGCTTTCCGAGCCTTCCAATCTTTTAGAGCCGTCTGCTAGGGAGAAGCTGCGCGCGGCCGTCGGCCGCCTCGGCTGGAAGAAGTGGGCAGCTGTTGCGCTAGTCTTTGTCGTCCTGCTGGGGGCGGGGCTCTTCCTGGCCTTTGGCACGACGCATGTCATCGAGCGCTCGGACCGTGATGCCAAGGAGAACATCTACATGGTCGTCAAGCCGGGCACGACGGCGTCGGAGATCTCGGACCACCTGACGCGGCTCGGCGTCATCGACAGCCGCCTGCGCTTCTGGTGGCTCATGAAGCTCCAGGGCGATGCCCAGAAGTTCAAGACGGGCACGTACGCCTTCGCGCCGCACATGGACGAGCAGGCCGTGCTCGACAAGCTCGTCTCGGGCGACACGACGGTCGTGCGGTTCACGATCCCCGAGGGCTTCGGCATCAAGGAGATCGCGAAGCGCCTCGCGGATGAGGGCCTCGTCGACGAGCAGGAGTTTCTCGCCGAGGCGAAGGATTTCGCGCCGTACGATTACATGAAGAAGCGCCCGAATGAGCGCTATGCGGCGGAGGGCTACCTCTTCCCGGACACGTATGAGATCCACAGCGAGGTCACGCCTGAGGCCATCATGAAGATGATGGTCGAGGACTTCGACACGCGCCTGACGCCGGAGCTGCGCCAGCAGGCGGCGGCGAAGAACCTCTCAATCCACGACCTCGTCACGCTGGCCTCGCTCGTCGAGAAAGAGGCGCGCTACGATGAGGACCGCCCAATCATCGCGCAGGTCTTCTTCAAGCGCCTGCAGATGGGCATGCCGCTGCAGTCGGACACGACGCTGCAGTACCTCATGGCGGGCCCGAAGGAGGACGTCTCGATTGAGGACACGAAGATTGACTCGCCCTACAACACGTATCAGCACATGGGCCTGCCGCCCGGACCGATCGCGAGCCCGGGCATGAAGTCCATCTTGGCGGTGCTGAACCCCGCGAGCACCGACTACCTCTACTTCGTAGCCGACCGTCAGGGCCACAACCACTACTCGCAGACGTACGACGAGCACCTGGCCATCGTCGAGCAGGTGCGCTGAGGCGCGCGGCAGGCAAGGATAGATATGAAGGACAGATATGACAGATACAAGCGATTTTGAAAGACTTCTGCGGGAGATGGAGGCGTATGCGGCCGAGCACCATGTCCCGATCATCAACGAGAACGGCCGCCAGGTCTTCCTCTCGGTCATCCGGGAAGTACGGCCGCACCGCGTGCTCGAGATCGGCACGGCCATCGGCTACTCGGCGCTGCTGCTCGCCGCCAACGGCGCGGCGGACGCACATGTCACGACGCTCGAGCTCTCAAAGGAGCGCGCTACGCTCGCCCATGGGTTCATCGCGCGCTCGCCCTACGCGGACCGCATCGAGATCCTGCAGGGCGACGCGGGCGAGCTCTTGACGGAGCTTGCGGGGCCGTATGACTTTGTCTTTATCGACGCGGCCAAGGGCCAGTACGTCGACTACTTCGAGAAGGTGCAGCCGCTCCTGACAGCGGATGCGACCATCGTGGCCGACAATGTCCTGTTCCGCGGCTACGTCATGGGCGAGGAGAAGGCCCCGCGCCGCTACCGCACGATTGTCAAGCGGCTGCGCCGCTACATCGAGCTTACGAGCCATGCGGCGGGCTACGAGACAGAGATCTTCGAGCGCGGCGACGGCCTGGCCGTCTCGCGCCGCTGCCCCGCAGCAAACGAATCAAACAGATTATCGGAGGAATACCATACATGATGAAAAAGCCTGAGCTCCTGGCCCCAGCAGGGAATCTCGAGAAGATGAAGATGGCGCTGCTCTACGGCGCCGACGCCGTCTACCTCGGCGGCAAGCTCTACGGCCTGCGCGCGCTCGGCGGCAACTTCACGCGAGAAGAGCTGCGCGAAGCCGTGGAATTTGCCCACAAGCTCAAGAAGAAGGTCTATGTGACGGTCAACATCTTCCCGCACAACAGCGACCTTTGCGGCCTGCCCGACTACCTGCGCTACCTGCAGGAGATCGGCGTCGACGCACTGCTCGTCGCCGACCTCGGCGTCTTTATGATGGCCCGGGAATGCATCCCTGATATGGAGCTCCACATCAGCACGCAGGCGAACAACACGAACTGGGCGACGGTCAACGCCTGGCACGCGCTCGGCGCGAAGCGCGTCGTGCTCGCGCGCGAGATGTCTTTGAAGGAAGTGCGCGAGATCCGCGAAAAGACGTCGGCCGACCTCGAGATGTTCGTCCACGGCGCGATGTGCATCTCGTACTCGGGCCGCTGCCTGCTCTCGAACTACTTCACGGGCCGCGATTCCAACCGCGGCAGCTGTGCGCAGTCGTGCCGCTGGAAGTATGCGCTCGTCGAGGAGACGCGTCCGGGCAAGTACTTCCCGATCGAGGAGGACGAGCGCGGCACCTACATCATGAACTCGAAGGACATGTGCCTCCTGCCGCACATCGCCGACGTCATCGAGAGCGGCGTCGATAGCCTCAAAATCGAGGGCCGCATGAAGAGCGTCCACTACGCGGCGAGCGTCGTGCGCGCCTACCGCCTGGCCATTGACGCCTACTTCGAGGACCCCGCGCACTTCAAGGTCCAGCAGGAGTGGCTCGATGAGCTCGAGAAAGTCTCGCACCGCCCGTACACGACGGGCTTCTACTACCACCAGCCGACGGCGGACGACCAGCTCTACGGCACCTCGTCATACCAGCAGACGTCCGAGTTCATCGGCCTCGTGCGCGACTACGACACGACCACGCAATACGCCACGGTCGAGCAGCGCAATAATATGAAGATCGGTCAGGAAATTGAGGTATTCCAGCCAAATGCCCCCTTGTATCGCCAGGTACTTTCTGATATGCTTGACGAAGAGGGCAATCCCATCGCGGTTGCTCCTCATGCCCAGCAGATCGTCAAGATCCGCATGGACAAGCCGGTTGAACCGTATACGATCCTGCGCCGCGATATCCCGGCCAAGGCCTGAGGCGCGCGCAGGGCAGAGGAAAGAAGGTCTTTTCTATGGCAGAATCCAAAACATCCGTCCGTTACTTTGGCAGAGCTACTGGACGCGTCCAGGGCGTGGGCTTCCGCATGTTCGTGCAGCAGCACGCATCGGAGCTCGGCCTGACGGGCTGGGTGCGCAATATGGAGGACGGCAGCGTCGAGATGGAGATCCAGGGTGACCCCGAGAAAGTCGACAAGCTCTCAGTACTGATCCGCGAGGGCAATTACTTCATCAAGGTAAAAGAACTGAAGTTTGAGCCAGTCGAGGCGGTGCCCGATGAGACGCGCTTTGTCGTCCGTTACTGAGCACATGCCCTTGGCCATGATTTGAGGCGGGAAGAGCCGGCGCAGCCGTCTTCTGACCCGCTTTATTTTTTTATAGAAACGTCTACACAACGTCTACACATTGAAAGGGAGGAATCCTCATGCCACGCATCCTTGTACTTCATGGGCCGAACCTCAACCTGCTCGGCACGCGCGAGCCGGAGATCTACGGCTCGACGACGCTCGACGACATCAACGAGATGATCGCGGAGCGCGCGGCTGAGGCCGGCATCGAGACGGCGTTCTACCAGTCGAACCACGAGGGCGACCTCGTCGACGCCATCCAGCAGGCCAACCACAAGTTCGACTTCATTATCTTCAACGCGGCGGCCTTCACGCATTACAGCATCGCCATCCGCGATGCCATCGCGGCCATCGACGTGCCGGTCATCGAGGTGCACATCTCGAACATCCACCAGCGCGAGGAATTCCGCCACACGTCGGTGCTCGCGCCAGTGGCGATGGGCCAGATCTGCGGCCTCGGCGTCGAGAGCTATCTCGCCGCGCTCGAGGCCATCATCTACAAGCTCAACCGGGCGGAGTAATCAGATTAGGGGGATGATCCTTTGAATGAAAATCGTTTGACCGCACTGCGCAGCCTCCTGCAGGAGAAGGGGCTTGACGCAGTCGTCGTGACAAAATACGTGAACCTTCATTATTTCAGCGGCTTCCGCGGGGACGACACGACGCTCGTCATCACGAAGGACGAGGCGCTGCTCGTCACGGACAACCGCTACACGGAGCAGGCCGAGAAGCAGGCGCCGCTCTTCACCGTCGTCGAGCACCGTCATGGACTCTTGAAGAAGACGGCGGAGCTCATCGCAAAGCTCGGCTGCCGCAGCGTCGGCTTCGAGGGCCGCGACCTCGTCTACGCCGACTACGAGGCCCTGCGCGACATGCTCGTGGGCATCGACTTCGGCACGATGCTCGACCTCGACGCGCTGCGCCAGGTCAAGGACGAGGAGGAGATCGCCTGCATCCGCCGCGCCTGCTCCTTTGCCGACAAGGCCTTTGAGGACATCGTCCACTTCATCCGCCCGGGCCGCACGGAGATCGAGGTGGCCGCGCGCCTCGAGCAGGTCATGCGCGAAGCGGGCTCCGAGAAGCCGTCCTTCGACACGATCGTCGCCTCGGGCCTGCGCGGCAGCATGCCGCACGGCACGGCGACGGAGAAGGTCATCGAGGCGGGCGACTTCGTGACGATGGACTACGGCGCGAAGTACCAGGGCTACTGCTCCGACATCACGCGCACCGTTTGCGTCGGCGAGGCGACGGCGCGCCAGCGCGAGGTCTACGGGGCCGTGCTCGGCGCGCAGGAGCTCGTACTCTCACTCATCGCGCCGGGGAAATCCGGCAAAGAGATCGACGCGGCTTCGCGCGAATTCCTCAAGAAGTACGACCTCGCGCAGTACTTCGGCCACGGGCTCGGCCACAGCCTCGGCCTCGAGATCCACGAGGAGCCGCGCCTCTCGCCGTCGAGCACCTGCGAGCACCTCGCGGTGGGCATGCTCATCACCGATGAGCCGGGCGTCTACCTGCCGGGCTGGGGCGGCCTGCGCATCGAGGACACAGTGCTCGTCACCGCGACGGGCAGCGAGCGCCTGACGAAGTCCTCCAAGCAGCTCGTCGAGATCCGCTGATGCGCAGTGCTTGACGATGGGCCGCAAGTTGATTATAATAAAGAATGTTATGATACGTTTCGTATCTTGAATTTGAATCAGAAATGAAATAATGAAGTTTTTGGAGGGCGTAGAATGATTAACAGTACTGATTTCCGCACGGGCTTAACGATTGAAATTGATGGCGGTGTCTGGCAGATCGTGGATTTCCAGCACGTAAAGCCGGGCAAGGGCGCTGCTTTCGTACGCACGAAGATCAAGAATGTTGAGACGGGTGCAGTGGTAGAGCGTACCTTCAATCCGAATGAAAAGATGCCGGCAGCTCACCTCGAGACGCGCAACATGCAGTACCTCTACGAGGCCGATGGCATGTACACGTTCATGGACACGGAGACGTACGAGCAGACGGAGCTCAACAAGGAGCAGCTCGGCGATGCGCTGAACTACCTCATGGAGAACATGGAAGTCTCGCTGCAGACGTTCAAGGGCCGCATCATCGGCATCCAGCTGCCGAACTCCGTCAACCTCAAGGTTGTCGAGTGCGAGCCGAGCGTCAAGGGCAACACGGCTACGGGCGCCACGAAGATCGCCAAGGTCGAGACGGGCTACGAAGTCCGCGTGCCGCTCTTCGTCAACGAGGGCGATACGCTCCGCATCGATACGCGCACGGGCAACTACATCGAGCGCGCATAAGAAACATCTGCTTCTCTTGGCAGCTGCTGCGCCAGGCATGTTCATGCAACTGGTACAGCAGCTGCATTTCTTTCATTTTTATTTTGTTTTATTTTCGTTCTTGGCAGGAAAAAGCGTTCGAGTCCGCGAATAGTACAGTATAAATATGCATGGGAGAGGCATGTTATACGCCCTCTTGTGCGGATTACCGTTTATGCGCAGTCCCATGGGCTGCCCCAGGCAAGGAGGCCTTTATCATGGCAAACGAAAAAGAAATCGTCAAAAAAGATTCGAGTCTCGGCGCGATCCGCATCGCGGATGAGGTCGTCAGCATCATCGCGGGCCTGGCTGCTACGGAAGTCGACGGCATCGCCGGCATGAGCGGCGGCATTGCGGGCGGCATTGCCGAGATGCTCGGCCGCAAGAACTTCGCCAAGGGCGTCAAGGTCGAAGTCGGCGAGAAGGAAGCCGCTGTCGACCTCTACATCATCGTCAAGTACGGCGTGCGCATCCCGGACATCGCTCTCGCGGTGCAGGAGAACGTCAAGCAGGCCATCGAGACGATGACGGGCCTCTCCGTCGTCGAGGTCAACGTCCACGTACAGGGCGTCGGCTTCCCGGAGGAGAATGCGAAGGCCGATGAGGTACGCGTGCGCTGATCTGGAGCGAGGCGGATACTATGGGGATTATCAACCGTTTTTTGCTGTTTGTCTCGATGATCGGCCTGGCCCTGCTCTCCGTGCTCGTGCTCGTGCTCTGCATGGGAGTCCTGCCGGAGTCGGTCTGGCTCAATGAGATCCACTACATCCTGTCCCGCCGCGAGACGGTCGCCGTCTCGGTCGTCCTCCTTCTGGTCGCGCTCCACCTGCTCGGCGTCTCCCTGCGGGGGCGTGCGGAGCGCACGCACGAGCGCGGCGACTTCATCCTGCTGCAGGGGGCAGAGGGCGGCGTCCGCGTCGCCCTGCCCGCCATCCGCGCGATGGCCGAGCGGACGCTCCTTTCGCTGCACGGCATCCGCATGGCGAAGGTGCGCGCCCAGCGCGTCAGGGCCTCGAAGAACGCACCTGAGATGCTGCGCCTCGTGCTCGACCTGACAGTCAGCCGCGGCACGCCCGTCGCATCGCTCACGGAGGCGGCCGCCGCGGCCATCCGCACGGAACTCCGCGAGACGATGGGACTCGAGGACGTCGCCGTCGAGTCGCACATCACGGCGTTCTCGGACGCTGTGCCTGCGGGCAAGCGCCGCGTGGTCTGAGGCGTGAGGCGGTGGAAAAATGAAAGAAGAATTCAAGGAATGGCTGGCGATGATCTGGCAGGAGGACCGGGGGCAGTGCCTCGGCCTCGCCTCCGGCATCATCCTGGCCCTGATGATCCTGCTGATCGGCTTCTGGCGCACGGCCTTCATCGTGCTGTGCGGCGTCGTCGGCCTCTGCATCGGCAGGAAAGCCGACCGCGAAGAGGACTTCTTCGGCAGGATTGCCGATGACCTGCTCGACCGCATCAACCGCTTGCGGAGCTAGCGGGCGGCGGAAACGGCCATCACGATACATGATTTTAGGAAGGTTAGGAAGGTTAGGAAAGGTTAGGAATGAGTCGTAGACAAGCAAGGGAAGTCGCGCTGCAGGCGCTCTTCCAGTTAGACCTGAACCCGGCGGAAACGGCCGCTCAGGAAGAGATGCAGGAGACACTCGCCCTCGATACGGCGCTCGGCGAGGCCGAGGCGATGAGTGCGCATGACCGCGCGTTCGCCGCGCAGCTCGTGCACGGCACGCGCGCGAACGTAGAGGCCATCGATGCCCAGATCGCCGCGAACTCGCGCGAGTGGAAGGTGGAGCGCATGGCGGCCGTCGACCGCAACCTCACGCGCATGGCAACGTATGAGATGTGCTTTGCCGAAGAGAAGCTCACACCGAACATCGCCATCAACGAGGCGGTAGAACTGGCAAAGAAGTATGGTACGGATGACTCCAGCCGCTATGTGAACGGGATTCTCGGCGCGATCATGAAGAGCGCGAAGAGCGCAGAGTGACGCAGACAGGAGCCAGACTTTTTGTCTGGCTTCTTTCTTGTAATACGGGAATCTGAAGGAAGACAGGAGAAGGCAGGAGAAGGGGGATTGCTGCCGTGGGGATACACAACGTCAGTGAGGTCACGAACTATATCAAGCGGATGTTCCAGCGCGAGCCCGTGCTCGGCTGCATCCAGGTCCGCGGGGAGCTGTCGAACTTCCGCTGCTACGCCTCGGGCCACTGCTACTTCACGCTGAAGGACGCCGCGTCGGCCATCAAGTGCGTGATGTTCCGGAGCCGCGCGCAGGGCCTGCGCTTCCGGCCGGAGAACGGCATGCAGGTCGTCGTCAGCGGCAGCATCTCGGTCTACGAGCGCGACGGCGTCTACCAGCTCTACGCTGACCACATGATGCCGGAGGGCGCGGGCGACCTTGCGCTCGCCTTCGAGCAGCTCAAGGCAAGACTCGCATCTGAGGGGCTCTTCGACGATGCGCACAAGAAGCCCCTGCCGCGCTTCCCGAAGCGCATCGGCATCGTCACCTCGATCTCGGGCGCCGTGCTGCGTGACATCTACCACGTCTCGAAGCGCCGCTGGCCCGCGGTGCAGCTCGTCTTGCGCCCCGTGCTCGTCCAGGGCGAGGAGGCAGCCGCGCAGATCGCCGCGGCCATCGCCTTCTTCAACGAGAAGTACCCCGTCGATGTGCTGATCGTCGGCCGCGGCGGCGGCTCGATGGAGGACCTCTGGGCCTTCAACGAGGAGCCCGTCGTGCGCGCCATCTACGCTTCGAAGATTCCCGTCATCTCGGCCGTCGGCCACGAGACGGACTTCACGCTCGCCGACTTTGCGAGCGACCAGCGGGCCGCGACGCCCTCGCAGGCGGCCGAGCTCGCCGTGCCGGACAGAGCAGAGCTCCTGCGCTACACGGAGAGCCTGATGGCGCGCCTCTCGCAGCAGGAGAGGCGCCAGCTGCAGGAGAAGCGCCTGCGCCTCGCGGCCTGCCTCCGCAGCGCTGCCCTGCAGAACCCGCAGCTCCTGCTCGCAGGCCGCGCCCAGCGCCTTGACCGCGCAATCGCTGCGCTCGAGTCGCAGATGAAGGGCCAGCTGCAGGAGAAGCGCCACGCGCTCGAGATCGTGCTGCAGCAGCTCGACTACCTGAACCCCGTGCACATCCTGCGCCAGGGCTACGGCATTGTCGAGAAGGAGGGGGCCCCCCTGACGAGCGTCCGCGCCGTAAAGGCAGGCGACCTCCTCACCATCACCCTGAAGGACGGCCGCATCCCGGCGCGCGCCGTAAAGGTGCAGGGAGAGGACAACCAGGAGCAGTGAGCCGGCGGGAAAAGAAAGGAAGAAGTTGCATATGCCAAGAAAGAAAGAGCTCTCGTTTGAGGAATCACTGGAAAAGCTCGAGGCCATCGTCAAGGAGATGGAGGGCGGCGACCTGACGCTCAAGGACCTCATGAGCCATTACTCCGAGGGTGTCGGCCTCGCCAAGAACTGCATGGGCGCCCTCGAGCGCGCCGAGCAAACGATGGACCTGCTCGTCAAGGAGAATGAAGCGACGGGCAAGGTCGAAGAGAGCAAGCTTGATATTGAGGGATAAGGGGAATGATGATATGTTGAAGGAACTTTGGAAAGAGCGTCAGCAGCTGGTCGAAGAGCAGCTCGTCCGTGAACTGGAGCAGGAGCCGCCTCTTGACGCGCGCCTCGCCGAGTCGATGCGCTACAGCCTCATGGCGGGCGGCAAGCGCCTGCGCCCGATCCTCTTGATGGCGGCGGCCGATGCCGTCGGCGCGAAGGGCACGGACTACCTGACGGCGGCCTGCGCCCTCGAGATGATCCACACGTACTCTCTGATCCACGACGACCTGCCGGCGATGGACAACGACGACTACCGCCGCGGCAAGCTGACGAACCACAAGGTCTACGGCGACGGCATGGCCGTGCTCGCGGGCGATGCGCTCCTGACGCTCGCCTTCGAGGTCATCGTGCGCCAGAAGCACACGGACCCGGCAACTCTTTTGCGCGTCGTGCAGGAGATCAGCACGGCGGCCGGCATGAACGGCATGGTCGGCGGCCAGGCCATCGACCTCGAGTCGGAGGGCCACCGCATCCCGATGCAAGAGCTCCAGAAGATGCACATGGGCAAGACGGGCGCGCTCTTCCGCGCCGCCCTGAGAAGCGGCGCCATCCTCGCGGGCGCCACGGAAGGCCAGCTCGCGGCCCTGACCTCGTATGCCGAGGGCTTCGGCCTTGCTTTCCAGATCACGGACGACATCCTCGATGTGACGGGCGACGAGAAGCTCATCGGCAAGCCGGTCGGCAGCGACATCCGCAACGAGAAGTCGACGTACGTGACGCTGACCTCGCTTGACGAGGCCCAGCGCCTCGCCGAAGAGACCGTGGACAAGGCGGTCAAGGCGCTCGCCGTTTTCGGCCCTGAAGCCGATTTCCTGCGCCAGCTCGTCCGCTACATGCTCGAACGAAAGAATTGAGAATTGATGGGAAGTGTTTCGATGGGGAGTGTTTCCATGTATGCATTGCTCAACCGCATAGAGAAACCCGAGGATGTCAAGGCGCTCACGGTCCGCGAGCTCGAGCAGCTGGCATCCGAACTGCGCCATTTCATCATTGATACCGTCTCGCAGAACGGCGGCCACCTCGCGCCGAACCTCGGCACGGTGGAACTGACGCTCGCGCTCTACAGCGTCTTCTCGTTCCCCGGGGACAAGCTCGTCTGGGATGTCGGCCACCAGGCCTACACCCACAAGATTCTCACGGGCCGCAGGGATGCGTTCAGGACACTGCGCAAGAAGGGCGGCATCACCGGCTTCCCGAACCGCTCAGAGTCCGTCTACGATGCCTTCGGCGTCGGCCATGCGAGTACCTCCATCTCGGCGGCCCTCGGCATGGCCCTCGCGCGCGATGCCAAGGGGGAGAAGAACCAGGTTATCGCCGTCATCGGCGACGGCGCGCTGACGGGCGGCGAGTCGTTCGAGGCGCTCAACAACGCCGGCGACCTCGGCACGAAGCTCATCGTCATCCTCAACGACAACGAGATGTCCATCGACGCCAATGTCGGCGCCATGAGCGAGTACCTCTCGCGCATCCGCATCGCGCCGCAGTACGCGCGCGCCAAGCGCGACATGGGCAGCCTGCTCATGAGCATCCCGCACATCGGCGACAAGGTCTACAAGACGGCGAGCCACCTCAAGGACGGCGTGCGCTCCGTGCTCGTGCCGGGCAGCCTGTTCGAGGAGATGGGCTTCCACTACATCGGCCCGATCGACGGCCACAACATCGGCCTCTTAGAGGAAGTGCTGGCGAGCGCCAAGGAGATGGAGGGCCCCGTTCTCATCCACATCCACACCGTCAAGGGCAAGGGATACAAGCCGGCCGAGCAGGCGCCCGAGAAGTTCCACGGCGTCGGCTGCTTCGACCCGAGCACGGGCAAGTCTGCAAAGAAGGCGGGCTGTGCGCCTTCCTACACCTCTGTCTTCAGCAAGGCGCTGATTGAGCTCGCGAAGGACCGCCCCGACATCCTCGCCATCACGGCGGCCATGCCGTCGGGCACGGGCCTCAAGGCCTTCGGTCAGGCGTACCCGAAGCGCTTCTTCGACGTCGGCATCGCCGAGGAGCACGCGATGACGCTGGCCGCCGGCATGGCGGCCGCGGGCATGCACCCCGTCATCGCGCTCTACTCGACGTTCGCGCAGCGCGCCTACGACCAGCTCATCCACGATGTCTGCCTGCAGAACCTGCCCGTGACGCTCTGCCTCGACCGCGCCGGCCTCGTCGGCGAGGACGGCCCGACGCATCACGGCGTCTTCGACCTCTCGTACCTGCGCCAGATGCCCAACATGTGCGTCATGGCGCCAAAGGACGAGGAGGAGCTCCGCCATATGCTCGCGACAGCTATCGCGATAGAGGGGCCCGCTGCCGTGCGCTACCCGCGCGGCGCCGGCCTCGGCGTGCCGCTCACGGACTCGCTTGAGACCTTGCCCGTCGGCAAGGCCGAAGTGCTGCAGGAGGAGGGCGATATCGCCTTCCTGGCCGTCGGCACGATGGTCGAGAAGGCAAAGGAAGCAGCCGCCATCCTCAAAGAGGAGGGCATCGAGGCGGCCGTCGTCAACATGCGCTTCATCAAGCCGCTCGATACAGAGCTGCTCGGCGAGATGGCCAGGACGAAAAAGCTCCTCATCACGGCCGAGGAGAATGTGCTCGCGGGCGGTTTCGGCTCGGCCGTGGCCGAATACCTCGCGGATCACGGCATCGAGGTGCCGCTTTTGCGCTTCGGCATCCCTGACCGCTTCATCGAGCAGGGCACGCGCCGTGAGCTCTTATCGCTCTGCGGCCTGCAGCCCGATGAGATGGCCGAGCGCATCCGCGAGCGGCTGAGCCAGATGGACGAGAACGCATGATACAGGCATGATACAGGATAGTTGAGAGAAAGAGAAGGGTAAGCGAATGGCAAAAGAACGATTGGACGTCCTGCTCGTCGAGCGGGGACTGGCCGGCAGCCGCGAGCGCGCGAAGCGCATGATCATGGCGGGCGAGGTCCTCGTCGACGGGCAGAAGATCGACAAGGCCGGCACGACGGTCAAGGCCGAGGCCGAGATACGGCTGCTCGGCCACGACATCCCCTACGTCAGCCGCGGCGGCCTCAAGCTCGAGAAGGCGATGAAGGAGTTCGGCGTGCGGCTGCAGGACAAGGCAGCGGCCGACATCGGCGCCTCGACGGGCGGCTTCACTGACTGCATGCTGCAGAACGGCGCGAAGAAGGTCTACGCCATCGATGTCGGCTACGGCCAGCTGGCCTGGAAGCTGCGCACCGACGCGCGCGTCCGCAACATGGAGCGCACGAACATCCGCACAGTCACGCCGGAGATGATCGGCGAGCCCCTCGACTTTGCCTCCATCGACGTCGCCTTCATCTCGCTGACGAAGGTCCTGCCCGTCGCCTACACCCTGCTCAAGGAGACGGGCGAGATCGTCGCGCTCATCAAGCCGCAGTTCGAGGCGGGCCGCGAGAACGTCGG
Source organism: Mitsuokella sp. UBA4253 (assembly GCF_002395285.1). Taxonomy (NCBI): domain Bacteria; kingdom Bacillati; phylum Bacillota; class Negativicutes; order Selenomonadales; family Selenomonadaceae; genus Mitsuokella; species Mitsuokella sp. UBA4253. Next base: position 285,613 of record NZ_DGWR01000015.1, on the reverse strand, counting down.
CAAGAAGGGCGTCGTGCGCGACCCCGCCGTCCACGAGGAAGTCATCCGCAAGGTCACGGCCTTCGCGCGCGAAACAGGCTTCTGCCCGCTCGCGCTGACGTACTCGCCCGTCAAGGGGCCCGAGGGCAACATCGAGTACCTCATCTACCTCACGCGCGCAGCAGGCGAGGACACGGTGACAGAGGAGCGGCTGCAGGAAGTCGTCGCCGAGGCCCATGCGGACCTGGATCATTAATCCATTGCCAGACGCCCAAGCGGAGCTGGGCCATGGCAGAGAGGAGATTCTATGCTGACGATAGCAGTTTTCCCGAATACGAATAAGCCGGAGGCCCCGCGGGTCCTGCAGCGCATCCTCGACTTCTATGCGGACAAGGCGGTGCGCATCATCATGCCGGTGGAGGAGGCGCGCATCTTCCAGCACGCGGGCTACGGCGTCACCGACATCGAGAACGTCAAGACAGACATTGCGCTGAGCATCGGCGGCGACGGCACGCTCTTGGGCGTCTGCCGCCGCTACAGCCACCATGCTGTGCCCGTCTGCGGCGTCAACATCGGCACGCTCGGCTTCATGGCCGACATCGAGCTCCACGAGCTCGAGAAGAAATTGCAGAAACTCCTCGACGGCGACTACCGCATCGAGCACCGCCTGCTGCTCGCGGGCTCCGTCATCTCGGGCGGCAAGGAGCGCTTCCTCGGCCACGCCATCAACGACATCGTCGTCAAGGGCGGCGTCGCGCGCATGCTGCACCTCGGCCTCTCGATCAACGAGAGCCATCTGCTCGACTGCAAGGCCGACGGCATCATCATCTCGTCGCCGACGGGCTCGACGGCCTACTCGCTGTCGGCCGGCGGCCCCATCGTGAACCCGAACGTCCGCGCACTCATCGTCACCCCGATCTGCGCGCACACCTTCAACATCCGCCCGCTGATCATCCAGGAGGACGACGCCGTGCACGTCGCGATCGCCTCCATCCCGCAGGACATCATCGTCACCTTCGACGGGCAGGTCTGCTACCGGCTGCTGCCGGGCGACGAGGTCGTCGTCAGGAAGTCGGAGGCACAGGCGGAGATCATCAAGTTCGAGGACAAGGACTACTACCAGATCCTGCGCACGAAGCTCTGGCGCCCCGCAGGCGAGTAGACCCTGTCCATGCAGTAGACTGCGCAAGATTGCGTAAAGTGCGTAAAGAAAATGCATAAAGCATAAAGAAGGAAGGCAGGTATGTTGATGAAAGAAAGACGACTGGAGCTGATCCGCGAGATCATCCGCCATGAGATCATCGAGACGCAGGACGAGCTGGCGGCACAGCTGCGCAAGCGGCGCATCGCCGTCACGCAGGCGACGGTCTCGCGCGATATCAAGGAGCTCATGCTCATTAAGGTGCCGACGGGCGACGGCCGCTACCGCTACGCGCTGCCGGCGCAGGAGAATTACGCCTTCACAAAGGAGCGCATGCGCCGCATCTTCAACGACACGATCATCGACTGCGACTACAGCGAGAACATCCTCGTCGTGCGCACGCTGCCGGGCGGCGCGAACACCGTGGCCGCCGCGCTCGACTACTGCAAGTGGCCGGAGATCATCGGCACGGTCGCCGGCGACGACAGCATCCTCGTCGTCATCAAGCCCAAGGAGACGGCCCCCGTCGTCCGCAAGCGCATCCTCGACATGCTGCAGGACTGAGCGGGCAGGGCATAGTAGGAGGAAGTACATTCTATGTTGAAATCACTGACGGTCTGGAACTTCGCGCTGCTCGAGCACGTGCAGGTGGAGTTCCAGTCCGGCCTCAACATCCTGACCGGCGAGACGGGCGCGGGCAAGTCCATCCTCATCGACTCGCTCGGCGCCGTGCTCGGCGCGCGCATGTCGGCCGACATGGTGCGCTCCGGCTGCGACTGGCTGCGTGTTGAGGCAGTATTCTCACTCGAGGACGAGTCGCTCGGCCTGCACGAGCTTCTGACGCAGCAGGCCATCGACGACTCGGACAAGGAGCTCATCATCACGCGGCAGCTCACGCGGGCGGGCCGCAGCACGGCGCTCGTCAATGGCTGCCACGTCACGCTGGCCATCCTGCGCCAGATCGGCGCCTACCTCGTCGATATCCACGGGCAGAACGAGAACCTCGCGCTCCTCAAGGAGGAGAACCAGTTCCATCTGCTCGACGGCTACGACCCCGACGTCGCCGAGGCGCTGGCCGCCTACACGTGCGCCTACCGCGAGTGGCGCGAGAAGAAAAAGGCCTACGACGAGAAGCAGCAGGCCTCGCGCGAGTACGCGCAGCGCCTCGACATGCTGCACTGGCAGGACAAGGAGATCTCCGAGGCCAACCTCAAGGCGGGCGAGGACGAAGCGCTCGAGACAGAGATCCGCAAGCTCTCGCACGCCGAGAAGATTGTCGGCTCCATCGAGGAATCGTACGAGCTCCTCGAGGGGGGCGGCGGCAGCGGCCTCGGCGTCCTGCCCGCCCTCTCTCAGGTCAAGAAGGACCTCGAGGACATCAGCCGCTTCGACGATGCGCTCGCGAATGCCCAGAAGATGGTCGAGGAGGCCTACATCTCCCTGCAGGAGGCCTCGTACGAGCTGCGCGACTACGGCGAGAGCGTCGAGTTCAGCCCCGCGCGCCTCGACCAGCTGCAGAGCCGCATGGACGTCATCTACCGCCTCTGCAAGAAGTACGGCGCGACGCTCGGCGATGTGCTCGCGCATCAGGAAAAAGTCGAGCGCGAGCTTTCAGAGATCGAGAACTACGACGAGGACATCGCCGCGCTCGAAAAGGAGATCGCCGCGCTCGAGAAGGAGCTGGGGAAGAAGGCGGCTACCCTGACGGAGCTGCGCAGAGCCGCGGCCAAGGACCTTTCCTCGGCCATCGAAGAGCAGCTCTTCGCGCTTGGCATGCCGAAGGCGCAGCTCGCCATCCGCGTGGAGCCGGCCGCAGATTACGGCCCCCGGGGGCGCGACGAAGTCGCCATGTTCTTCTCGGCCAACCCCGGCGAGGCGGAAAAGCCACTGCAGAGAGTCGCTTCCGGAGGCGAGCTCTCGCGCATCGCGCTCGCCATCAAGACGGTCGCCTCCTCGCGCGACTCGTCCGTGCCGAGCATGGTCTTCGATGAGATCGACACGGGCATCGGCGGCCGCACGGCCCAGATGGTCGCCGAGCGCATCGCCCTCGTCGCCCAGTACAAGCAGGTGCTCTGCATCACGCACCTGCCGCAGATCGCCTGCATGGCCGACGCGCATCTCTACATCTCGAAGCGCACCGAGGAGGGCACGACGGCGACGCAGATCCGCCCGCTGTCGGAGCGTGAGCGCATCAGCGAGATTGCGCGCATGGCCTCAGGCGCCGACATGACGACCGCCTCGCTCGACAACGCGCGCGAGATGGTCTCGCACGCGAAGATGAAGAAGGACGCCTTTCGCCGGGAGGCCAGCTCGTGAGTTTTCCTGCTTTTTCTCAGGATTCAGTGTTAGGATAGAAGGTAAAATCGTTTCGCAGTTCATGTAGTTCATGTAGTCTGGAGGTTTTTTGTATGTATGAGGATCTGATCGAGAAGAAAGTCAAGAGCGAGTCCATCTTCGACGGCGTCTTGCTCCACGTCAAGCGCGACACGGTCGAGCTGCCGAACGGCAAGGAGGCGACGCGCGAGTGGATCAAGCATCCGGGGGCATCATCTGTCATCCCCATCCTGCCGGACGGCCGCATCATCCTCGTGCGCCAGTACCGCTACCCGATCGGCGAGGTGACGCTCGAGGTGCCGGCCGGCAAGCTCGACGCGCCCGACGAAGACCCGCTCGTCTGCGCCGAGCGCGAGCTCTCGGAGGAGACGGGCTACACGGCCAAAAAGATCACGAAGCTCACGACGATCGCGACGACGGTCGGCTTCTCGAACGAGAAGATCCACCTCTACGCGGCTGAGGGCCTGACGGCCGGCAAGCAGCACACAGACGAGGACGAGTTCATCAACGTCGTCAAGGTGCCCTTGGAAGAAGCCGTGACCATGGCGCAGGACGGCCGCATCGTCGATGCGAAATCCGTCATCTCCATCCTGATGCTCGCGCAGCAGAGAGCCGCAAAGTGAAGCAAGTAAAGGAGAATCTATGTTTGATTTCAATCCGCTCGACCTCATCGCGGGCATCCCGGGCCTGATCATCGCGATGGTCATCCACGAGTACGCGCACGCGCGCGTGGCCGTCGCCCTCGGCGACAGGACGCCGATGCTCATGGGCCGCCTGACGCTCAACCCCGCGGCCCACATCGACCCGGTCGGCCTCATCATGCTCTTCCTCGTGCGCTTCGGCTGGGCCAAGCCCGTCATCATCGACCCGCGCAACTTCAGGAAGCCGCGCCGCGACGACATCCTCGTCTCGCTCGCAGGCCCCGCGGCCAACCTCGTGACGGCCTTCCTCGCGCTCGTCGCCCTGCTCGTCCTCAAGAGCACCATGGGCCACCTGAGCTTCGGCGTCTACCAGGTCTTCCAGCTCATCATCATCTACAACATCAACTTCGCCATCTTCAACCTCATCCCGCTGCCGCCGCTCGACGGCTCGCACGTCCTGATGCAGCTGCTGCCGCCGAGGATGGCCTACAGCTACGCGCGCCTCGAGCGCTACAGCTTCCTCATCCTCATCGCGCTCATCATGACGCCGGTGCTCAGCATGATCTTCATCCCGCTGCAGCGCCTGATCTGGAAGCTCTTCGTGCTGCTCCTGATGCCGTTCTTCTGAGCGCCTTGAGCGGATTGAGATAGTTGAGATAGCATGGACGTTATAAACGACACGAACGCAAAGAAAGACTATACGTTTCACCTCGCCGCCTTCAACGGCCCCTTAGAGCTCCTGATGCACCTCATCGAGAAGAACAAGATCGACATCTACGACATCCCGATCGCGGAGCTCACGCGCCAGTACCTCGACTACCTCGAGGCGATGCGCGAGATGGACATGGAGGTCACGAGCGCCTTCCTCGTCATGGCCGCGACGCTGCTGCAGATCAAGTCGCGCATGATGCTGCCGAAGAAGAAGGCCGAGGAGAATGAGGAAGAGGACCCGCGCCAGGAGCTCGTCGAGCGCCTGCTCGAGTATCGGCGCTTCAAGGAGGTCAGCGAGGTCCTCGGCTCGATGGCCGACCTGCAGGAGCACTTCGTCGGCCGCGCGCCGCTCGACCTGCCCGTGCGCCATCTGCCGCCGGAGAGCCTCGACCTCAACCTGCTCCTGACGGCCTTCCGCGAGGTCATGAGCGTCAAGGGCGAGGAGGCGGGACTGCCGGCCGCCATCATAAGGCCCGAGCCCTACCATATCGAGGACAAGATGGAAGAGATCGAGGCGCTGCTGCGGGAGCGCGGCGGACGCATGCGCTTCGAGGATGCCTTTGAGCGCGGCACGCGCGGCGAGCTTGTCGTGACATTTCTGGCCCTGCTTGAGCTTATGAAGCAGCGCACAGTCACAGCCCAGCAGTCGCATCTCTTCGGGACGATCACCATTGTCTGGCGGAACGAAAGGAGAGGGGAAGAGGATGAAAGAGAATGAAGCCGGCCGTCAGGCGGAACTGAGCCGCGAGGCGACACTTGAGGCCGTGCTGTTTGCTGCGGGCAATCCCCTGCCGCTCGCGAGCCTGGCCGCCATCATGGACTGCGAGGAGCCAGACGTGGTCGAGCTCGCACGTGACCTGCAGGCAAAGCTGACCTCCGAAGGCAGCGGCCTGACCGTCCAGCGCGTCGCGGGCGGCTACCAGCTCGTCACGCGGCCCGAGGCGTATGCGACGGTCGAGCGGCTGAGCCAGGTCACGGACCGCCACCTCTCGGCGCCGACGATGGAGACGCTCTCCATCATCGCCTTCAAGCAGCCCATCACCAAGCCCGAGATCGAGCAGCTGCGCGGCGTGCGCGTCGAGCGCGCCCTCGCAAAGCTATTAGAGCTCGACCTCATCTGCGAGCTCGGCCGCAAGCAGGTCATCGGTCGCCCCATCCTCTACGGCACGACGGCGACCTTTTTGCGCTGCTTCGGCCTCGACTCGCTCGACGACCTGCCGCAGCTGCCGGATGTCCCCGAACAGCCCGAACAGCCCGGGCAGGCAGACGGGCCAGAAGAGCCAGCAGAGCCGTCGCCTGGAGGCGGCAGCGCGCAACACGAAAACGAACAACACGAATAACATCGACTGAAAAGCGGCACGCGGTTTCCCGTGCTGTTTTTTCGGATTTTCAGGAGGAATTATCTTGGTAGAACTCTTAGCACCCGCCGGCAGCCGCGAGGCACTCGTGGCTGCGGTGGAGAACGGTGCCAATGCCATCTATCTGGCGGGCAATGCCTTCGGCGCGCGCGCCTATGCAAGTAACTTCGACCGCGAGGCGCTGCGCGAGGCCATCCACTTCGCACACCTGCGAAAGGTCGCCATCCACGTGACGGTCAACACGATCGTGGCAGACGAGGAAATGGGGCCCCTCAGGGACTACCTGCGCTTCCTCTACGAGGCGGGCGCCGACGCCGTGCTCGTGCAGGACCTCGGCGTCGCGCGTGTCGCCCATGAGACGGTGCCCGACCTGCCGCTCCACGCGAGCACGCAGATGTCGGTCAGCAGCCTCGAGGGCGTGCGGGCGCTCGCGGAGCTCGGCTTCACGCGCGTCGTGCTCGCGCGCGAGCTCTCGCTCAAGGAGATCCGCCATATCTGCGCCCATGCGCCCATCGAGATCGAGACGTTCATGCACGGCGCGCTCTGCGTCTGCTACTCGGGCCAGTGCCTGATGAGCAGTATGATCGGCGGCCGCAGCGGCAACCGCGGCCGCTGCGCGCAGCCCTGCCGCCTGCCGTACACGCTCGTCGACGAAAAGGGGCAGGACGTGCTCGGCGACAAGGCCGGCTCCTACCTGCTCTCGCCGCGCGACCTCAGCACGATCGACGTCATCCCCGACCTCATCGAGGCCGGCGTCTCGTCGCTCAAGATCGAGGGCCGCATGAAGCGCCCCGAGTACGTCGCGACCGTCGTGCGCACCTACCGCGAGGCCATCGACACGTACTATGCGGGCAAGGGCTACGCCGTCACGCAGGAAGAGCGCGACGACCTCGCGCAGATCTTCAACCGCGACTTCACGACGGCCTACCTTGAGGGACGCCCGGGCAAGGCGATGATGAGCGACCGCCGCCCGAACAACCGCGGCCTGCTCATCGGCCGCGTCACAGCCTACGACTGGGACGCGCGCATCGTCACCGTGAAGCTCAGCGGCCGTCTCGGCCTCGGCGATCAGGTCGACTTCTGGGTCAAGGTCGGCGGCCGCGTGACGGCGACTATCTCCGCCCTGACCGATGCGAAAGGGCGCGCAGTCGAGGAGGGGCAGGCGGGCGACATCGTCTCCTTTGCCATCCCTTCGGCCGTGCGCGACCACGACCGCGTCTTCAAGGTCTACGACGCAAGGCTGATGGAGCGCGCGAAAGAAACGTATGCGTCGGGCGCTCCTGTGCGCCGCATCCCCGTCGCGATTGCGGTCCGCGCCGCCATCGGCGAGCCTTTGACCGTCACCCTCTGCGATGCAGAGGGGCATCGGGGGGAAGGCAGGACCGACTTCATCGGCGAGCCGGCGCGCAAGCGGCCGCTCTCTGAGGAGATTATCCGCAAGCAGGTCAGCCGCCTCGGCACCAGCGTCTATGAGATGAAGAGCCTGCACTGCGATATCGCGGGTGAGGTCATGGTGCCGATGAGCGAGATCAACGAGGCGCGCCGCAAGGCCGTCGAAGCGCTCGACGCGCTGCGCCTCAAGGAGATCGAAGCGCGTGAGCATCGCCCAGAGTCGAAGTTCACCGACCGCATCGCGCGCCCGACCCCCAAGAAGGCCCACTTCCTCGTCGCCGTCGACACGCTCGGCAAGGCAGAGGCGGCCCTCGCGGCCGGCGCCGATGGCATCCTCTTCGGCGGCGAGTCGTACGAGCACCGCGTCATCGCCCCGGAGGAGTACGAGCGGGCCTGGCAGATGGCCAGAGAGGCCGGCGCGCGCATCGACTTCAACACGCCGCGCATCGTGCATGACGGCCAGCAGAAGCACGTTGAGCGCCTGCTCGCCGCCTTCGCCGCCTTCCCGCCGGACGCCGTCCACGTCCACAACATCGCCATGCTCGCGCTCGTGCGCCGGCTGACGGATTTCGCCATCCACGCCGACTACTCGCTGATCTCCTACAACAAGCAGACGCTCGCCTTCCTCAAGGACTACGGCGCCTCTGGCGCGACGCTCTCGCCGGAGCTCACGGCCAAGGAGATCCGGCAGCTCGCCAAGGAGAGCCCGCTGCCGCTCACGTGCATCGTGCACGGCCGCCTCGAGCTCATGGTCTCGAACTACTGCGTGACAGGCAGCTTTTTAGGCGGCTGCGGCGAGGGCCCCTGCACCCAGCCGTGCACGCGCGGCCACTTCGCGCTCAAGGACCGCAAGGATGCGCTCTTCCCGCTCGCGATGGACCAGTTCTGCCATATGCACGTGCTCAACAGCAAGGTGCTCTCGATGATGCCGCATGCGATGAAGTTTCGCGCCGCGGGCATCGAGACGATGCAGATCGAGGCCAAGGCCATGGGGGAAAAAGAGATTGCGGCCATCGTCAAGGCCTACCGGAAGGCGATGGCCTTCCCCGAAGAGCCCGCGGAGGCCCAGCTTTCCTGGATCCACGAGCAGGAGGGCAAAGATATCACGCGCGGCCACTACTTCCGCGGCGTGCTCTGATTTCCCCAGATGTAGATTGAGATAGAGGTAACTGATGGAACAAGAAACCTATAAGATCATGGAATACGACAGGGTCCGGGAGATGCTCGCGGGCTGTGCCTCCTCGCTGATCGGCAAGGAGCGCGCCCAGACGATGCTGCCGACGAGCGACTTCGACGAAGCCGTCGAGTGGGTCCAGCAGACGACAGAGGCCGTGACCGTCCTCGCGACGGCCACACCGCCGTTCGGCGGCATCTTCGACATCCGGCCGCATCTGAAGAAAGTGAAGATGGGGGCCGTGCTCGACCTCGACGAGATCACGAGCATCATGAGCACCCTCTACGCGATGCGGAATATCAAGCACTTCTTCCGCGACAGCGAGGTGGAGGCGCCGACGCTCCGCTCGTGGGCGAGGAGCATCGAGATCCTCGGCCAGCTCGAGCGCCTGCTCGACAACACCGTCGACGAGCACGGCGCCATGCGCGAGGACGCGAGCGTCGAGCTGCGGCGCATCCGCCGCGAGCTTCACGCCGCCCAGGCGCACATCAAGGAGCGCATCTCGAGCATCCTCCACAATGCCGAGTACCAGAAATTCTTCCAGGACGCCATCGTCACCGTGCGCGACGAGCGCTACGTCATCCCTGTCAAGCAGGAGTACCGCTCGCGCTTCCCGGGCATCGTCCACGACCAGTCGGCCACGGGCGCGACGCTCTTCATCGAGCCGATGGCCGTCGTCGAGCTCAACAACGACGTCAAGCAGCTGACGCTCGCCGAGCAGCAGGAGATCCAGCGCATCCTGCGCCACCTGTCCGCCGAGATCAACAAGAACAGCGGGACGCTCGCCGAGAACTGCCGCATCCTCGGCGACCTCGACTTCGCCTTCGCCAAGGCGCGCCTCGCGCAGATGATGGAGGCAAACCGCCCGGAGCTCAACCGCGAGGGCCGCACGGACCTTCGCGAGGCGCGCCATCCCTTCATCGCGAAGGACAAGGTCGTGCCGATAGACATCCGCATTGGCGAGGACTACCGCATGCTGCTCATCACCGGCCCGAACACAGGCGGCAAGACAGTCAGCATGAAGACGCTCGGCATGATGGTGCTGCTCGCCCAGTCGGGCTGCTACCTGCCGACGGCGCCGGACCCCGTCATCGCCGTCTACCCGAACATCTACGCCGACATCGGCGACGAGCAGAGCATCGAGCAGAGCCTCTCGACCTTCTCCGCGCACATGACGCACATCGTGCGCATCCTGAAGCGCGTCGAGGAGGACGACCTCGTGCTCTTAGACGAGCTCGGCGCGGGCACCGACCCCGAGGAGGGCGCGGCGCTCGCCATGGCCATTCTCGAGAAGCTCCTGCAGCTGCGCGCGACGACCGTCGCCACGACGCATTACTCCGAGCTCAAGACGTTTGCCTACTCGCGCGAGGGCATCGAGAACGCCTGCGTCGAGTTCGACGTCAAGACGCTGCGGCCGACGTACCGGCTGCTCATCGGCATGCCGGGCGCGAGCAACGCCTTTGCCATCAGCCGCCGCCTCGGCCTCTCAGAATCCCTGATCCTCCGCGCGCAGCAGCTCGTCAAGGCCGACCACGCGCAGTTCGAGCACGTCATCAACGAGCTCGAGAATGAGAAGATGATGTACGAGCAGCGCAACGCCGACATTCTCGAGCGCCAGCAGCGCGTCACCGAGCTCGAGGCGAAAGTCGCGCGCACGAAGGAAGAGCTCGCCAAGAAGAAGGGCGACTTCATCCGCAAGGCGCGCGAGCAGAGCGCCGCGATGGTGCGCCGCACGCGCCGCGAGTCCGAGGCCATCATCAAGGAGCTCAAGGAGCAGTTCGACGACCAGGGCATCAAGCGCCGCCAGCAGGCCATCCAGGACGCCCGCGCGAAGCTCAACGAGGCCTTCGAGAAGTCGCGCCCCGGCATCATGGCCCAGAAGGGCGTCGGCAAGGCCGTGAGCCTCAAGACGATACAGCCCGGCGACATCGTCTACGTCAAGAAGCTCGACCAGAAGGGCACGGTCCTTTCCGTCCAGGGCAAGGAGCTGACCGTCCAAATAGGCTCCCTCCACACGAAGGTCAAGGCCTCCGCCTGCCGCTTCCTCGACCATGCGCCCAAAGAGACGAAGGCGGCCGCACCGTCCACCTCCTCGCGCCGCCAGTCCAACGCCTTCATGCAGAAGACGCAGACGATCGGCCGCGAGATCGACATCCGCGGCATGATGGTTGACGAGGCCGAGGTCGTCGTCGGCAAGTTCCTCGACGACGCCGTCATGGCCGGCCTCTCGCAGGTCCTCATCATCCACGGCAAGGGGACGGGGGCACTCCGCAAGGGCATCCACGCGTATCTCAAGCATCACCGGAATGTCCAGAGCTTCCAGTTCGCCGACATCACCGAGGGCGGCACGGGCGCGACCGTCGTCGAGCTCAAGTGATGCGCGGTATGCGGCAGATGGACGGAAATGACATCAGGCATAGGCTTTTCCACGAAAGTGTGGTAAAATAGGAGCCGTATATGTTTGAAGGAGGCGCCTTATGGAAAAACGTTCCCAACGAAGCCATCAACAACAACGCAGTCCGAAGAAGGGCGGCAACACCGCCAAGCACAAGACTCTCATCGGCATTGCGATTGTCTTCCTGGTCATGCTGACCGGCATCGGCTGCGGTTTCCTGACCGCTAGCATGAATACGAAATCCGACCTGGCGGACGACATCCGCCCGCCGGCATCCTCACTCGTCTACGACAGCGACGGCAACGAGATCGCGACGATCCACGCGGCGGAGAACCGCATGCCCGTCAAGCTCGACCAGGTCCCGCAGAACCTGCAGGACGCCTTTGTCGCCGTCGAGGACAACCGCTTCTACGACCACATCGGCGTAGACCCGCGCGGCATCGCCCGCGCCATCTGGGCCAACCTGCGCGGCCGCACCGTCTCAGAGGGCGGCTCGACCATCACGCAGCAGCTCGCCAAGAACGCGTATTTGACGCAGGACCGCACGCTGAAGCGCAAGATTCAGGAGGTCTTCCTCGCACTGCGGCTCGAGCACCAGTACACGAAGTCCGAGATCCTAGAGCTCTACCTCAACCAGATCTACTTCGGCCAGGGCGCCTACGGCGTGCAGGCCGCGGCCCGCACGTACTTCGGCAAGGACGTCGAGGACCTGACGCTCAACGAGTGCGCGATGCTCGCCGGCATCCCGAAGAGCCCGAACTACTACTCGCCGCTCAACAACCTGCAGGCCGCGCAGGAGCGCAAGGCGACCGTCCTCGACCAGATGGTCAAGTACGGCTACCTCGACTCGGCCACGGCGGAGAAGACGAAGCAGGAGAAGCCCGACCTCGTCAAGCCGGACCCGGCGAAAGACGACAAGGGCGAGGCCTCGTACTTCGTCGACTACGTCACCCAGAAGCTCATCGACAAGTACGGCGCTGACGCCGTCTACAAGGACGGCCTGCAGGTCTACACGACGATCGACATGGATATGCAGCGCGCCGCCGAGAAGGCGATGAAGGGCCTGCCGAACGGCCGCAAGGACGCAAACGGCGTCGTGCAGCCGCAGGGCGCCCTCGTCGCCCTCGACCCGCACACGGGCTACGTCAAGGCGATGGTCGGCGGCCGCGGCACGGACCAGTTCAACCGCGCGACGATGGCCGAGCGCCAGCCGGGCTCTGCCTTCAAGCCGTTCGTCTTTGCGGCAGCGCTCGAGAACAAGTTCTCCCCGTCGACCGTCATCAACGACAGCCCGATAAAGATCGGCGACTGGGAGCCGCAGAACGACGAGCACACCTTCAGCGGCCCCGTCACGATGCGCCAGGTCGCCCAGCATTCGATGAACGTCCCGACCGTCAAGATCGCGCAGAAGCTCGGCATCGAGAAGGTGCTCTACTACGCGCAGGAGATGGGCATCTCGACGCTCGTCATGGACGGCCCGCACAACGACAAGAACCTCGCCTCGGCCCTCGGCGGCCTGACGAAGGGCGTGACGCCCCTCGAGCTCACGAGCGCCTACGGCACCTTTGCCAATAAGGGCGTCCACGTCGACCCCGTCGTCATCGTCAAGGTCCTCGACCGCAACGGCAAGGTCATTGACGAGGCGAACCCTGAGCAGCACAATGTCATCAGCGAGTCGAGCGCGGCCGACCTCACGAGCATGCTGCAGGATGTCATCCGCGCCGGCACGGGCCGCCGCGCCAACATCGGCCGCCCGGCAGCCGGCAAGACGGGCACGACGAGTGACTACCACGACGCGTGGTTCGTCGGCTACACGCCCGACCTCGTCGCGAGCGTCTGGATCGGCAACGACGATAACACCTCCTTGGGCGGCATCTACGGCGGCACAGTGCCGGCCACCATCTGGAAGAACTTCATGACCGAGGCCCTGAAGGGCACGCCGGCCAAGGACTTCGACGGCTCCGAGTCGTCCGGCGGCGATTCCATCGGCTCGCTCGAGGACGACAAGAGCACAGCCGTCACCAAGAAGAGCGCCGCGCCGGCCAAGAAGGAAGAGAAGCCCGCTGAGAAGAAGTCCAAGGACGAAGGCAAGAAGCAGCCGGGCCAGCAGCCCGCAGCGCCGCAGGGCCAGGCCCCGGCGAGTGCTCCGGCCTCTGCCGGCGGTGGCGGCGGTGCCGCGCCTGAGCCGGGCAGCAGCGTCTCCAAGGGACGCAACTGAGTGGAATGACGAGCAGCACCTGAGGCGTGCTGCCTGAGATACCTGAGATAAAGGAGAGAGATCTTTGGCAAATGTATTTGACACCCTGAAAGAGAGAGGCTTCATCGCCCAGTGCACGAACGAGGCAGAGCTCCGCGAGCTCTTCGACAAGGAGCGCGTGACCTTCTACATCGGCTTCGACCCGACGGCCGACAGCCTCCACGCCGGCCACTTCATCGCCCTGATGGCGATGGCGCACATGCAGCGTGCCGGCCACCGCCCGATCTGCCTCGTCGGCGGCGGCACGGGTACAGTCGGCGACCCGACGGGCCGCACCGACATGCGCAAGATGCTGACGGACGAGGACATCGAGCACAACTGCGAGTGCTTCAAGAAGCAGATCGCGCGCTTCATCGACTTCTCGGATGGCAAGGCCATCATGGTCAACAACGGCGACTGGCTCCGGAAGCTCAACTACATCGACCTCCTGCGCGATGTCGGCGCCTGCTTCACCGTCAACCGCATGCTCGCCGCCGAGTGCTACAAGCAGCGCTGGGAGAAGGGCCTGACCTTCCTCGAGTTCAACTACATGGTCATGCAGGCCTACGACTTCCTCGAGCTCAACCGCCGCTACGGCTGCAAGCTCGAGATGGGCGGCGACGACCAGTGGTCGAACATCATCGCCGGCGTCGAGCTCAACCGCCGCAAGAACAACGTGGCCGTCTACGGCCTGACGAACAAGCTTTTGACGAAGAGCGACGGCAAGAAGATGGGCAAGACGGCGGGCGGCGCCCTCTGGCTCGACGCCGAGAAGACCTCGCCGTACGAGTTCTACCAGTACTGGCGCAACGTCGATGACGCCGACGTCGAGAAGTGCCTCGCGCTTTTGACCTTCCTGCCGATGGACGAGGTCCGCCGCCTCGGCAGCCTCGAGGGCTCCGCCATCAACGAGGCCAAGAGCGTGCTCGCCTACGAGGTCACGAAGATCGTCCACGGCGAAGAAGAGGCCAACAAGGCCAAGAAGGCCGCCGAGGCGCTCTTCGGCGGTGCCGGCAACACGGCCGACATGCCGACGATCGCCGCCGAGACGGGCAAGAAGCTCCTCGATGTCCTGACGGCCGGCAAGGTCTTCGCCTCCAAGAGCGAGGGCCGCCGCCTGATCCAGCAGAACGGCCTCTCCCTCAATGACGAGAAGGTCAAGGATGTCGACTACATCCTGCAGGAGAGCGACTTTAAGGATGGCGAGGCCATCGTCAAGAAGGGCAAGAAGAAGTACTTCAAGCTCGTGAAGTGAGCCGAGTGATCTGAGATGAGAAAAACGCGCCAGACGCTTGTGGGATGGCGCGTTTTATGATAAGATAAGTAAGTTATCACACGATAGCGTGTAATTTTGATTGAAGGGCGGTTTCTTATATGTCAGGACATTCTAAATGGGCCAATATCAAGCGCAAGAAAGGTGCCAACGATGCCATCCGCGGCAAGATCACGACGAAGATCGGCCGTGAGATCACGATCGCAGTCCGCATGGGCGGTGCAGATCCCACGGGCAACATGCGCCTGAAGCTGGCTCTCTCGAAGGCGAAATCCAACAACATCCCGAAGGACAACATCAAGCGTGCAATCGAGAAAGGTCTCGGCAACACGGAGAGCGGCACGTATGAAGAGCTCATGTACGAGGGCTACGGCCCGGGCGGCACGGCTGTCATGCTCGACATCCTGACGGACAACCGCAACCGCACGGCTGCCGATGTGCGCCACCTCTTCTCGAAGTTCGGCGGCAACCTCGGCCAGGACGGCTGCGTTGCCTGGATGTTCAAGAAGAAGGCCGTCTTCATCGTCGAGAAGGAGACGTTCGACGACGAGGACGCCCTGATGGAGATCGTTCTCGACGCCGGTGCCGAGGACATGAAGGCAGAGGACGAGGTCTTCGAGATCACGGCTGAGCCGGACGCCTTCGACGACATCGAGAAGGCACTGGGCGAGAAGGGCATCGAGACGGCTTCGGCCGAAGTCACGATGGTCCCGGACACGACTGTCCACCTCGCCGGCAAGGATGCCGAGAAGATGCAGAACCTCATCGACGCCCTCGAAGAGAACGACGATGTCCAGAACGTCTACAGCAACTACGAGTCGGACGACGAAGAGTAATAGACTGGGGACGGGCTTTTGAGGCAAGCCTCTACGATTCGAACGATTCGAACGTTTGATTTGTAGGGGCTTGTTTTCGCATTTCTCACACGTTTTATGTTAGGGGAATTTATGTTAGCACTAGGAATTGACCCCGGCACGGCCATCTGCGGTTACGGCTTCGTCGAGTCGCGCGGCAGCCGGCTGATCCCGCACGCGTACGGCTCCATCTTCACCTCGCCGAAGATGAAGATGGAGGACCGCCTCATGAAGATCTACGACGAGCTCGACGCGCTCATCAAGAAGTACCAGCCCGACGTCATGGGCGTCGAGAAGCTCTTCTTCAACCGCAACGTCACGACGGCCATCCCCGTCGGCCAGGCGCGCGGCATCGTGCTCCTGACGGCCGCCAAGAACAACCTGCGGCTCGTCGAGCGCACGCCGATGCAGATCAAGCAGGATGTCACGGGCTACGGCAAGGCCGACAAGAACCAGGTCATCTACATGGTCACGAAGATCCTGCACCTGCCCGAACCGCCGAAGCCCGACGACACGGCCGACGCGCTGGCCATCGCCATCTGCACGACGCACTGCCTGAATAGCATCACTTGGAGGAATCAGCTATGATCGGATATCTTCACGGCAGGGTCATCGCGCTCTACACGGATCACTGCCTGCTCGACGTCCACGGCGTCGGCTACCGCGTCTTCGTCGCCAACTCGACGCGCACGAAGCTGCGCCAGAGGGAGGAGGCGAGCCTCTTCGTCTACACGAGCGTGCGCGAGGACGCCATCGTGCTCTACGGCTTTGCCACCGAAGAAGAATATGACCTATTTCTGCAGCTTATCGGCGTCTCCGGCATCGGCCCGAAGGTCGCGCTCGGCATCCTCTCCGCCATCACGGTCGAAGGGCTCTGCCGCGCCATCCAGAACAAGCAGGCGAGCGTCCTGACGAAGTTGCCCGGCATCGGCAAGAAGTCGGCCGAGCGCCTGATCCTCGAGCTCAAGGACAAGGTCGCCTTTAGGGGCAGCGGGGAGGAGGAGCTCCTGACCATCGAGAACGGTGAAGAAGTCGGCGACGACGCCGCTTCGGAGGCCATGGCCGCGCTGCAGTCGCTCGGCTACACGCCCTCTGAGATCGCGCCCGTCATCCGCAAGACGGCCAAGTACAAGACGACGGAAGCCATCATCAAGGCTTCTTTGAAGGAACTCAGCCACATGTAAAGAAGGAGGCTCATTTTGGACGGATTCGATTCTTACGACGAGGACCGCATCGTCTCCATGGACGAGCAGCACAGCGACGACTGGCAGTACAGCCTGCGACCGCGCAAGCTCGGTGAGTACATCGGCCAGGAGAAGGTCAAGGCGAACCTCTCCATCTTCATCCAGGCGGCGCTCTCGCGCGGCGAGGCGCTCGACCACGTCCTGCTCTACGGGCCGCCGGGCCTCGGCAAGACGACGCTCGCCGGCATCATCGCCAACGAGCTCGGCGTCAACTTCCGCCAGACGTCCGGCCCCGCCATCGAAAGGAGCGGCGACCTCGCCGCGCTCCTGACGAATCTGCAGGAGCACGATGTGCTCTTCATCGACGAGATCCACCGCCTCTCGCACAGCGTCGAAGAGGTGCTCTACTCCGCGATGGAGGACTTCGCGCTCGACATCATCATCGGCAAGGGGCCGAGCGCCCGCTCCATCCGCCTCGACATCGCGCCCTTCACGCTGATCGGCGCGACGACGAAGGCCGGCGCCCTCGCCGCGCCGCTGCGCGACCGCTTCGGCGTCATCTCGCGCCTCGAGTACTACACGCCCGACGCCCTCGTGCACATCATCAAGCGCGCGGCCGAGATCCTCGATATCGCCATCGAGGACGAGGGGGCGCTCGAGATCGCGCGCCGCAGCCGCGGCACCCCGCGCGTCGCCAATCGCCTGCTGAAGCGCGTGCGCGACGTCGCCCAGATCGAGGGCTCCGGCGTCATCACGAACGCCATCGCCGACAAGGCCCTGCGCATGCTCGAAGTCGACGAGGCCGGCCTCGACCACACCGACCGCCGCATGCTGCGCACGATGATCGAGAAGTTCGCGGGCGGCCCCGTCGGCCTCGACACCCTCGCCGCCGCCATCAGCGAGGCGCGCGACACCATCGAGGACGTCTACGAGCCGTACCTCATCCAGCTCGGCTTCATCAACCGCACGCCGCGCGGCCGCGTCGTCACCGAGGCCGGCTACCGCCACCTCGGCATCCCGTACCCCGAGAAGTGAGCAGAAATCCATAAGAGAGGTGAGCCCTTTGAATTTGTTACTCCATATGTGCTGCGGCCCGTGCTCCTGCTATCCCGTCAAGAAACTGCGGGAAGAGGGCATCGAGCCCACCGGCTATTTCTTCAACCCCAACATCCACCCCTACAAAGAGTGGGACATGCGCCTAAAGACCGCTAAGGAGTTCGCCGAGAAAGTCGGCATGGCATTTTTCGCCGACGAGCACTACCGCCTGCGCGACTTCCTCAAAAAAGCCCTGCCCGCAGAAGCCCTGCCGAACGGCCGCTGCACCATGTGCTACACCTGGCGCCTCGAGGAGACGGCCCGCTTTGCCGCGGAACACGGCTTCGATGCCTTCACCTCGACGCTCTTCTACAGCATCTACCAGCAGCACGACCTGATGCGCCGCACCGCCGAGCACTTCGCCGAGAAATACGGCGTCGCCTTCCACTACGAAGACTTCCGCCCCGGCTGGCAGGAGGGCATCGACATCAGCCATGAGCTCGACCTCTACCGCCAGCCCTACTGCGGCTGCATCTTCAGCGAAGAAGAGCGCTACTCCCGCGAAATCCGCAAGCAGCGCAAGAAAGAGAACAAAGCCAAAAAGCGCGCCCGCCTCGAACGAGAAGCCCGCGCGGCAAGCGAAGCCGCCAGCAACCCCTGAAAGCAGGAGCCCCGCTGGGAAGCGCTGCCTGTGCCGAGCCCCCGAGGCGGAAGGGGTCCATGCAATTGTGAAGGGAGTGTCTAGAATGCGAAGATTTTTGTTGGCCCTGCTGGCCGCCGCACTCGTGCTGTCAGCCGCCACCCCGGCCATGGCCCGCCATCATGCACCCGCCGCACCGAAGGCGGATAAAGCCTCCGCAGTAGCGGCCCAGTCTGCGAAGCAGGGGCCGGATCTGCGCATCGGGCTGGCCGCGGGGCAGGGGAGCGTGACCATCAGTCCGGCCGCCGGCAAGGGGATGGCCCGCACGGATGCGGGCAAGTCTGTCTCGCTGGCGGCGGGGCAGTCGTATGATGTGCGCTGGCAGGCGGGCGCCTTCCTCGTCGGCCGCGAGAAGCTGCGCGGCGAGATTCTGACCATCCGCCCCGAAGCGGCGGAATTCTCCCTGAACGGCCGCCGCTACCGCGGTGCGCTCGAACTGCGCCACAGGGGCGCGGGCCTGACCGCCGTCAACATCGTGCCGGTCGACGACTACCTCCTGAGCGTCGTGCCCGAGGAGATGCCGACCGACTGGCCGGCTGAGGCCCTCAAGGCGCAGAGCGTCGCCGCGCGCAGCTTTGCCCTCAAGAGCCGCGGCCGCCATGCCGCTGAGGGCTACGACCTCTGCACGACGACGCACTGCCAGCTCTACAAGGGCATCGCCTCCGAGAAGACAGCCTCGACGGCCGCCGTCCGCGCGACGAGGGGAGAGGTGCTGACGTACGGCGGCCAGCCCATCGAAGCCCTGTTCCACACCGACAGCGGCGGCATGACCGAGTCGAGTGAAGACGTCTGGGGGAGCCGTGTGCCGTACCTGCGCGCCGTCCGCGATACGCCGCTGGGCACCATGCCCTGGACCAAGACCATGAGCACCGCCGCCCTCGAACAGAAGCTCGCCGCCAAGGGCCACAATATCGGCAGGCTGCGCGCCATCGAGCTCTCGCCGCTCGCCGTCGGCCACGCCGCCAAGGACCGCACAGCCTCGGGCCGCGTCAAGGCGATGACCGTGACGGGCACGAAGGGGAGTGTCACGCTTTCCGGCACCGCCTGGCGCAGCCTGCTCGGCCTCAAGAGCACGCTCTTTTCCGCCAAGCTCACCAAGGACACCGTCACCTTCACGGGCTTTGGCGCCGGCCACGGCCTCGGCATCTCCCAGTGGGGAGCAGAGCGGCTGGCCGAGACGGGCAAATCCTATGCCGACATCCTGCACCACTACTACACGGGCGTCACCTTGCAACACGATTCCTACTAATATATAGACAGAGAGGTTTTCACCATGTTACTATCCGATTTTGATTACGACCTGCCAGAAGAGCGCATCGCCCAGGTGCCGATCGAGCCGCGCAACGCCTCGCGCCTCATGGTCCTCGACCCCGTAGAGAAGACCATCGAGCACCGCCACTTCTACGACCTCAAGGAATACCTCGAGCCCGGCGACACCCTGATCTTCAACGACACGCGCGTCATGCCGGCCCGCCTCATCGGCCACCGCGACCAGACGGGCGGCAAAGTCGAAGTCTTCCTCTTGCGCCGCCTCGACGCCAACCATTGGGAGACGCTCGTCAAGCCCGGCAAGAAAGCCAAGCCCGGCAACGTCATCCGCTTCGGCGCGGAGCTCTCGTGCACCGTCACCGAACACACCGACTTCGGCGGCCGCATCGTCGAGTTCCACTACGACGGCATCTTCGAGGAGATCCTCGACCGCCTCGGCGAGACGCCGCTGCCGCCCTACATCCACGAGAAACTCGAGGACAAGGAGCGCTACCAGACCGTCTACAACCGCGAAGAGGGCTCCGCCGCTGCCCCGACCGCCGGCCTGCACTTCACCAAAGAGCAGATGCAGGAACTGCGCGAGATGGGCGTCAACCTCGGCTTTGTCACCCTGCACGTCGGCCTCGGCACCTTCCGCCCCGTCAGCGTCGACAACATCGAGGAGCACGAGATGCACAAGGAGTACTACTGCATCCCCGACGAGACCGCCAAGCTCATCATGGATACCAAGAAGGCCGGCCACCGCGTCATCGCCGTCGGCACGACGAGCATCCGCACCCTCGAGTCCGCCGCCACCGCCAGAAACGAGATCGCCGGCAAGAGCGGCTGGACCGGCATCTTCATCTACCCCGGCTACGACTTCAAGATCGTCGACGCCATCATCACCAACTTCCACCTGCCAAAATCCACCCTCATCATGCTCATCAGCGCCTTCGCCGGCCGCAACTTCATCCTCAGCGCCTACAAGACAGCCGTCGAACAGAAGTACCGCTTCTTCTCCTTCGGCGACGCCATGTTCCTCCAGCGCCCCCAGCCCCTCGCCGAGCGCACGGAAGAGCTCAAAGAGCTCGAAGCCCTCGACCGCCAGCGCGAGGCCGAAGCGAAGAAAAAAGAATAAATGCAAAGAAACGCCTTCTCATAAATGGGAAGGTGTTTCTTGTCTTGGGAAACTTATGGAGATTTATGATGATGCGACATGTGAATAAATTGAATGGAAATTAAGCGTTCTGTAAAATCATCAGCAACTCAGTTTCAGTGGCATTTGGCAAGCCAATCTTGTCGAATGCCACTTTTCCGCGATATGCGTCTAGCAGAGAAATGAGTTCTTTTTTGTAGCCCTGCTGGATTGTGACATTCGGCAGCCGATAGGCCAGCATGATGAGATAAGCGAAGAGGGTATCTGTTTGCAATGATGGTGTGCTGCGCAAGGTTTTTGTCGGGAGGATGACCTTGGGGCTGAACACCGTATTGTAAAGGCGGGCGGCATGTGCGCATTTGTTTCGGAGCACTGATAGGGCATGAAGATGATTGCGCAGGGTACGCGCACTTGTATTCAATGGTGCAGCCACAGCTTCCTGATCTGAGCGGTACAGGCAACTGTAGTATTTTGACAGCGTTGAAAGGGACATGACTTCCACTAGCACCCAGAGTGGCATGCGTCCGTGGTACTTATCCATGTGGTGCTGTATGAATAGACTATCCTTGTAGTAGTGCAGTTGCTTGCGGAGTTGTACCATCAAATCACTGAAGTAATTCTTTCGATAATAGTTAGCAACATCATAATGTTGCTCATGTGGCGGCTGACTGCATTTTCGCAAGGCAATCGTATTTGCAATCTGCGTGCGGTAGAAGATTTCTGCTATCTCCAGATACTTGCGCAGAATATGACGCAAATCCTCGTCAAAGCGATATCGATCATAGATTTGTTCAATAGTCGTCTCAGGTGTGTAGTGGCTGGAATGGGTACTCGTGCGGAACTCCAGTGCATAGCCGGATAATCGGTAGTAGGAAACGCGCTCTAGTATGGACAGCGCCGCAGTCTTGTTCTCCACGAGTATACCGTGTCTCTGGAACTGAGCGAGCTGCTGCGGAATGTCGAGTGGTGTCTTCAGCATGATAATCTCCTGTTCGTTGACAAAATAAAAAGGCTGGATTACGTATAATCCAGCCTGGCCCCCATATCAACGATACGGGCAGCTCTGTTAATTACATTATACATAATATAGTTTGTTTTTGCAACATGTTCTTGATAATTTGCGTACGCCTCTCTCTATTATATCATCTATATCATCATCACCAACTTCCACCTGCCAAAATCCACCCTGATCATGCTCATCAGCGCCTTCGCCGGCCGCAGCTTCATTCTCAGCGCCTACAAGACAGCCGTCGAACAGAAGTACCGCTTCTTCTCCTTCGGCGATGCAATGTATATTTCACACAAGTAACCGGATGAGGAACGCGCCGCCGAGCTCAAGGAACTCGAGGAACTGGACCGTCAGCGTGAGGCTGAGGCCAACAAAGAAAAAGAATGATGTAGCAAGAAAGCCTTCCCGCAGTTGGGAAGGCTTTTTTCATGCATAGAGGAAGGTGTGGACCTCGCCGTTGCGGAAGGTGAGCTGCGTGATGCGACCGTCCAGCACGATGATCTGCTCGATGACGGCGTTGATGAAGTTCTTGAGCTCCAGCTTGCCAACGTGGAGAGCGAGACCCGGGAAATCAATGCTGCCATGTCCCATGGCGTCCTGGAAGAGGAGGCGGGCGGCTTTCTGCAGGAACTCCTCGTCGGTCATGGAGCTGGCAAAGACGGATGCCTGCTCTGCTTTTGCCAGGTCGTCCTGCAGACTGGCGATGTCATCCTGCAGGCTGTGTTTCTCTCGCAGGAAGTCGGCTTCGTGCATCTCATCTTCCGCGTAGAGGAAGAGGTGTGTGAGGCGTGACAGGGCGCGTTTCTTCCTCTCGAGCTCGGCTCTCAGGTTTGCCTCGCGTGCCTGTGCTGTTGCATTGCCATGCCCGCGCATATCCTGGCCTGCCTGATACTCAGCCGTCCCGACGGTATAGCCGAGCAGGATGGATTGCACACGCCGGAGTGTGTCGGCTGACAGCGAAGCGACTTCACGGAAATTCTCGTCCTGCAGGAGGAAGCGTTGGATGCGTGCCAGGGACCACTGCGGGCGGAAAGCCGTTCGCAGGCGAATCACGTTGCTGATGTAGTTGAAGACAAAGCCGCCAATCGTGATGTCGTTTACGTAGCGGTTCTTGCACGTGCCTTTCTGGCGTCGGCCACCACAGTTATACATGGATGGCTGATAGCCGGAGGCACGGGCACGGTCAACCGACACTGCGTAGTTGCTGCCGCAAACACCGCACTGAATCAGCCCAGCGAAGATGTGTACGTGTTTCCGCTGCACATGGGTGGCCTTGCCGTGATGGCGGCGGTTCTTGTCCAGCCAGTAATCAACCTGGCGGCAGTCTGCTTCCGAGAAGAGGGGTGGGTGATGCTTCGCGCAGAGGATCCACTCATTCTGCGCCTTGAAGCTGAACGTCACATCCGATTCGTCGCGGTAGTTGTAGCGGTACGTCCCACGGTAGAACGGGCTGCGCAGGATGATGGCCACGGTGGCCGGCGTCCATGCGTAGCCGCGCCGTGTGCGCTTGCCTGTCCCGTTGAGCAGACGGGCTGTGTAAGTGAGGGAGTGTGTGCGCAGGTAGGTATCCTTGAGCTCCAGCGCGACCTTGGCTTCATCGTCGCGGATCGAGAAGGAATCCGTCTCGCGGTCGTAGGCATAAGCAAATGGCACACGGCCGCCATTCCATTTCCCCTCGGCGGCCCGGGCGTTCATCGTCGAGGCGACGCGCTCGCTTGTCATGTTGCGCTCCAGCTCGGCGAAGACCAGGATGATCTTGAGCATGGCTTCGCCCATTGCCGTGCTGGTATCGAACTGCTCATTCTTCGATACGAACGTCACGCCGAGTTTCTTGCACCGCGCATACATCGTCGCAAAGTCTAGGAGATTGCGGCTGATGCGGTCAATCTTCCAGACGAGCACATGTGAAAACTCTCCGCGCTCGATGCGTTCCATCATCTCCTGGAACGCCGGGCGGTCGGTGTTCTTGCCAGAGTATCCGGCATTCTCGAAGACCTCATAGTCCTTAATACTCAAGACGTACTTGGCATAGTTTATCATGTCCTGCCTCTGCATCGGCAGGGAATCCTTGTCCACCTGGTGAAGCGTGGACACGCGGCAGTAGATTGCCGCCTTCTTTTTCTGTGCTCTTGGCATAGAGCTGCCTCCTTCCGGAGACCGGCAGATGTATCTATGCTCATTGTACCAGAGCTGCGGGCGGCCATGCGCACGCCGATGCGTATGTTACAGCATTATCTACTCAGAGAGGCTGCTTTTTGGTATAATCAAGATAGAGGGAGGTGGAGGCTATCAAGATCATACGGTGGATACTAGTGAGCCTGTCTACGTTTGCAGCAGCCAATCTGACAGCAGACTTCTTTAATGGGCTATTTATATATGCGGCAGGATTATGCTATGACTATTATGATTGGAAAAGTCACGGACGAAAGCTCAGCAAGATATTTGGATGCGTTGCTTTTGCGTCGAGCGTCTTGCTATTCTTCTTTTCAGCCTTAGGAGTAATGCATTTTCTGCAACTGGACATACGTACCGGTATGATTGTGCCGAACACACCGCTCCTTCCACAGGCAGCGATTGATATGGTGCAGGCGGTAAAGTGTTTGCTGATATTTCCGATATTTGCAGGTGTTGAAATCTTTCTTGGACGAAATGACAAAGTGGACCAATGAACCGGGGTGAGAATATGGGGATGAAAGAAATAATTTACGCAGCGTTGCTTGGCATTGTCATCGGATTTGTGGCACGGATATATCAAGCAAGCGGTCGCAATGCGTTTGTCGGCACACTTTTAGGTTCTATGGTGGTATTGCCAATCATATATTTTACCGCCATATTCGGCGTGATACCGGCATTTTACTTTGCGATAAAGAAGAAAGAGTTCCTGATCGAGCAGATTGTTAGATTCAGTCGGACTTCTGACAAAAGAGAAAGTGATATCAGTGAAGAAGAAATCAAGGATGTACTGAACAAGCACTGGATTCGGACATGCGCGAGCATTGTTCACGTTTTATGGTCATCCATGGACACGATATCTTGCATCACGATAGAAGCAATCGCCCAATCATCGCGCGAAGTCCATCCGATTGCCAACCTGAAAGGGGTATTCCGGAAAACGCTGCATGATTATCGAGATCAGTTCGTCCATGCCATGGATGCACAGTTGGTGAAACGACAAGACGCAAAACTTTGAAGAGTATCGAAAATCAATCGGGGCCGCATTTCGAATGAGCCCCGCTCCCTTCGGGGAGGAAAGGGGGATTTCTATATGGAGAAACCAGATTTTTACCGCTACATCGCACTGCTTGATTATGAAGATGACGGCGTGCATGTCTCAGTTTCTTGAAAGGCATATCGCTCACCGTCCTTCAAGATTATTATACCAAAATGGAGCTGTGCTTCTATAGCGTTTTCAGGGTTCATGGCCGTCTGTAGGGCGGTCTTTTTTGTTGCCAGAGGGCGGGATGCGGATCAGGTTGCCGTGCCACCTGATCCGGTAATGTGGTATCATAGAGAGTAGTGAAAGTTTTGTGAAAGTGTGGTGACTTGACATGGATGATGAGAAGTTTCCGAAGACGAATGTCTACGAGGTGGCCGCGAAGGTGGCTGACCTGCTGGTCGAGAATCGTGTGGAGTGGGTGCTGGTGCCCAGTATATTCAAGAAGGCAACGGAGATGATCGAGGGGAATATGTACCTCTCGCATGACTTGGTCAAGACACAAGCGTTTTATCGAGGGGAATGATTGGCTTGGAGGCGATACGATGAAGAACGCACTTGATGAGCGTCTGGATGGCGTCAAAGTTGTCAGGATGATACAGGTCACGATGGCAAAGGGGACTGGCTCTATGGAGGATCCAGTCCGGCAGATTCAGCGTTATTTTGACATGAAGGGCAACCTCATCGCCGAAGTGACTACAGACGGGATGAGTTATCGACGTGGTACCTCGGCAGCGATTTGCGCTATGGAATAAGCAACGAGCAGATGCGACAGGCTTTTCATGAACTGCTTCATGTCTTGGACGGTATACTCTGGATGCTTATCCTCGATATGGGCGAAGTCGTTCCCAAGCCAAGTAGCACCACGGGCCAAAGACTTCTCGTGATCTTGTAAGCGGTTTATGGAATGACCAAGCGGTTCTTTGATGATTTGATCCGCCTGCTCAGGGTACTTCTTCGAGAGGTGTTGCTTCACGAGGATTTCCAAGGCCCTGCGATAGCCCATCCCGCAAAGCTGTCGGAGGTCATGCGATTCAGCGACAGCGGCCTGTCGATAGGCTTCCCAAAAATCAGGAAAGAGCTTCTTGATATCTGGCGGCAAATCTAAGACGGGTTCAGCCGATGGATATCTTCGGAGCAGCATATATTTTGAGGTCTTCGATGATGCTGCATATTCTAAAAAGATATGGTTGTTGCATGCAGTACAAAGCGCAATGATGTCTATGATGCGATCGTAGGTATTTGAATATGAGCCGGGCTGTAGCAAAGTCTTTTCTGAATAGACATTGATGATCTTGGGGTCGATTGCGTACCCGCAATGTGGACATAGCGCAGGCACGTTCAGGGCATAGCTCTCTTTATTGAATCCTGTATGAACAATTTTTAACAAAGTGAATCTCCTTTCATCTAGGGCCGCCTGCGGGGCGGTCTTTTTTTGTTGTCAGAATGCTGGGTTGTTGTGGTATGATAGAGGGAGACAGTGAGACATTTAAAGGTGGTGCGTAACAATGAATTATCTACGATTAATGGCTTATCTGATTGGTGGTTGGGCCGCGTTTCAGTTTTTGGAGAGTATTCTGGCGGCTTCTGCGGATGTGAGAACTACAGTCCATGACTTAGTTGGCCTTGCTTTTATCGCCGCAATGCTATTCCTCATGGCGAAATGTCAAAAGAACAGCGATTGCAAAACAAAGAAGATTGATTGAATGTGCATATTCCGGAGGGGCAATGCTGCCAGCGCTGAGAAGCAAACTGAGTATGTTGGATAGCTTGCCTGAGGGGATTGACTGTATCCTGCCATCAAGACTCCTGAGAATATCGCTGGTCCGACTCGTCAACCTTGCAGCCTTAGCGAGTGCGCGTCGCCGGGCTTTCTTTTTCTGTTGCGGTGGAGTGCTCGGGGAAGGTGATGGTTGAGGCTCCGGCACGATCTCTCGGTATATTTCCGGATGCAACCGCTCCAGGTATACAAGGGCCGGGCGGATTGCCTCCGTCATCTGCGGGCCGTAGACTCTACTGGCAAAGATTCTGGCTTGCTCACTGCTCATTCCCTGGAGCACTGAGCGGGCTTCTTGCAGTGGATCAGCGGCGAGCTGCATCGATTTTGCCCATGCAGTAAGAGCAGGCATGGATGCGTTTGCGTATGCAAACTGCTTTTGTATACGCAAAATAGGCTCTAGCTGCTCCTGCATGCGTGCGATTGCTTTTTGCTGATTATGCGCCAAGTCGACAATCGCGTTCTGCCTTATCGTCTGGGCCGCCTGTGTGAGCACGGCCATTGCAGCTGGATTGAATGGCGGTTGCTTCGGAATTGAGACAATATTGTCCATATATGCGTGTTTATCCAATAAGTATCCTTCCTTTCCTGGCCGCCTGCGGGCGGTTTTTTTATTGCCGGTATTGACCTTTCCAATTCTATGAGTCGCAACAAAGTATTTTATACGTATTAATACTTGTAATATGTGTTAACACGTGCTATAATAATAACTGTAAGGGGGAGAGATGATGAAGCCAAAGGAATTGTTGAGGATACTGCAAGCGGATGGATGGGTGATTGACCGTGTCAGAGGTTCACACCACATCCTGAAGCATCCGACAAAGCCAGGCAGGCCGACGATCCCCATGCACAACAAAGACTTGAAGCCTGGCACCTACAACAGTATCTTGAAGCAGGCAGGGCTCAAATGAGTCCTGTTTGCTTCTTGCAAAATGGAAAGGAGTTTACCATGGCAACGAAATTGATTTACCCGGCCGTGTTTCATCCAGAGGAAGATGGTGGCTACTCGGTTGACTTTCCGGATCTGCTTGGCTGCGTGACGGAAGGTGATACGCTCTCTGAGGCTGTTGATATGGCTGAAGATGCGCTCGGCATCTACCTGTATTCTCTGAAAGAAGACAAGGAGCCATATCCCGAGCCATCCGATCCAGCTGATATCAAGACGGAAGGGCGTGACTTCGTGTCTCTGGTCGAGTATGATGAAGTGGCCTATCTGAAACGCACGGACAATCATTCCGTCAAGAAGACCCTCACCATACCCGCCTGGATGGATACGTTGGCCAAAGAGCACAACCTGAACTTCTCAAACGTCTTACAGAACGCCATCCGCAAAGAACTTAACATTGCACAATGATTCTTGAGCCGTCCAAGCGGACGGCCTTTTCTTTTGTGCAAAAATGTGGCATGATATAGATATGCAAAAGAGTACATATGGAGGTAAGTGCGATGAAAAAAGCAAGTTGCATGGCCTTTCTTGCAGGCTGTTTCCCTATTGCATTGATAGAGATGCTACATGTTTTCATATTCGATTCTGATGAAGCTGTATTTGTTGTTCAATGTTTTGCCGTCCTTTATATGACAGTATCGACCTGGGCTTGTATCGATACAGGATTGTTTTTTAGGCGACAATTTCAGAGTGTACGTATTCCCTGTAAAATATCAGGACTTCAGCGAAAAGATTTATTCAGTAGCGGAGCAATCAGTTACTATGTGATACCATTCATTTCTTTTATTGGTTCTGGTATTGAGAGTGCTGTTACACTCCTGATTGTTACTGGACTTATGTTGGCTATGTTTTGTAATAATATTATGTTCTTATATACACCTTTACTGGATGTATTTGGGTATAAAATTCTGGAAGGAGAAATAAACCGGCATGATGGGGATTCTCGAAAGGGTACATTCATCGTTAAGACAGATAATAATCTTTTTTTTAGCAGTGATAATCAAGGGAAGATGATGCAAATCACAAATGGGGTATTTTTCTTCGTTAAAGATGGCGTTTGAAGGGGGCTGCACAAGTAACAATGTTAGCATCAAAGTCCTGCCCACGGCGAAGCGTGATAGTGTCGATAAATGCCTTCATTTGCTCTTGGGTACGAACATCAATCATGCATACACCATTTCTATCCTCAATAACATCGAGATGATATTTATTTTGAATATGCTCTTTGTTTTGATGTGTGATATGAGAAAGCTCCTGAAGAAGTTTTTCATCAGCACCAGCGAGGCACCCAAATTGACCAGGCTTTCTTAAATATTCTTTCAAGATTGCTAATCCATATTGATCAAGGACTTGTAAAGAAGAGATTTGCTCGAGAACTTCATGACATTTTTCTTTTCTGCTCTTCTCTAAGCCTAGCATTGCACGACCTTCTTTAGTTACGATATAACATGTATCATCTAGAATAAATGCATCGAAATGACGGACGAGTCGGATAATGTCGTCCGTTATTTCTGTATAAGAATCATTTGTATTGCTTTTTTGGAAAAGGTTCGCATGGATACGCTTCTTTTTACAGGAGAGCAACGGTTTCTTTTTTGTTAAGAAGATATCCACGTGAGACTCATCTTCAATGATAATCATATAAGCATTATACGAGTTTAAATCTTTATTATCAGCTTCCCCAAGTAAGGGAATGTTCTTAATATTAGAAATGAATTCAGATATGTCGGAGTTTGTGCAATATATTCTTTCAATGTAATCTTTCGGCGTAGCTTCTGGATAATCTCCTAGTTGCATTTTGTTGTAGACTCTTTTGCATAGATACTCCAGAGTAGATGCCATGAAACTATAGAGTCTTTCACTTGATAAATCAATAAGAATTCCTGTTTGTGGAGATTTTTTGAGGTTGATAGCAAAGCAACTAATAGTGACATTTGAAGAAAGTATTTTATTTAGCTGAGTTATTAGTTCATCCATTATACTATTTCTCCTTTTTCTATTTGCTGTTAAAAATTTCAAGAGTATTGTTGTCTTTCCTGGCCGCCTGTGGGGCGGTCTTTTTATTTGCGATTTTGGCGGCGCCGACAAAATGGTGTCACTGCCTGCGGTGCTTGATTGCGGGAATCTCGCGCTCGAGTTCGGCGAGGTCATCGGCGTCGGCCTGCTGGGCGTCGGCTTTCTTACGGCGGGCATCAAACTCGGCGTAGGTGTCGGTGACGTAGCGAATCATTTCGTCATGGGAATGGCTGCCGCGATCGGCGAGGACAGGGACACCGTGATCTTCGAGGATCTTGTCGACAGTGCCGCGCCAGTAGGGAAGCGTCAGATCCTTGCGCATCTTGACGCGTAGCTCGGCGCTCTCGAGGAAGATGGTGACGAGGCGGTTCAGCGTGTCAATCTCGTCGGCGGTGAGGTAGTTCTTCGCGATGAGGATGTCGCGTTTCCGGACGACGCTGCCGCTCCATGAGGTCAAGGCCATGTTCTGCTTGGAAGCATCAGCGCGTGCCATGATGAGGTCGGCAGCTGTCTGGCCGGTCACGCCATAGATGAGCTTGTTCTGTACCTCGGCAAAGAAGAGCTGCGTGGCGCGGTCGGTCTTGTCGTAGTCGGAGGAGAGTGCGAAGAGGTCGCGAAGTTTTTGGTAAAACCGTTTCTCGCTGGCTCGGATGTCGCGGATCCGCGCGAGCAGTTCGTCAAAGTAGTCAGGGCGGCCGTCTGGATTCTTCAGGCGTTCGTCGTCGATGACGAATCCTTTCTGCAGATATTCCTTTAGTGTAGTGTTCGCCCAGCGGCGGAACTGCGTGCCACGCGGGGAGCGAACACGGAAGCCGACAGCTAAGATGACGTCAAGGCTGTAAAAGGGAATCTCGCGCTTTACAGAGCGAGTTCCCTCCTGACGAACCTGTAAGAAATTCTTACAGGTTGCCGTTTCCTCAAGCTCTCCTTCTTTGTAGATAGTTTGGATATGGGCGTTCACGTTCGAGCGTGTGCACTGGAATAGCTCAGCCATCTGTGACTGCGTCATCCAGACCGTGCCGTCGTTGGCGTAGAGTTTGACGCTGGCCGCGCCGTCGTCTGTGTTATAGATGATGATGTTGTCCATGGTAATCCTTTCATGCCGTCCCCGAAAGCAAGGGCGGCCTTTTTATCTTGACAGCTCGCGGTAGATCAGGAACGGGGCGATAGTATAGGCATTATCGCCGCTGTCGTAAAGCTGTCTGGCTGCGGACGCGATGATGTCCATCGAAGACCGGAGCTTCGCCCCGTGAAGGGGAGATGCTGTTGACCTTGGGCGATCCAGGATACCAATGACATCCCACAGGCCTGGAAGGTGTGTACTGTACATGGCCACGAGGTCGCGGTAGGCCGTGAGCATGTACTCCTCTTTCAAGATGCCGCGTGCGATTCCAGATCTGGGCGTCGTAAGCTCTGCTTCAAGCCCTAAAGGAACAAGCTTCGCTATGCCTTTGAACGCGGTCTTGACGTCGTGCACCTCTTTCTTTGTTGCACCAAACTGAGTCGGATTTGAGCCTACCACGGATACGAGATCATCAAATGAGCTGTAATCCCGCAATGAAAGCTCGCCGCGCAGGTGGACGATAGTTCCGGTGGCGTCATCGGGAAGCTCGTCGGTGGGCTCTAGGGCAAGTTCCTGCAAAAGGACCATGACAGCGTGATCGTGTATGTCGGTCTCTGTTTCCGTCATGCTGGATTCTCCCCGGCTTCGTCGATACTCGCCTTTTACAATGGCAGCTCCGCCTTTTGCATCAAAAAAGGAGCCGGTGTTCGAAGTGGATTGTTTCTTCACACTTTGCACGGCTCCTGCAAGCATTTGAGCGATATAGGATTTTACGCGATAGTCGTCTTTGTACAGAATGTCGATCAGCGGTTCTTGCTGCCCGACGGTTTCGGGTTGGTTCGTGGTGTTGTCCATCTTTCAATGTCCTTTCTGGTGGCGTCGACACGGCGCCGGGACTGGTCGTAGTCCTGCTCGAACTCACGATGGTACTGCTTCATGCGCTGAAGCTGTTCCTTGATGCTTTTGAGTAACGTCATGACGATACCTCCTCTCGTAATCATTATATGACCGGATAGAAGCGCGCGCAATGATGAAATTATCAGAGAGCAATGGCCGTCCCATCTCCAGGGGGCGGCTATTTTTGTTTGGTGAAGTCGACGTGGATCACGTTGCCGTCTTCCGTTTGACGGCGGAGGCGCTTTCCTGGCTGAGCAGGAAGTCGAGGTAGGTGTCCAGCTGGCTGCGGCCTGCGGGGGTGAGCTGGCGGTTCTTGCGCAGGAGATCCTGCTCCTGGGGCGTGAGGGCCGGAGTGGATGGTGGAGTGGCGGGCGTCCGTACAGGTTCAGACGGATTATCTGTTTTATCTAGTAAGTAGTCTGTGCTGACACAAAAATACGAAGCAATTTGCTTGACAATGTCATGCGTCGGCATATTTTTCCCACGTTCCCACAAGCCTACAGCTTGTTGCGAGACCCCGAAGAGCTCGGCTAGTTTTGCTTGAGTTAAGCCAGGATGGTTTTTTCGCAGGTATCGCAATTTTTGAGCAAACATAGTATCAGTCCTTTCTATAGTATAATGTTACAACCGCTACTTGTGCAAATAAACAGAGCTCAGCTTGTATTTTCTTATTGACAAATACAAGCTAAAGTTGTAATATGTAAATACAAGCTGAGCTTGTTTAGAGAAGGGAGGGAGACCATGAAACGAGAAACACTCACAGGATATAGAGGAAAGCGGTCACAGGCTGAGATGGCTAAAATGTACGGCGTTTCGCAGCAAATGTGGAGCAGATGGGAAAATGGTGAAAACAAGCCGTCTGTCGTGGTCATGAAAAAAATGGAATTGGATAGTGGTATTCCGATGGAGATTCTTTTTTTTGATGTTTTTAACAAGAAAAACTTGTTAAAAACATAATTCATTCCACCTCTATTGTAGCGATTTTCTTAAGAGGAAAGCTTCTTCGATGCATGAAGGAGGCATACAGAAAATGATATTGATTGAGATTGACAATGACATTCTCAAAAAGATGACTAGTGAAGAGTTGATACGAGCATCCGTTCCATACAAAGGAAATAAAGGGCTAGAGATTCTGCGAACAGGAGCTATTTTAGTAGAGCGTAAAAAGCGCCCGTATCACGGTGACTTCAAGCAGGTTATGCTGAAAGAATTTGGCATAAAGTCAAGCCGAGGCTTCGTGCTGATGAGGGCATGGAAAGAGCGAGATTCGTATCTCGGGAAAATTACTTTAGGCAAGCTGAATTACAAGGTGATTGAGTCTATTTTAAGGATTCCCAGCTCCTACCGTGCTGATTTCATCGAAAAGGAGCGACCTGAAGAGAAAAGCGCTCGAGAGAATACACAGGCAGTCAAAGACTGGAAAGCACGATTAGAAAAAAAACAAATGGAGGTAGACATATGGGAATAAGCTTGACGCCAATCAACACATCGGTTATTAGGAAGCTGAGTAACCAACAGTTGATTCAAGAATTTAATCACAGCCGTAACAATATCGGTTTTGAACTCCTGCGGATGGGGGCAATCCTAGTAGAGCGTAAAACGCGCCCATACGATGGGAATTTCGAGCGTGTCATGGAGCAAGAGTTTGGATTTAAGCCAAGACGCGGTTATTTGCTGATGAAAGCTTGGAATGAACGCGATACTTACATTGAGAAACTGCAGACGTCTGCAGTTAATTACGGGCGACTAGAGGCTTTATTGTCACTTCCTGCCGAGGATCGTGCCGATTTTATCGAGCAGGAGCATCCTGAAGATATGACGGCCCGTGAGGCGATGCAGGCTGCCAGAGACTACAAGGCGCTCAAGGCCGAACTCGAGGCCGAGAAGAAAGCTCGTGCAGATGCTGAGAGCAAGAACGCCGAACTCGAGGGCCGGGCAATGGAAACGGAGCAGCGGGCACAGACGGAAGTGGCCGATGTGAAGTACAGGATCCGGATGCTCAAGACGAATCACGAGCAGGAACGGAATGACCTCACAAAGCGCGCGCAGACGGCGGAGGCCGAGCTCAATTCGCTCAAGGTCGAGCTCTTGCACAAGCAGTCCGAGGTGGATGCGCTCAAGCACGAGCAGAAGATGCAGACTGAGCCGCAGGTCGTAGAGATCCCCGATACGGCGAGCCGAGAGGAGATTGCCAGGCTGCGTGACCAGCTGGCACAGTCGCGCAAGACGGTCGAGCGGCAGGAAGCGCGGGCGGCATCGGCTGAGAAGAGCCTTGCCTACCAGATGGAGCGCGCGAGCAAGGCACAGGCCGAGCTGCAGGCGCTCAAGAATGGCATGAGCCTGCAGGTGTACGCCGAGGAACACAAGGAGTTCTCCCAGTATCAGAAGTCAGCAGATGAGGAGTACAAGACCGCATCACTGGCGCGGAAGTGGCTGTCCAATGTGTTCAACTGCCCGAACACGGAGCCGGAGCTTCGTGAATGGATCCGGTGCCTGATCAAGATACATGAGGACAAGCAGGAGGCCATCCTTTCCATCCGCGATGATGTGGACTCGGCCATCAAGAAGCTGCAGATTTTCCATGATGTCCTGGCAGGTGCCTGTGGTGTAAGGAGGGTGAAGTGAATGGCAAGGGGAAATGAATGGTTCCGCGTGCAGAGCGAGGACGAGCTGATGTCCGAGGCAAAAGCGAAGGAGCTCAAGAAGAAGCGCAATGGCCTCCGCCATGCGTTCAAGGATGACATCAACAAGAAGACCGCCGAGGGGAAGAGCCTGACAATGGAAGAGAAGTTCGCGATCTTCAAGCCGTACTATGAGCAGATGGAGATTTCTCCGGCTGAGATGGCGCGGTATGCATTTGTCCAGGAACTCCAAAAAGCCATGCAGGTGCATGGCAGGGATGAGAAGGCGCAGGATGAGCGGGACATCTACACGGACCGCAAGACGGGCGTCGTCGGGAATATCCGGCTCTCTCGTGATCCGTACTTCGTCAAGAATCTTCAGCAGCGGTTCGAGCATCGAGCCGACAAGTACATCCAGAAGAGCAGGATTTGCGGGGACAGCCTGAAGCGCATCCAGAGAGATATGCCGAAGGAGTACAGCTTGTTCGAGCAGGGAGAGACGGGCACGGGGACAGGCCGGTGAGTTCGTTCACCTTTATTGTAGCAGCGCAGGGGCGCGCAGGAGTGCGCCGATGCGTGGATGGGAGGAGTAAGATGCGTAAGAAAAAGAAAAGCCCCGCAGAGAAGATTGCGGAGCTGCTGGAGTGGATGGATTTTGTGGCGTTCCGGCATCCAGGATGGATGATCGCGTTCGACATCATCATGCTGATCATCGTGATTGGGTGCACGGTGTTCAACTTATCAAGATGGAAATGAGCGCACAGATGCCACCAACTATGCCATCTATCGCGGAGGATAACATGAACGATACACCATACTACAAGGCCCGGATGCGTGCGTCCAAGAAGGATGCGGCATTTGAGTCGCGGCTCAGCACGAGCGCGGTCATCGGCATCGGCACGACGCGCCTGTACCAGATTGAGCGGGGAATCCGGCTCCCGCACGAGGACGAGGTCATGATCATGGCCAAGGAGTACGACGCGCCGGAGCTCGTCGAGTATTATTGCAAGCACGTCTGCGCCATCGGCGCGTACTGCAAGAAGGATAAGGACTGATTGAGACTGGCAGATGTATCCGCAGGCGGCAACCTGCAGCCGGTCACAGGAATCGAAGGAGGTAACGGCTATGACAGTACATGAACAGGCAGAGGCCATGAAGAAGAAACTGGCCGAGATGGGCATCACGACAGATGCAGAGCTGCAGAAAGCAATCGAGGAAACGCGCATCGATATCGCGATGTTCGTCAACAAGCCAGAGGGGGAGAAGTCAGCATGAAAGCGTGGAGGAAGTACCCGAAAGGTAAATTCGCTTTGAACGAACTGGCGATTGAACGGTTCCTGGATTATTGCGACTGGACTTGCAGTATTGAGCCGGTATGGAAACGCGATGCGCAGATGCTGAAGGCAAAGAAGATCGTGAAGAGGGGGAGAAGAAATGACTGAGTACATCAAAGCTGCCGACATGGAGCCGAGAAGGGCGCGTCGTCGCCATCTGAATCCGAAGATTCGCAAGGAGCTGAGTGGGCTGTGGCGGGAATCACGATGATTCTGGGCACGGTCGTGGCTGTGGAGATCATGGCGGCAGTCGCGGCCATCCTGATGTGAGGAGGTGAGGTCATGCTTAAGACTGAGCTGCAGCTCCTGCTCACGGGCAGGGCGTTGAGCGCCAAGGGGTATGCCGTTATCTTCGGATGTGGCGTGGTCATCGGTGCGTTATTCGCTTGGGTGGTGTGGTCGTGATGGCACAGTCCAAACCGATAATCCCGCCGCTCTGTCGGCCAGGGTATTTCTGCCTGCAGTGCCCGTATCCGACGTGTATACGTCCCGCATACTGGAGCTGCGATGCTCCGACGCGGGAGGAGAACTACATGCTGAGGCAGGCCGGTGCGCATCGCCTCTGTCATCGGGGCATAGAAAAAGAGCAGCACACTCGATAGTCGTGCACTGCTCCTCGGGACTGTGGAATGTCCGATATGATTATTCTACCACATTTACGGAGGGTTTGCTATGAAGATTGATATGAATGCATGGAACCAGACGGAGGCTGCCGATATGGGTGGCTTCAAGCGGCTGCCAGCGGGCGGTTATGTCTGCCGGGTGCAAGCAGTCCGCGAGGATAAGTCGCGCTCCGGCAACGATGAGATTGTCATCCGTCTGGACATCGCAGAGGGCCCATTTGCTGGTTACTTCTCGAGGGATTACATGCACTCGGTGAAGCGCTGGGGCGAGCAGGTGTTCTGGAAGGGAACGTATACGCAGGTGACGGTCGGCAAGAGCATCCCGTTCTTCAAGGGACTGCTCGAGGCATTCAAGGCATCGAACCCCGGCTATGAGCCGTACTTTGGCGAGACGGGTGAGTGGGATGAGCAGGAGCTGCGCGGCAAGCTGATCGGCTTCATCTTCCGCGAGGAGACGTCGCCGACGACGGGCAAGACGTCGGTCGTCGCGCGCTATCCAAAGGACGTGGAGACCATCCGCTCGGGTAACTACACGGTGCCGGAACCGGCCATGCGCCAGTACTACGGACCGGCATCAGAGCTATCGCCGCTTGAAGATGAAGACATCCCGTTCTGACCATGATCCTGCCAGCACAGATTGTCCGCACGGCGGGCGAGGGCCTTGTGGTCTTCGTCCCGGCCAGTGCGGCAGAACAGAAATTCATCCAGGAGCACGGCGGTGCGCCGGTCATCGAGTTTCCCGACAGTCGGTGTGTGTCGCGCCAGCAGCAGTGCAAGGCGCATGTCCTTCTCGGGTATCTGGCCATGTGGTCGGGCTATACACCACTCGAGGTGGAGAAGGCCATCACGAAGGAAATCTTTCGCCAGACAAAGCCGTCGATAGTGGAGAACACGTTTTCGTTGGCTGACTGCTCGATGGAGACAGCGCGCGACTACATCACATACCTCATCGACCTCTGTCTGATGCACGGGGTCGAGTGTGGGGAGCCGCTCTGGAAGATGGCCGAGGATCTGCCGAAGTACACATGGGCCTGCCTCATGACGCATCGCTGCGCGGTATGCGGGCGGAAGAATGAGCTGCACCACGTGGATGCGGTCGGCAGTGGGCGGAACCGCAAGGAAATCTGTCATATCGGCATGCGGGTGCTGCCGTTTTGCCGCGAGCATCACATGGAGATTCATCGCGTCGGTCGGGATTCGTTTCTTAAGCGGTACATCTTGGAGCCGGTGCGCGTGGATGAAGCCATCGCGCATGAATACAAGCTGAAGGGGTGATTGTTTTGCCATCACACAATGACAGCCAGCGCTTCTACTGGCTGAAGCTCAAGGAAGATTTTTTCGACGATTGGAGATATAGCGGCCCGCTTGTTAGGGCTTGGAGACGGTTTCGCCCTGGCAGTCACGCAAGGGACACTTGGCATCATGCTCCTAGCTGATGTCTATAAAGAATGGAGGGGGAATAGGTGAATGTTCTGGATGAAGTCATGACGGTCGCGGAAGCTGCCGAGCGCTGGGGGAAGGCCAGTATTACAGTAAGGCAGGCGTGCACGGGGTACAAGAAGGCCACGCCGCGTTTTCGCGAAGATGAGGCGCGCCAATCTGGGGCGACATGGCTCATCACGGTGGCAGGCATGACACGTGTCTTCGGCCCGGAGCCAGATTATCAATAACATATAATTAGGAAGTGTTGTGATTGACTCAACGATACATTGGGGACGCCATGTTCCTCCAGCGCCCCCAGCCCCTCGCCGAGCGCACGGAAGAACTGAAAGAGCTCGAAGCCCTCGACCGCCAGCGCGAAGCCGAGAAAAAAGAATAAGGCAACAGAAAAGCCTTCCCATGCACGGGAAGGCTTTTTGTGGGATACGTCCTGTTTTTGCCTGCCTGCCTTGCCATTCTTAACACAAAGTGTTAAACTGATACCGTATATCTAGCATCGATTACGAAAATATGAAAACAAGGGGTTTTGGAATCATGAAGTACAGCCTTCCGGCTTTCACCATCACGGCGCTCCTGCTGTCCGGCAGTGCCGTTTTTGCCGCGCCTGCAGCTCCGACGGCCGCGGACGTCGCGGCGCAGACGGCTGCGGGCACGCTCGCGGCTCCTGCGGTGCCGACACGCGTATCCAAGTCCAGCCAGGCCGCCGTGCAGGCAGAGCCGTCCGCCGTCCGCGAGGCTGCCTCTGACGATGATGATGACGACAGTGCGCGCTACGTCGAGTCCAAGGAGATGTTCAAGACGGCATCCCTGCGCCACACGGCGGTCTCGCCGAGCTACCGCCTCTTCCGCGGCGACACGCTGAGCATCCTCGCCGTCGGCTTTCCCGATGGCATCGGCATCGACAAGATCACCGTCGGCCTCGACGGCTACGTCCAGCTGCCGTACGTCGGCAGCGTCAAGATGGAAGGCCTGACGCTCGACGAGGCCAAGGCCGTCCTCATGGACTCCCTGACCCAGTACCTGCGCATCCCGGACCTCTCACTCGTCATCACGAGCTACGGCCCGCGCAAGGTCTACGTCATGGGCGAGGTCAACAAACCCGGCGTCCAGGAGATGGCCATCGACAACATGAATGCCTACGCCGCACTCGCCACCGCGGGCGGCTGGGCGCGCAAGGGCCGCAGCACCCGCGTCCAGATCATGCGCGTCGTCGACGGCACCATGTACTACCGCACGCTCAACATGAAAGCCTACACCGTCCGCCACGACCTCACCCAGAACGTCCAGATCGAGGACGGCGACATCCTCTACGTCCCGCGCTCCAACGGCATCAAGTTCGACACCGACATCCTGCCGTACGTCAACGCCTGGGCGCTCTACAAGAACCTGACCGACTGACAGATGGGGGACGATGGCAGTGCTGGGTGCCGATGGGGGAGAGCACCCGGCAGCTGCCGTACCTGAGACATATGATATTGGGGGAATATCACAATTGGAAAAAATCATTCGACTGGCCAACAAGACCAGAGTCAGGAGCGCGCGCTATGCCCGCTACCTGTACCCGGTCCTGTTCATCCTGCTGGACTACATCGCCATCCTGCTGGCCGAGCAGGAGGCACTGGGCCTTCATCACCTGATCGACACCGACATTGCGCCGTACGCCATCGCGCCGAAGTACTTCTACCTCTGGGTCCCGATGATCTTCATCCTGTTCCTCGGGCAGTCGCACGCCTACCGGCAGATGCATTCCATCCTCGACTCCACGCGCGACATCTTCTTTGCCGTGCTCTACGGCTTCATGGCCTGCCTGCTCATCATCTACTTCTCGGCGGCAGGCGCCCACACGTCGCGCCTCTTTGTCGGACTCTTCATCGTCCTCCTCGTGCCGAACCTCTACCTCATCCGCTACCTCACCAAGAAATTCATCAAGAAGTGCCACCTGTTCTACGAGCCCGTCATCCTCGTCGGCGCGGGCAAGACAGCCGAGCGCGTCCTGCGCTACTACCGGAATGACCTTGGCTACCGCTACGACATCGTCGGCCTCATCGACGACAATCCGCTCTCGCAAAAAGTCGCCTCGCGCTTCCTGCTCTACGGCAAAGTCGCCGACGCCGAAAGCATCATCCGCGATTCCGGCGTCCAGAACGTCATCATCACCGTGCCGGGCATGCACCGCGACCAGCTGCAGGACCTCATCTCCAAGATACAGCCCTACGTGCGTGACATCTCCTTCGCGCCCGACCTCATCGGCACCCCGATGCTCGGCGCCGAAGCCGAAGTCCTCTTCAGCGAAGAAGTCCTCATGCTCCACATGCGGAACAACCTCGCACGCCGCCGCAACCGCATCATCAAGCGCGTCTTCGACCTCATCTTCACGACCGTCGGCAGCCTGCTGATTTCACCGATTCTCCTCGTGCTGACCATCATGGTCGCCATCAGCAACAAGGGCCACGTCATCTTCGCGCATCAGCGCGTCGGCCGCAATGGGGAGCTCTTCCCGTGCTACAAGTTCCAGACCATGATCCCGAATGCGCAGGAAGCCCTGAAGAAATACCTCGCTGAGAATCCCGAGGCCCGCAAGGAGTGGGAGGAGAACTTCAAGCTCGAGCACGACCCGCGCGTCACGAGGCTCGGCGCCTTCCTGCGCAAGACCAGCCTCGACGAGCTGCCGCAGCTATGGAACGTCATCAAGGGCGACATGAGCCTCGTCGGCCCGCGCCCCATCGTCACCAAAGAGATCGAGCGCTACGGCGACTACTTCCGCGAGTACAGCATGGTCCTGCCCGGCATCACCGGCATGTGGCAGGCCAGCGGCCGCAGCGACACCACCTACGAAGAGCGCGTCGCCATGGACACCTGGTACGTCCGCAACTGGTCCGTCTGGATCGACCTCATGTACCTCTTCAAGACCGTCAAAGCCGTCGCCTTCGGCAAAGGCGCCTATTGACTCATAGTATCATGCAGAAAAGGAGTTGTATCCCTTGGATTTAGAGAAAGAAGAAAGCATCGACCTCGGCAAGCTCTGGCAGGTCACGAAGGAACACAAGAAAGTCGTCGGCGGCATCATCGTCGGCTGCACGGCCATCGCGACGATCACCGCCTTTGTCCTGCCGAAGCAGTACGAATCGACGACCCTCGTGCAGACGCGCAGCACCAGCAAGGAGATGGGCGGCCAGGCAGC
Organism: Mitsuokella sp. UBA4253; assembly: GCF_002395285.1. Taxonomy (NCBI): domain Bacteria; kingdom Bacillati; phylum Bacillota; class Negativicutes; order Selenomonadales; family Selenomonadaceae; genus Mitsuokella; species Mitsuokella sp. UBA4253. The sequence goes on along the minus strand of NZ_DGWR01000015.1, from coordinate 244,681 downwards.
GGCTATGCTCGCCGCTGCGACGGGCAGCAGCACGGCGAGCCTGACAAACAACTACATGGAGCTCATGAAGAGCCGCACCGTCCTCGACCCGATCATCGACGAGCTCTACGAGGGCAAAGACCCCGAGAAGAAGCCGGATGCCGCAGGCTTTGCCAAGTCGAACCTCGACATCAAGAACACGAAGGGCACGAACCTCATCACAGTCACCGCCAAGGGCAAGACCCCGGAAGAGGCCCAGCAGATCTCCAAGGAAGTCGTCGACAACTTCCTGACCATGCAGACGAACAACAGCCAGCAGACCCAGAGCCTGCTCGTCCAGTTCCTCAACGGCCGCATCGAAGAGGCCAAGCAGGACTCCGACGACGCTGCCCAGAAGTTTGCCGACTTCTCGCGCGAGCACAAGCTCTACAGCCCCGACGACCAGCTGAAGCAGGCCATCACCCAGGTCTCCGCCTACGACAAGTCCATCGCCGACCTCCAGAGCCAGCAGAAAGCCGCCCAGGCCCAGTACGACGTCGCCACGAACAAGCTCGGCCAGCAGAAGTCCGGCTCCAAGGCCTACAACATCAACGACAACGGCACAGTCCAGAGCATCCGCGGTCAGATCGTCGCCAAGGAAGTCGAGCTCGTCGGCCTGCGCCAGAAGTACACCGATAACAACCCGACCGTCATCGCTGCCCAGCAACAGCTCAATCAGTTGCAGGGCGACCTCTCCCGTGAAGTCAGCGCCGTCGTCGACTCCAGCGCCGCCAGCCTCAACTCCGCCCAGATGGAGCTCCTCAAGAACCAGGCCGTAGCCGAAGCCTCCATCGGCGCCGCCAAGGCCAGCGAAGACGCCGTCCGCGCCAAGAAAGACGAGATCGAGCAGGACATCAGCAAATACCCCGACGAGATGGTCACCTACATCCAGCTCAAGAGCGACGCCGAGATCAAGAAGACCATCTACACCAACCTCGTCCAGCAGTGCGAGCAGAACAAGATCCAGGAAGCCATGGAGTCCATGGACATCCAGGTCATCGACGAAGCCAACCTGCCCGACGAGAAAAAGCCGAGCGCACCGAAAAAGAAGCTCATCGTCGCTATCGGCCTCGCCATTGGCTGCATCATCGCCTTCGGCTACAGCCTCCTCATGTACAAGCGCGAGGGTTGAGTGATGGAAAAAGAACCCGTGCGCGTACTGCAGATTATTGGCATTGTTTGTGGTGGTGGTGTAGAAGCCGTCATCATGAACTATTACCGTCATATCGATTGCAACAAAATTCAGTTTGATTTCGTTGTAGACGGATATGAAAAAACAATCTTAGATGATGAGATTGAATCCTTAGGGGGCAAGGTTTATCACGTCGAGCCTTACAAAAAAAACATTTTCCGTTATATGAGCCAGATTTATCATATTGTCCGGGATCATCATTATGACATTGTCCATTCCAATATGAATACACTGTCTGTGTTCTCATTGTTTCCTGCTTGGCTGGCCGGTGCGCATCAGCGTATTTTGCACAATCATTCTACCGCCGTTCGCAGCGAGGGTATGCGGTCTGTGTTGAAGATGATACTTCGTCCTTTTGCGCCTCTTTTCGCCAATCGCTATGCAGCATGCTCGCGGTTTGCTGGCAATTGGATGTATGGTAAGAAAATGATGGAGAGTGGAAGGGTTACCATCATCAACAATGCGATTGATTTAGAGGAATATGCCTTTTCTCCGGAAATCCGTCAGCAGTATCGAAATGAATTGCATATACCTGAAGATACCTTGGTTATCGGTCATGTTGGACGATTCATGTACCAAAAGAATCATGCATTTCTGATAGAAGTCTTTCGAGAAGTGGTAAAAAAACATCCCAATACCATTCTTTTATTGATTGGTGATGGCGAACTTCGTCCGGAGATAGAAGCAAAAGTGCAGGATTATCATCTATCCGATAAAGTACGCTTTCTTGGCTTGCGGAAAGATGTAAAGAAGCTCTACAACTGCATGGATGTATTTGTATTGCCATCCTGGTATGAAGGATTACCTGTTGTTTCAGTGGAAGCTCAAGCAAATGGTCTGTTATCTATTTTTTCGGATCGGGTTACAAAAGAAAGTATGTTGACATGTTCAGCATCTTTTCTTAGCTTAGATAGTGGCTCTAAGGCGTGGGCGTCTCATCTTTTGTATAATTATGATGGACGGAATAAGGATGCTTTTACTGAACTTCAAAGTGCCGGATTTGACATCAAAGAAAGAACGAGATTTCTAGAATATTGGTATAATAGAGAATAGGCTATTGAAAGATGATTTTCTTTAAGATCAAGATCTTTCACGCTTGTCAACGCGATGATTTCTACCTCACCAACATTGATGACAATGTTGGTGCCAGAAATCCCTGAATCACTATCCTGCGGTGTTAACGACTATTGGTGTATTATATGTGACAGTTTTATGAGCAATATAAAGATGTGCTAATTAAGATAAAACCTTTTTGATGAAGTTCTGGAATATATACGGAATCTGAATGGAGAAAAGATAGAATGAATGGAGTAAAAAAACCGACGGTAAGTCTTATTGTTCCGGTATATCGAGTAGAGAATGAATTGCCTCGATGCATAAAAAGTTTGTGTCTTCAAACATATCGAGATTTTGAAGTTATCTTGGTGGATGATGGATCACCAGATCAGTGTCCGGCCCTATGTGATATGTATGCGGAAAAGTATCCATGGATTTGTTCTTTGCATAAAGAAAATGGAGGTTTATCAGATGCACGAAATGCAGGCGTGAAGATTGCCCATGGTGACTATATAACCTTCGTAGATAGTGATGATTGGGTTTCACCACGTTATTTGCAGTCATTAGTGACTCCAATTATAGAGCATCAGGCAGATATTTCAGTGGTGGATTTTCAGTCGGTCAGTGATGAGAATGAGATATGTGACTGTAATATAAAGGATGGTACAGCTTCTTTTATGGTGATGGATGCAAAGGAAGTCTTGATAAAAGTATTGTATCAGAAATATAGAGATGTATCTGCCTGGGGGATTCTTTTATCCAGGCATTTAGCACGAAAATACCCTTTTCCAAAAGGGAAACTTTTTGAGGACCTCTATACAACTTATCATTACTATTTGAGTGTAAAAAAAGTGGCAGTCATTTCCGAGAGATTATATTATTATTACCAAAGACCAGGTAGTATCATGGGAAAGCGGAATGATGCGTTTGTATTTGATTTGGAAGAATCATCGAGATTGATTGTCATGGCATGTCGGGAAGATCCCAATTTATTAAGAGCCGCAAAAAGTAAGCGGTTCAGTAATTACTGTAGAGTTCTTGCGCTCGTCCCTGATTTGAAGAAGCGATATCCAAACATTCATCATAGAGTCGTAGAAATAATCAAAGAGGATAGATGGGAAATTTTATGGAACTCATCTACTCGTATGAAAAATAAAATAGCTGCACTTGCTTCTGTATTTGGTGAACGAGGTATACAGGGCCTTTATCGGTTTAAAAGTAAATAACAAGATTGGAGAATCTGTATATTTTAGGAGGAAAAGAAAGATGAGCCCTCTCGTATTGATATGTCCCTATTTTGGGAAGTTACCAAATTATTTTCCACTGACACTTTTATCAATGAAAAATAATTCGCAGATTACATGGTTGATTTTTACAGATGATAGGACAGAATACAACTATCCCCCAAATGTCCAGATTAAGTATGTCGATTTTGATGAAATAAAGCAACTAATAAAAGAGAATTTAGATATCGATGCATCAGGAATTAAACCGTACAAACTATGCGATTATAGACCTTTTTATGGTATTATTTTCCAAGAATATATTCGGGAGTATGATTTTTGGGGACATTGCGATTTTGATTGTATATTTGGGAATTTATTTAATTTTATATCGGATGATATCTTCAATGGTTATGAAAAAATATTGTATCTAGGGCACTTGTCATTGTATAAAAATGATGAAAAAATGCGTAATTTGATTTTGTCTTTTAAGGAAGCTGTGCCTGATGCAGAGAAAAAACTACAACAAGATTATCCATATCAGTTTGATGAGGTACTAATCACTCAATACTTACTACAGGAGAAACTACCGATTTATATAGATGACGATAATATAGCCGATATATATTGCCTAAAAAAGCCTTTTTATATAACGAAAAGCCAGGTTCAGACCGACGTGGTTAATCGAAGGATATATTTGAAGTCATCGTTTATACCGAACAATGGTTTGATTTTTTCTTACCATAATGGGAAATTGCAGGGGATATTTCTAGATGAGCATGGTGAGATACGAAAAAAGGAATATATGTATCTTCATCTCCAGAAGCGTCCTATGGATTATCAAGAAAGTTTATTTCAGTCTGTTGATAGTTTTTTGATACTGCCAAATTTTTTTTCTCCTTACAAATATGTGGACAAAAAAATGATTCATAAGTATAGACAAGATGTCTTTTTTTATGGAAATTTTGCTCGAATTAAATGGAAAAATTTAAAAAATAGATTCAAGCGGATGAAAATAAAAATCGGACAATAAAAGGAGGAAGAAAAGAGATGGGTAAAGTATTGATTCTTACCTCGATTAAGCCCGATCCATATAATGGAGGAGGGCACCCCTCGGGATTAATCTGGGAGGTGATGACATATTTACGAAAAAAAAATATTGACTACGATATATTTGTTATTCCCGATGAATCTTCTAAGTTCATAAAACGATTTCATTTGTATGGGCTTTTCTATTTTAATAAATTTAAGATGAAAAAGGAATATTCATCTATTTGGGTTTATCCAGATAACATGTTATTTTATGTTCCTAAACTATTCCGCTCTCGTTGTATTGTATTGGGCCCCGATTCTCCTGGATTGCGAGATGCGCGTTTGTTTCAGAAGGCGCATACGATACTATTTAAAATGATACGGTTTTTTATGTACTCGATGGCGTTGCTTCATGAATATAGAGTTACGAGAGATGCAAAATGTGTTTTGGTTGTTGGTCGTACTGACCAACTATGGATGAGAAAATGTAACCAGAGAATAAAGAGATTGAAAGCTTTACAGCAAAAGATTTACTTTATCAGGCATCCATACTTATCAAAAGCAGTTATCCCTCTATCGCAGTTGAAATTTGCGGATAAAGAAAAAGGGCAGATGAATAAACGATTCATTTTTTCTGGGCTGATTAATGAGCGCTATACACACATTTTTTTAGAGAAAGTTATATCGCTTCTTGACTTACATACAGCATATCACTTCATCGTAACAGGAAAGGCTAATCGGTGGCTAGCGAATCTCATCGGCAGTAGAGGTAGTTGGCGTGTTGAGTATTATGAGTGGATCGATAATTATCGCGATATTTGTCAGATTGGCAGAGATATTCACTGTCTGCCAGATCAGGTCGGTGCAGGCACTAAAAATAGGTGTCTGACGGCTATGTTAAATGGCTTGGAGATTGTATCAACACCAATTGGGATAGAAAATATCAAACATGCTGGATTGAGTGGAATATATATCGCAATAACACCTCAACAATATGCACAGTATATGGATGTAGTTTTTCATAAAACGAATACACGGGAATGTATGCAAAAAATGCTAGAGGAACGAAGAAAAATCCGTGAATTAGTAGAGGAAGAATATGAGCTAGGTATGAATCATATTGTATCAATGATTGATTGACAAAGGAATGATTTGATTGGAATTCTATTATATACTTTTTTTTATAACTGTAAGTGTTTCATTTCTTTCTTTGACAAATCTTTCTCATGAAAAAAAGAATCTGGCTTTTTTCAGCCTCATTATCTTGTATATTTTTTTATCGGCTACGAGGTGGAATAACCCTGATTGGATTGTATATTATCCATTTTTTGAGGATAATTTTACCCTGGATCAGTTTACCAGTGGTCAGATAGATCCTGGATTTGGAGTGGTAAATTGGCTAGTTAAGAGTGTAATGCCAGATTTTTCTGCACTGCTAACAGTCCTAGCAATTGTCATCATTGGCATTTTTGCTCTGTTCATGTATAAATTTTCTCCATATCCACTCATTAGCCTATTGTATTGGTTTGGAACATATACTGGAGAAATTTTTTTTAATCGACAGTCGTTGGCTATTGCCATTACGTTACTTGCGTTCCCGTTTATCGTTCGTCGTAAGATGATTCCCTTTGTTCTTATTACGATTTTAGCAGCTACAATACAGGTTTCTGTGATAGGTTTTTTGTTAGCATATCCTATTTATCATTTGAAGTTCAAAGGGCGGTATCTGATTCTTATATTAGTGGCTGGTATTGTCATTGGCCAATTCCTTGATATTAAGCTAATGCTTACGGTTGCATCACTCGTACAAATTATTGACATCAATCAGGAGCGGTTGCTAGATAAGATTGATTTATATTATATGTCAGGGGCTTCGGCTGAAGAGGAGGCTGGTATGCTGATATCTTCAGTACGCAGACTTATTTTTGTGCCAATTGAAATATTCTTTATTGAAAAAATATCTAAAAATAATCCTTATTATAGAGGCTGCGTGAATTTGACTCTGTTTGGATATTCACTATTTTTCTTGCTGAAGAATGTTAGTCCTACTGTGGCTACACGGGTCAGTTCGCCGTTCTATATGTATGAGATTATTGTAATACCAATGATATTTACTCTGGCCCGTAATTTTTGGGTTAAGATTTTGTTTTTTGTCGTTATTGCAGTGTATTCCTTTGCCAAATATATATATGGCATTAACCTATATGAGGATATTTTAGTTCCATATACTAATGTGCTATTTGGTGATATCCAATAATATATTTTTATCATTTAATTTATTTATCAGTTTACAGTTTTTGAGACATAATAAAATCGCGTAGCCACTGCTGTTCTATAATAGATTCACCATAAACCAAATACGAGAGGTGCTACGTGATGTCTCAATTATACACTAGTCAGCCGACAGTTAATAGACTCTTGGCGATTTTTCTTCCTTGTTTCCATTTGCGACGAGGCCAACGCGCTATCTGCTGGCCTGACTCCTCATCGTTCAGCTGATTCTGGAGTCGGCTCCGTCGGTGCGCTGCTTGCTCTGGCAGTTCTTAGTGGAAGCAGACGAACGCATCGTTCAACAGCTCTTACCGTGCCCATTGGCAACGGGCCTATCACAGATGCGTTGATCCGCCGTCAGGAATCGGCTCTGCGAGTGCTTGCCATATTACCGGAGGCACTGGCACTGTGACAGGAGCTCATTTTGCTCAATGTGGATGACACGCCCATTGCCGAGTGGGGCAAGCAATTCGAGGGGGTGGGCATCGTGTACGACTACACCATGCACAATGGCAGGTCCTATTTCAATTGCCATGCCCATCCTTCATGAGAACACGGGCAAGTAGCAGATTAGCCATATCACAATGTCGATTGGCTACGCATGAGCAATGTCTGGCAGGAGAACAAGACACTTTGTAACCCCAGCTCCAAGCATATGGCCGATTTACCTGCTCAAGCTCTTCTGGGGCATTGGGACGAATTACTATGAATAGAAAATGTTCTGGGAGTTCGGCATCTACAAAGTTAGCACAAAGACCACGATTGAGTATCTGCTGAACCTGACAAATGTCGGCATGTTCTCATGAAAATCCTGCCGTATGAGAATGAGAGGCTCAGAGCCTACCAGGACAAGAGTTCACAAGAATTGCGGCATGTGCTGAGTCGGCAGATCCGCAAGGATGTATTTTATGCCACTTTGATGTCCAAGGCCCAAAGTAGCATAAATTCAACTTCAAAGCCTTGCAAGTATTGTCTTGGGGCGATGAGCAAGCAGCTTAAAAGCTGTAAACTGCTGTACTGCGAACACCATTATAACAAAGCAGTCTATGTGTTATTTTTATTTGATAAGGTAAAATATATTTCGTAAATTCAATTTCATAAAAAATAGACATAGTCTATTGCCGCTAGTACAATTAAGTTACCACACCAAATTCGTAAGGAGGCAATAGACCATGTCTGGTAACATTATACAACTTAACGAGGATCTTATAAAGAATAATTTAAAGGATCTTGTACGCGACAGCGTAGAAGAAACACTGAATGCCCTGCTCGACCATGAGGCGGACGAGCTTGTCCGTGCTGGCAAGTATGAGCGGACGGGAGACCGTAAGGGCTACCGTTCCGGTCATTACGAGCGGAATTTCGGCACGACTTCCGGTGAAGTCAAGCTGCGCGTGCCCAAACTCAAGGGCATCCAGTTCGAGACGGCCATCATCGAACGCTACAAACGCCGTGAATGCTCGGTCGAGGAAGCCCTTATTGAGATGTACCTTGCTGGCGTATCCGTGCGCCGTGTCGAAGATATCACCGAAACGCTTTGGGGCACGAAGGTCTCTTCGGGCACCATCAGCAACCTCAACCGTTTACGTCGACTGCATTTACCTCAAGCGCTGCTGGGGGGATGAGATTCAGAATGTATCCGTTTTGGTCGCTATTGGCGTCAACAAAGACGGATTTCGTGAGATCCTCGGTGCAGCGGAAGGTATGAAAGAGGACAAGGAAAGCTGGCTGAACTTCTTCACCTGGCTCAAAAGCCGGGGCCTTACAGGCGTGCGTCTCGTTGTCGGCGATAAATGCCTTGGTATGCGGGAAAGCATCCCTGTGGTCTTTCCTGAAACCAAATACCAGCGCTGCACGGTCCATTTTTACCGGAACGTCTTCACGGTGACGCCAAAGACTAAGATGAAGCAGGCTACCTTGATGCTCAAAGCAATCCATGCGCAGGAGAGCAAAGAAGCAGCTCAGGAAAAGACGGCGTCCATTGCAGCCAAGCTCCGCGAAATGAAGCTCTTGTCCGCAGCCAAGAAGGTTGAGGAAAGCGTTGGCGAAACCTTGACTTACATGGATTTTCCTACCGAACACTGGAGTCGAATCCGCACGAATAACTTGACGGAACGAGTAAATCGCGAGATACGCCGCCGTACAAGGGCCATTGGTGCATTTCCTGACGGCAACAGTGCGCTGATGCTCGTCTGTGCCAGACTTTGCCATGTTGCCGCCTCAGAATGGGGCTCGAAGCGCTATATGGACATGGAACATCTATTCAAGATGGAAATTGAGCAGCCAGCTGACGAGGAAAATCCATACATTTGATGCCGATATTTACTGGCGGATGAAATGAATTTGCGAAAGAATCTTGACACTACCTTTAATTTAGCTGTCTAGGAGATGCTGCACTTAGATTATAAATCCATCTCATAAATACATCAGATAAAAGGAGGATAATGATATGTTGACGTTAGAGGATCAATTAAAATCGTTTCACGATGATGATCCAGTATATGCTCATTTATATGAATTGTGGAAGAATGCAAAGTTTGATCTTGAAAAAATCTTGCAGAATGTCATCCTATCATTTCCTCATTATAGTCTGCACGATGCTTCTCATTCACAGATGATTATCCGCTATATCGAAGCGGTGCTAGGGGAAGAACGCATCAAGCTGTTGAAGCCGACGGAGATATGGCTGATGCTCATGAGTGCCTATACACATGATATTGGCATGCTGATATCGGACAAGGAAATACGTTCTATATGGAAGGATGACAAGTTCAAGGATTATATAGAAGGAATTTCGGACTCATCAGATTTATATCGATATGCGCAATATATCTTGAAGCCGCAGGGAAATCGAGAAAATCTGGATCTTCCATCGGATTGGCCTGTGGATGTCAAGATGGCAGTTATTTATTTGACAGCAGATTATGTTCGTCGCCGCCATCCAGACCGGAGCAGGGATATCATTACGTCTAGATTTGATAATCCTCCTCTCTGTTTTGATTTTTCTTTCTTGCATTTCATCAAGGAGCGTATCCAGCTTTTGCTGGGCAAGTTGGCTAGCTTGCATGGCGCATCTTTTGATGATATTTTCACCTTGGAAAAGTGCTGCCAGGGAATGGGGCAGGCAGATGATATTGTCTATCCGCGTCGGATTGCAGCATTCCTGCGCCTAGGAGATCTTCTCGACCTTGATAACAAACGCTTTGATGAGAATGCGTATACGCTTATTGGGGATGTGCCAGTAACGACTGAGGCGCATCGTGATAAGCACGCTTCTCTGGAACATTTCCTTGTGCGGGACAACAAGATTGAGGTGGCTTATGACTGTCCGACTGAAGATGCCTATCTCGCTGCAAGTGGCTGGATATCCTATCTGAAGCAGGAAACGGAGAATCTGGCACTGCGCTGGAATGATATCGTATCGGATAGCTTCGGCTCGGCGCCAGTGGTGACCTCTTGCAAAATTAAATTGAATGGCGAACTGATACAGGGAAATGCGCTGAACAGCTTCAAGTTCACGAAAGATACGATTTTTGAGCTCTTACAGGGAGCTAATATTTACCGCAATCAATTTGCCTGCCTGCGAGAACTGATACAGAATGCAGATGATGCTTCTAAGTTGCGTTTGTGGGAAGATTTGAAGGCCGGTAATGTAAAGGTGGACGGTTTTGATAAGTCTAATCTTAATGATTTGACGCCGTTTGATATCACGGATAAGATTCGTGATCGATATCCGATTGATGTTGTTTTCCAATACGATGAAACTGAAAAAGGTTTTCATGTCAGTGTATCGGATAAGGGAATCGGAATCTCAGACCAGCAGCTGAAGCAGATGGAGAATGTGTCTTCGAGCTGGCATATGCGTGCTGACAATAAAAGATCGTATGCTAATATGGTAAAGTGGTTGACGCCCACTGGAGCATTTGGCGTGGGACTGCAATCTGTTTTCCAACTGACGGATACACTGCGATGTGAGACATATCCGAGGAATGAGAGCGCAAAGGAAATCATATTCCGTTCCAAGAAAAAAGGTGGACGTATTTCCAAACGTAATCTTGTTACGAATGAAGCCTATCGAGATGGAACAATATTTACATTTTTTATACCAGACGATTCATTCAATCATATGACCTGGTCGCTTGGTGGAATATTTGATAAAAAAATCAATGAACTCGATCCATTTGAATACGATGATTTAGATGCAGAAGTAATTCAAAAGACTTTTTATCTAATAGAATGTATTTCACGTGATGCTGATAACAATTTCTTCCCAATTCAAATTATATCAAAGCAGGAAGATAAAGCGACAGGCCAAGAATTAATTCAGACATTGATTATATTGAGCAATAATGAAAATACGGCAAAATCAAGAAAATTTGAAAAAATATCTGATGATTTATCAGGATCGTGCATTTGCAATGTTACGACCATTATTGCCTATAATAGAAAATATGCTATATCATATGTAATAAATATAAAGCATGGAAATAATTTCGGGCATATGACGCAAGCATTCTTTAAAGGAATGCGATTGGATGTAGCTCAATTCCGTGATCTTATCGCATCACCATATGATAAATATATGCAAGTGAATATTTATCTAGATGGCTTTCCTACACAAGAATATCTAACTCTAAGCCGTGAAAAGATACGTGAAGAAAAACGAGGACAACTCTTTAAAATTATAGAGAAAGATATTTGCTTGTTAATAGATTTTTTGCTAAAGACCTATAAAAATTCCCCAACTGATAATCCCAATCTCGCTCTTTCTTTAGCCTGTTTAACCGAATGCCTTCTTAACACTCATAAGAAAGATAAAACCTCTTTGCAGGAGGAAATTGCTGAGTATAGGAAAGTATTATCATCTCATCTAACTAGCACAATATCATGTTTTCAGATTTTCGATGATGATACTGTAAAACAAGTTTCAAAAAAAGCAAGTGAAGTGTTCTTAAAATTTTGGGGCAATGAATCATTTTATTTACTGCAATTAGGAGAGAGTCGTCATTCATTTCCTAATTATTTTAATCCGACTGAAGAAAAGATGATTTCAGAAATAAAGGGACTAATTCCTCTCCATAAGGAAATTGAAAGAATTCAATCGAAATCCATCCTCTTTCTTGATGGTATGTTCCGTAATATTGTTCATCGCAGCAATGCATCTGCTCAGTATATAAGTGGCAGTATTACGATTCAGAAAATGCTGTATCACTGCACATTGAATTCGGATATCGGGGTTCCTGTTGTTACTGAATCAATCAGGAATGAAATTAATGATCAAATGAAAAAATATGGCCGTATTTTGACGGATGCAATTAAGGATTATGAAGATATTGCAATATGCAATATTGACAAGTATTTTCCCTATCAGCATCGGTATACGTGGTGCATAGTGTCAAAGGCCTTTATGATATCTCCTTTTTCCAAGAACGATGTCGATAAACAATTACAATCGATTCAGTCTCATGATGATATCAATGAATTCTGGAAGCAGTTGATGAATCGAGATGACTTTAAGCGGTTAGTTTCTTACGTCAAAAAACATAATCTCAATCCGGCTATTTCGGAGGATAAGATTCGTGATACATACCGCAAATGGGTCTATGACATTTTATCGCCCAGAGAGATAGCAGAGAGTACAGATAATGAGGAGAATAACGCATGAAAATCATAATCTTAGCCGGTGGCGGCGGCTCGAGGCTTTTTCCGCTGTCACGCAAGTCGTATCCGAAGCAGTTCTTGAAGCTGGAGGATGAGAAGTCGCTGCTGGTGCACACGGTGGAGCGATTCTTGGATTTTGTGGTGCCGGAGGATATTCTGGTGGTGACGAATCAGCGCTATCTCTACCATGTGCAGAATGAGCTGACGGAGTGCCAGGCGGAGGGGGCGCATATCATCCTGGAGCCGGTGGCGCGCAACACGGCCCCGGCGATTGGCCTGGCGGTGCAGTTCTGTGAGGAGAAGCTCGGCTGCGAGGGGCGGGAGCCTCTGGTGGTGGCGGCGGCGGACCATGTGATCCGGCCGCAGGATGTGTTCACGGCCTGTATTGCGGAGGCGGCGGAGGTCGCGCAGCAGGGGGATGGCAGTCTTGTGACGTTCGGCATCCCGGCGAAGTCGCCGGAGACGGGCTACGGCTACATCGAGGCGGGCGCATCGGATGGCAAGTCGTTTATCGTCGAGTCGTTCAAGGAGAAGCCGGACCTCGCGACAGCAGAGCGCTATGTCGCGGCGGGCAATTACTACTGGAATTCGGGCATGTTTGCCTTCACGATTGACTTCATGAAGGGGGAGATGGCGAAGTACCAGCCGGAGATCGCGGCCATCCTCGAGGGGGGCTATGATCGTGCGGTGGAGCGCTTTGCGGACATGCCGGAGATCTCGATCGACTACGCGATTGCAGAGCGCTCGCAGGCGGTCCGCATGGTGCCGCTGACGTGCTACTGGAATGACATCGGCTCGTGGGATGCGATGTATGATATCCTGCCGCACGATGCGCACGGCAATGCTCTGCAGGGCGATGTGCTGGCGCTTGACTGCAAGGACTCGCTGATCATGGGGCACGACCGGCTCATTGCGGGCATCGGCCTCGATGACCTCTTGCTCGTCGAGACGGACGATGTCATCGTCGTGGCGAAGAAGGGCGAGTCGCAGAAGGTCAAGACGGTCGTCGAGAAGCTCAAGAAGATGGGCCGCAAGGAAGCCGTCGAGCACACGACGATGTACCACCGCTGGGGCACGTCGACGGTGATCGGCCAGGGCGTCGGCTACCGCATGAAGAAGGTCCGCGTCATGCCGGGCAAGGCCATCGCGATGCAGATGCACTACCACCGCACGGAGCACTGGGTTGTGCTGCGCGGCACGGCGGAGGTCACGCGCGGCGAGGAAAAGATGATGATCCACGAGCGCGAGTCCGTCTTCATCCCGCAGACGACGAAACATAAGCTCAAAAATCCGGGCCGCATCCCGCTCGAACTCATCGAGATCCAGAACGGTTCCTACATCGGCGAGGATGATATCGTGCGGTTTGAATGAAGACACAGGAAAGCAGGGGATAGACGATATGTCGTACATGGATACCTATAAGGACTGGCTGAGCTGGTGTGATGATGAGGCGAAGGCGGAACTGCTGGCGATCGAGGACGCGAAGGAGCTTGAGGACCGCTTTTACTGCGAGCTGAAGTTTGGCACGGGCGGGATGCGCGGTGTCATGGGCATGGGGCCGAATCGCATGAACAAGTACATGATCCGCAAGGCGACGAAGGGCTTTGCAGACTATCTTTTTGCGCACTGCACGGAGGAAGAGCGGGCGCGCGGTGTCGTGATCGCCTACGATTCGCGCCATCACTCGCAGGAGTTTGCGCGCGAGGCGGCGAGGGTGCTGACCTCGGCGGGCATCCCAGTCAAGATCTTCGCGGAGCTCGAGCCGACGCCGGTGCTGTCGTTTGCCGTGCGCCATCTCGGGGCCATCGCGGGCCTCGTGCTGACGGCGAGCCACAACCCGAAGGAGTACAACGGCTACAAGGTCTACGACCGCCACGGCGACCAGATCGTGCCGCGCATCGCGAACCGGTTGATTCAGTGCGTTAAAGCGGTGACGGATATCCCGGGCATTGAGGCGGCGGGCGATCCGAGTCTCGTGCAGGAGCTCGGCGAGGATGTCGTCAATGCGTTCGTCGAGGCCGTCTACCGAGAATCGGTCTGCAAGGGGGATGTGGGGCCGCTGCGCATCGTCTACACGCCGTTGCATGGTGCGGGCATGAAGCCCGTGCGCAAGGTGCTCGCACGCGCGGGCTTTGCCGATGTCCATGTTGTCCATGAGCAGGAAATGCCAGACGGGGATTTTTCGACGGTGAAGTCACCGAATCCGGAGGAGAAGAGCGCGCTGACGCTTGGCCTGCAGCTCGCGTCGGAAATCGGGGCGGACATCGTCATCGGCACGGATCCGGACAGCGACCGCATCGGCGTCGGCGTGCGTCAGGGGAACGAGTACGTCCTGCTGACGGGCAATCAACTTGGCGCCCTGCTCGCGGACTTCCTGCTCGAGGCGCACAAGGCGGAGCTGACGCCTGCGACGACGGTCATGAAGACGGTCGTGACGGGCGAACTCGGCGCGGCCATTGCGCGCGCCAGGGGCTGCCAGGTCGTCGAGACGCTGACGGGCTTCAAGTACATCGGCGACAAGATCACTGAGTATGAGCAGGATCCGGATCATGACTTCTTCTTCGGCTATGAGGAGAGCTACGGCTGCCTCGTCGGCACCTACGCGCAGGACAAGGATGCCGTTGGCGCGGCCCTGCTCGTCGCCGAGATGGCCGCCTGCTGCAAGAAGCAGGGCAAGACGCTCTGCGACCGCCTGCACGAGCTCTACGCAGAGTACGGCTACTACTACGACGCGCAGGCCTCGTACAAGCTCCAGGGCATCGCGGGCAAGGAGAAGATTCAGGCCATCATGGATACCCTGCGCGAGCAGAAGGCCGCCTTCATTCCCGAGCCCACAGAGGTACTCGATTTCGCCAAGGGCATCGCAGACCTGCCGCGGACGAACCTGCTCAAGTACCGCGTTGAGGACGACTCCTGGATTGCCATCCGCCCGTCCGGCACTGAGCCGAAGCTCAAGATGTACTGCTCGCTTGTCGAGAAAGACGAGGCGGCGGCAAAAAAGAAGTTTGCCGTTATCCGGAAGAATTTTGAGCATGTGTTTGATTTGTGACAATTACAAGTACAAGGGAATATCGTGTTTTAGAAGGTGAGGGAAATTTATTATGCAGAGGATTCGCAAGGCAGTTATACCGGCAGCTGGTTTTGGCACGCGATTTTTACCGGCGACGAAAGCGACGCCGAAGGAGATGCTGCCGATCGTGGACAAGCCGACGATTCAGTACATTGTGGAGGAGGCTCTGGCGAGCGGGATTGAGGAGATCCTGATCATCAGCGGCCATGCGAAGCGGGCCATCGAGGATCACTTCGATTCGGCACCGGCGCTGGAGATGGAGCTCGAGAAGAAGGGGAAAACCGAGCTCCTGAAGATGGTGCGCGAGACGGGGGCCATCGATATCCATTACATCCGTCAGCAGCATATGCGGGGCCTCGGCGATGCCGTTCTCTGTGCGCGCGCGTTCGTGCAGGATGAGCCGTTTGCCGTACTGCTCGGCGATGATGTCGTCTACAACGGCGAGGGCCGACCGGCGCTGAAGCAGCTCATCGATGTCTACAATGCGACAGGTTCATCCGTCCTTGGCTGCCAAACGGTGTCGGAGGACAAGGTGTCTTCATATGGCATCGTCAAGGGAGAGCCGACGGATGATGCGCGCACGATGCGCGTGCTCGACATGGTGGAGAAGCCGTCCCTCGAGGACGCTCCGAGCCGCATGGCTGTCCTGGGCCGCTACATCATCACACCGGCGATCTTTGACATCCTCGCGCATACGCTGCCGGGCAAGGGCAATGAAGTCCAGCTGACGGATGCGCTGCAGGTACTCGCACATCGTCAGCCGGTCTACGCCTATGATTTTGAGGGAATCCGCTATGACCTCGGCGACAAGCTGGGTTTCCTCAAAGCGACGGTGGAGTTTGCGCTACGTCGCCCGGATCTTGGCGGCAAGTTTGCGGCGTATCTGAAGGAGCTCGTACCACAGCTTTGATGTGTACTTTTGTCGACGCAATAACTATTGCAAGCTCGGCCAGCTCGAGTATCGCGGTCTGCGCTTCGAGACAGGAGAATATCATCTTCGGCGGGCGCCTGGCAGAGTACAAGTACTACGGGACGATCTCATCAAGAGCGCCCTGGAGCGCGTAAGGGTAGAGCTGAAGAAGTAAGAGGAGTGTGGCCGGAAAAGACAGATGGTATCAGCCAAGCCGCCCTGTAGCTGTTATAGTTGCAGGGCGGCTTTTTGGTAGGAGGTACAATCAGTAATAATATAGAATAATAAAAAATACTTGACATTTAAGCTCTATTCGTATATTATAAGACCATAGACATAAGACATCTGATGTCTGATGTATTAGAAGCTAGATGATAATGCGTATGAGGAGGATGTTATCATGAAAGTAGCTGTTGTGTATACGAGTACGACCCCTGAGCTGATTGCCGATCTTGAAAGGGAATTGAGAAGTGTAATGCCTGCTGACGTGACGATCGCTAACTATCAGGACCCCTCCATCTTGGCGGAAGTTCGTGAGCATGGTTATGTAACAGCTCCGCCAGCTGCTCGTTTGATCAGCATGTACATGAAAGCTGTTTCGGAAGGTGCAGATGCGATTCTGAATGTATGTTCATCTGTTGGTGAAGTTGCAGATGCAGCACAGGATATTGCGAAATATACAGGTATTCCTATTGTTCGAATTGATGAAGAAATGTGCCGCGAAGCTGTCCGTCTGGGAACACGCATCGGCGTCATGGCTACGCTGCAGACTACGTTGGAGCCGACAAAAAATACCGTACGGCGTGTCGCTCGTGAAATGAATAAACACGTCACATTAGTCGATGCTTTGGTTGAGGGCGGTTTCGGCTTGAATCCAGAAGAATTTAAGCAGTTGATGACAAAATATGCTGGAGAGATTCATGATCAGGTCGATGTGATTTTGTTTGCTCAGGGCTCTATGGCTTATTGCGAGGAATACATTCATGACAAATATCAGAAACCGGTGCTCTCGAGTGTACGATTCGGTGTTCGTGCTTTGCGTAAGGCTTTAGTCGCTAAAGGGCTGCTTCCGGAATAAACTAGGATACATTGAAAGAAAGAGGCGAAAAACATGTTGGGGAAGCTCGGTAAATTTGTTGCTTTCATGAACAAGTACTTCACATTATGGATTGTACTGGGTGCTGTAGCTGCATACTTTGATCCGGCGCCATTTAAGCCACTTTCCAAGTATGTGTCATACTGCATCATGGCGGTTATGCTGAGTATGGGACTGACGGTATCCGTCAAGGATTTCCAGCTGGTATTTTCCAGACCGAAAGATGTAGGCTGGGGAATCGTACTCCGTTACCTGATCATGCCGTTTGTCGCTCTGGCACTGACCAAGATCCTGGGCCTTCCACCCGTCTTGGCTGTCGGTATGATTTTGGTCGGATGCTGCCCGAGCGGCGTAGCCAGTAATGTCATGACATTCCTGGCTAAGGGCGATGTTGCTCTTTCGGTAACTGTATCTTCTGTCAATACACTGTTAGCTCCGTTGATTACGCCGTTTATGTTCACGCTTCTGGCTGGCTCAATCATCGAGATTGATACTTGGGGAATCCTGAAGGATATTTTGAAGATTGTCTTGATTCCAGTTGGCTTGGGCATTGCCATCCGCTATTTCTTCTCAACATTCGTGGATAAAATCACCCCGATTATCCCGATTGTATCGCTGATCGCTATTTTTGTTACGACGAGCTCCGGCTTTGCACTCAGCGCTGATTCGTTTGCAAGTGTTGCCTGGATTGCGTTTGTCGCAGTTATTCTGCACAACCTTACGGGATTAAGTGTAGGATATCTAGCTGCACGTGCTGTGGGAATGCCGAATTACAAGGCAAAAGCCATTTCCTTTGAAATTGGTATGGAAAACGGCGGACTTGCCATGGCTTTAGCTATTGCGCATTTGGCTCCACTGGCGTTTATCCCTGCAGCAATATTCAATTTGGTTCACAATATCACAGGACCAGCTGTAGCCACGTTTTGGCGTAGCCGTCTCGAAAAACAGCAGGCCGAAGCAGCGATGGTCGACCATACCAGCCTGAAAAAGGGCTAAAAACGTATTGTACATGTGCTCTTATGATTGAGAAGGGATTTTAATGGAAAACATGACTCTGGATTTTGCTAAATCCATCGCCGAATTTGCAGAAACTTTGGTGAAGAATGAATACGGTGACAATCCATTCAGTGTAGCTGTCGTCGATAAAGATGGTTTTACGATTCTTTATCAGAAAAAAGATGGTGCCAAACTATTGACAATTGCACTCACACCGGCTAAAGCCTACACGGCTGCCCGCATGGGACAATCTACAGCTGATTTTTTAGCACGATTGCAGCGTGAACATCTCGAGATTTGCTATTTCGCAGATGAGAAGTTTGTCGCTATGCCTGGTGGTGTACCAATCAAAAATCCAGCCGGTAAGTTGATCGGCGCGGTTGGTATTGGAGGGCTGAAAGAGGATGGCGATGTTGCCATGAAGGTCGCTGCACATGCTGAGGCGTTGATGGAGCAATAAAAGTTGGAGAAATTGGACTCTCCAGATTGTCCTATGGTTCTTAATAGTGGTATACTGTAGGAATCAGAGGAGGGTCCGATTTATGCATGATAACGCAATCAAGAAACTGAACAGTAAGCCCTTAGTTGAACAGATTATCGATACGTTCACAGAAGCCATTATCAAAGGAGAATTCAAACCAGGCGATAAAATTCCTAGTGAAATGGAGCTTTGTGAAAGACTACAGGTTGGGCGCAGCTCACTTCGTGAGGCAATAAAGATTTTGGTCGCCTATGGAGTCTTATCCATCCATCGGGGCGATGGAACGTATATACAGGATTCTTTTAGCGAAAAAATGCTATACCCGGTCATTTACGGGATCATCTTGCAAAATGATTCTTCGAAAAGCCTCTTAGATATGCGTCAGGTCATTGATGCAGGGAGTATACAGCTTTCGATGGATAAATGGAATGATGAAATGCTGCAGGAAATTGAAGACGGGCTAGCGCATCTTCGTAAAGTTGCGACAGGAAATCATGTTACACCAGAAGCTATTTTTGCGGCAGATATAGAATTCCATGATATTATCGTCAAATCTACGCACAATGAGATCTTGATTTCTTTATGTAAATATATGGATCGGATCACGGAGGTATCACGTATTCAAACAACGAAAAAAATCATTGAGATGCATTGCATTGATGAATTGATTCGTAAACACGAGGAACTCGTCGATGTCATTCGCCGTAAAGACCAAGCGAATATCGGTACTGTTGTTAGAAGTCATTATCAGTTCTGGAAAGATCAGCTGTAACAATCATCTGATTATCTTCCAGGCTGAGGAACTGGAGGATAAAAATGGATAAAGTTTTGATTTCAGTAGCTCCGGTCAGTGGAATAAACCACCAGATTATTCCAGAAGAAATTGCAGAAGATGTGATTGCCTGTTGGAAAGCTGGTGCAGCTATGGTACATCTGCACGTTCGTGATGGGCAGGGGAATCTGACTACGGATACTACTCTTTTTCAGAAAACCGTGGATTTAATCCGTCAGAATACCGATATGATTATTGAAGCATCAACGGGCGGTGTATCGAAACTGAATATTCAGGAACGGTGTGTACCGTTGTACTTAGATTCAGTAGAGGCTTGTTCTTTGAATGTTGGATCTACAAATCTTGGGCGCCAAGTTTATTGTAACCCACTTGATGATGTGGACTATTGCATTCGAGAAATATTAAAGAACAAGAAGACACCTGAAGTTGAAACGTTTGAAGTTGGCCATACCTACACAATGGAACGTTTTATGAAAAAATATGACTTTGTTGAACCCGTTCTTTTCAGTATTGTGTTAGGGCATGAAGGAGAAGCACCTGCCACCCCGCAGGCACTGGCGACCATGATCCAGATGATACCATCGAATGCACTGTGGGGCATCACACATGCAAACCGTCGCGATTTTTCAATCATTGCCGCAGCTGCTGGCATGGGCGCAAAAACGATCCGTATCGGTTTCGAAGACAGTGACTATCTGGATCCAGATACGAGAGTCTCGAGTAATCTTCCATTGGTCAAAAAGACGGTAGAACTCTTGCATGCCATGGATAAAATGCCGATGACACCGGAAGAGGGACGGGCGTATTTTCAGATAGTGAAGTGATGGATATGGAAAAATGCGAAGTGAGTCCCAGCTACGATATTTCTTTTCTCGATACATTTCCGTCTTTGAACTTTCCTGATTTACAAGAACGTTTAGCCGCAGTAAGCATGCACGATAACCATAAGATTGTCGTATTGGATGACGATCCAACTGGTGTACAGACTCTGCATGATGTGTCGGTTTTTACGGACTGGTCGGAGTCTGCTATCGAAGAAGGCTTTCGCGAGAAACAGAAGCTATTTTATATTCTGACGAATTCACGCAGCTTTTCTGCAATAAAAACCAAACAGGTTCATCAGGAAATCGCTGAGCGAATCCTGAAGGTAGCGCAACGTTTGCAGAAAGATTTTTTGATCATCAGCCGCAGTGATTCTACATTGCGGGGGCATTATCCGCTAGAGACACAGACTTTACGCGAAACATTGGAAGCTCATTCGACGAAACATGTGGACGGTGAAATTCTTTGTCCTTATTTCAAAGAAGGCGGCCGGTTCACTTTTGGTGATGTACACTATGTTTGTTATGGCCGGAAATTAGTGCCAGTTGGACAAACTGAATTTGCTGAGGACCAGACGTTCGGGTATCATGCTTCGAATCTGCGTGACTATGTTGAAGAAAAGACACAAGGCGCGTATAAGCGGGAAACCGTCATGTCTATCTCCATTGCAGAACTGCGGCAGGGCAATGTGGAAGCGATTGCCGCACGTTTATGCCAAGTTCATGATTTTGGCAAAGTAATTGTCAATGCCGTTACGCAAGACGATGTTCGCGTTTTCGTTCTGGCACTTTATGAAGCTCTGTCGCGTGGCAAGTATTTCCTGTTCCGCACGGCGGCTGCTTTCGTAAAGGAGATGGGGGCAATAGAAGACCGCCCTTTGCTCACACATGCAGAAATATTTCAGGAAAAAAGCATGGCAACACAGCAAAGCGGAGGAGTGATCGTGGTCGGATCTCATACGGAGAAGACCACAGCACAATTAAAAGCCTTACAAGGCTTGCCGGGACTTGAATTTCTGGAATTGGATTCGGATCTAGTACTGAAACCGAAGCTGTTTTCCCAGGAAGTAAACCGTATCCTGGAAAGGGAAGAAGCAATTATTCGAGCGGGAAAGACGGCGGTCATCTATACCAAACGCAAAGTTTTGACCTTGCCTGATGACACGAAGGAGTCCGCTCTAGCTCGTTCGGTGAAGATTTCTGATGCGGTACAGTCACTCGTAGGAAGATTATCGATTACACCTTCTTATGTGATTGCTAAAGGCGGAATTACGTCCAGCGATGTTGCTACAAAAGCCCTTCATGTGCACAAGGCTACGGTAATTGGTCAAATTTGTCCAGGTGTTCCAGTCTGGCGTACAGGTCGTGAGAGTAAATTCCCGCAGATTCCCTATATCATTTTTCCTGGGAATGTAGGTGATACAGATACATTACGTCAAGCTGTCCTGACCCTGCAGTCCGCAAGTTGATTCGCTCGATGGAGATCTATCACCAGAAGTTTGGCATGGTCTATCAGAGCCGCTACATTTCCGATGGCTATACGATAGGGGCAATGGCACTGTGGCGGCTCAGGACTGCGGATAAGCCGAGCGAGGTAGATCGACTGTGACCAGACTGAACGGAACCTTTCCTAATATATAGGCGCAATATATAAGTGCAAAAAGCCTCCCTGCAGATCGATGCTGCAGGGAGGCTTTTTATGGGGAGAGGGTCAGTGAATCATGTGGCGCTGCTGCTGGAGCTCTTTGACGAGCTCGCTGAGCTGGTCGGTGAAGCGGTCCATGGAGCGCTGGAAGCTGGTCAGCAGGTAGAGCGTCACGACGATGGGGAAGCCGACGCTGGAGATTGCGGTCAGCAGGTTCTGTTCCATGCGGGTCACCTTCTTTGGGGGGCGATTGCCGGGGGTGTAGCAAAGTGGGGCGATTGAGCCATGAGGCAAGGCTATGGCAGCCGGAGGAGGGGAGAGCGGCTGCTGTCAGCTGGGGGGATTGGGTCAGGCGAGCTCTTCTACGTCGACCTTGCGGATGCTGGCTCCCTTGTAGGCGACGGGGAAGGAGCCGCCAATCAGGAAGGCTTTCTTGGCGACGACGTTTTCGGCCCAGGTCTGGACGGCGGTGGCCGAGATGTCATCTTTCGGGTCGGTCAGGGAGAGCGTCTTCGTCTTGGCGTTGTCGAGCAGGAATTCGATTTCAAGCGTGCGTTTCATGGTGGTGACTCCTTTCGATGCGTGAGCGATGGTTCATCCGTTCATCCGGCCAGGGTCACGGCTGCTGCCGCGGCGGCCGGTGCAGGGGCGAGTGCGAGTCAGCTGTTCAGGCCGTGACAAGCGTTGCGTTCTCGGCGCGCTGGATGTCGCCGACGTCGTGCGACTGCAGGGCGGCGAGGCCCTGGCCGACGGCGAGCAGGTCCTCGTCGCTGATCTCCGGGTTGATGGAGCTGAACGTGCGCGTCGCGTACTTGACGGCACCGGCATCCGTCGTGCCGTTCTCCACCTTGATCTTGAGGGAAGTCGTGATGTTCGTGCGCTGCGTAGCCATGATAGTTCTCCTTTCAGGTGAGAGGGTGGGGGCCTCAGCAGGCAGCCGCGAGGCCGGGCGGCTGCCCGAGGCTCAGGAGCGTTTTCCCTTGCCTTGATTTTATTGTACGGGATTGACATGTCAAAAGCAAGGGGTATTTACAAGAAAGTTTTGACACTTAAATTGACACGTCATTGACGATTTCCTTCCTATTATATGATAGCGGGCACATACCGCCACATCGATGGTGCGGGCTCATCCTCTTCGAAAATGAGATCGCCCTCCGGCGTGATGTGGGCGCGCAGGAACTGGTCGATGGCGCTGGCGATGGCGTGGCCGAAGACGGCGGCGTGGCTGACGAGCAGCTGGAAGTCCTCCTCCGTGTCGAGGATGGCGGGCATGGCCGTGCGCCGTAGCACCGTGAAGTCGGGATTGACCTCGACGCCGCGGTTCGGGAAGCTCTTGTCGATGCGGCTGACGGCGCGCCAGAGCGTCTGTTGCACCGTCGTCGCGAGCGCGTGGCCCCACGAGTGCGTGCTGAACGCGTACGTCTCGCAGCCGCGGCCGCCGCCGGCATTGGCGTGGATCGAGACGAAGACATCGGCGGGCCAGCTGTTGGCGAGGCCCGTGACATTCGGGTAGCCCGGCGCCTCGCCGCGCAGGTTGTGGCTCTGCACGACCTTCGTCTCGTAGCCGCAGCGCTCGAGCGCGATGCGCGCATTCTCCGCGACGCGCGCGTTGATTGCCGCCTCTGTCACGCCGTGCTCGCAGTTGACCGCGCCGGGGTCCGGACGACCGCCGAGCGCGTGGCCTGGGTTGATGAAAATTCGCATGATAGACTCCTTTCTAGAGAGATGGTGGGGGATAGGGATAAAGAAAGGATGGACCTTGCACAAATTCCATCCCATCCCATCAACTATCGAATCTATGAATGCTAAAGTACCATGAGGCCGTCCGGCATCGGCCAGACCTCGTAGTGGTCCTCCCTGCGCCGCGCGGGCACATAGAGGATGTACGTCCGCGGCGTCTTGCCCTCGTCGAGGTCGAAGTCGCCGAACGCCTCCACGAGCGCCTCGTGCCAGTCCGCAAAATCCGCGAAATGGCCCGCGATGTGCGGCAGGCCATCCTCGAAGATCGCGATCGGCACGAGCTTCAGCGCCACGCCGTCCATCTTGTCTGTCGTATCGCGAGAATCCCGGGAATTTTCCGATACCTTCTTTGCCAGAGCAATCCGGACCGGGATCACCTTGCGCGGCGGCGGTGCCTCTGCCCGGGCGGCCGACTCTTTCGCCTTTGCCTCGAAGACGGCGACCTCGCCCTGCGCGTAGATGGCCTCCGACTCCGCGATGACCTTTGTCGCGCGCTCCGTGTCGATGAGGCGGTAGTGCGGTTTGCGCGCCGTGCGCTTGATGGCGAGGAAGCCCGCCTTGCAGAGCTCCTGCCGCGCCGCGATGAACGTCCCGTGCGAGATGCCGCCTGCCTTCGCGCGCAGCACCTGCTCGCGGATCACGCCGCCGCCGAGCGCCTCAATTCCCCGATACAGCTTCTGGGCATGATTCGTAAGCAACATGGTTTACCTCCTTCTGCGCTGGTGTTCCTGAGAGAAAATCCTGATAAGACTTCGTGCCCGCCAGCATCTCAGCCGGCGTCACGAGCATGTGCGGCCGCACATTGCTGACGAGGTAGTACTTGACCGTCCGCGTGCCCGGGTCATGCTCGTAGAGCAGATAGCCCGCGCTGCGGAGCTCCTCGCGCGAGCGCATGAACGCCGACCGCGAGATCCGCAGCGCCCCGGCAATTTCGTTGGCCTGGATCTTCAGGGGAAATTGCCAGAACGCGGCGTTTGCCCGGTAGAACAAGTAGTGCCAGAGCGCCTGCGCACAGGCCGAGACCGGCCGCACCGGCTGCATCTGGTGAAAGAAACGGAACTCCGTGATGAAGCCCGTCATCGCCTCTTTGGCCATCGAATCCCTCCTTCGAGTCCATGAAATGCTCCTCGCACAGACAAAAGAGCTTGCCGCCCCTCCGCAGACCGGCCTCAAGAACATAGAGCCGCCGATCTGCTACAGAGAGACAAGCAAGCTCATACGTCTTGATTGTGGTCGTGCAAAGGTGTGTTCCGCGTTTCCACGCGTTTTGTCGTGCTATGCTCCTAGTATACCGAGAGAGTGTGATTCTGTCAAGAGAAGATTGCCCACGAGACGTAGACAGGCGAAGTGTCAAACATGTGTCAACCCTTGCCAGACATGGTGCGACAGCCATTCGAGAAAAATTTTTGACACATGCGAAAAGACAGGGGGAATGGGCAGAATCGTGAGGAATCAAGAAGGAACAAGAAGGAAAGATGCCGCTGCCGAAGGACGGAAAGATGCGGGGCATGCGAGCGACGGGACCACGCGACAGTCACCATCGATTGCCAGGAGGGACGCCGTACTACGTTACTTTTCTTTCTCTTTGCTTGAGCTACGTCTTAGGAGCGCCCGGAAGCCAGCCGCGCCAACGCCTGACGGCTATCCACAGTGCCTGAGCAGAACACAGAGCGGACACAGAACGCGCACAACCTGACACATAAAGCGGAGCACTCCCTATATTTATCCACAGCCACATGGTAGATATCCACATGTTGTCCACAGGATATCCACAAGAGCCGACCTTTTTTATGGCGTCGGTTGTCATGCATCAGCGTTTGGCGTATAATAATTATATTATGTTTTAGAGTTACGATTAAATGAGATGGATTGTGTCTGTGGGGAGAAGTGAGAATGGGGATTTTATCGCAAAGTAGTTGGTATGGGGAAAATTCCAGCACAGGTCAGCATCAGCGAGAACTGCTGATTAGTGTCATCGTTCCCATCTACAAGGTGGAAGCGTATTTGGACCGATGTGTTCAATCCATCGTGGATCAAACCTATGCGAATCTTGAAATCCTGCTAGTGGATGATGGATCGCCGGACCGTTGCCCCGAAATTTGTGACGCATGGTCCCAGCGTGACCCAAGGATTCGCGTCATCCATAAGAAGAATGGCGGACTTTCAGATGCGCGGAATGTTGGCATTGACGCGGCAAAGGGAGACTGGCTGGCTTTTGTTGACAGCGATGATTATATCATGCCGCAGATGTATCAAAGGCTCTTGTCGGCTTGTCTTGAACATCAAGCGGACGTAGCGGTATCCTCGTATTTTCTTGATTATGGAACCCGAAAAGAATCACTGAAGTCGACGATGCTACACCATCCGCATGTATTTTCCCGTGACGATTTGATGACCTATTTTTTTCGGGTTCATCCAGTGGAACTGGTCGTGGCCTGGAATAAACTGTATCGGCGAAACCTGTTTTTTGATTGTCAGAAAATCCGTTATCCTGTAGGTCGCCTGCATGAAGATGAATTCACATCGTACAAGCTCTTTCATGCAGCAAATCGAATTGTATGGTTGCCGGATGAATTATACGCGTATGTCCAGCGCGACGGGAGCATCATGGCAAATTATAGCGTCCGCAATTTAAGAGATATAATCGCCTGCGCCAAGGATTCCTTTTCGTGGTCAGCAAACGTTGCTCCACAGTGGCGTAAAGCCGTAGAATGTGATGCATTCCGCATCTATCTAGGGACGGTTCAGGTCTGTCATCAAAAGCTGGAACGACAGGATTATGAGGAGCTTCTTCATGAGTGGGAGTCATTCTTACAGGCGCACATCCATGCGTACTTCAGGAACCCATATGTAACCACTAAGGATCGTATGAAGTATATCCTGTATCGGCTCCATTTTTTCTTTTTTATTCAGGCGTTCCGCCAGAAGTGTTTTCCACAGCAATGATGCGATAATACAGATATATCCGAATTCATGATGCATAGGAGTGGTTTAGATTATGATGTCTCGGGACGAAGTGGCTTCTGCCGCTTGGCGTGGGATGGTTTGGCGGTTCTTGGAGCGATGTTCGTCTCAGGTTGTCAGCTTTGTGGTATCGGTCATATTGGCAAGGCTGCTTCTGCCGGAAGAGTACGGCATTATCGCCATGACGATGATCTTTATCGCCTTGTCGGAGGTTTTTATCACCAGCGGATTGGGCTCTGCACTGATCCAGAAATCGAGTTACGATGAAGAGTCGTTCTCGACCATGTTCTGGGCCAGTGTCGTCTTCTCGCTTCTCTTGTACGGCCTTCTCTTCCTCTTGGCCCCGTACATCGCCTTTTTGATGCACACCCCTGAGCTCGTGCCCGTCTTGCGCGTCTTGGGCTTGCGCCTGCCGATTTCAGCCATGAATTCCATCCAACAGGCCTATGTCTCACAGCAGATGATTTTCAAGAAGTTCTTCTTCTCGACGCTGAGCGGCACGATATCATCCGGTGTTGTCGGCCTGGTGATGGCCTATTCCGGCTATGGTGTATGGGCCTTGGTCGGTCAGAACATTGTCATGGTTATCGTGAATACCGCAGCACTTCATTTCCTGATCCCCTGGCGGCCGACGCTCTTCTTCAGCAAGCGCGTGTTCCAATCCCTGTATGGATTCAGCTGGCGGATCATGTTGACAAGCTTTATTGGGACTTTTTTTGAGCAATTACGTAGCTTCTTGATTGGCCGGTATTACAAGACTGCTGATTTAGCTTTTGCTAATCGAGGAGAGCAGTTTCCTTTAGTCTTGGCAGGAAATATTTCAACAACAGTTCAGAGTGTGTTGTTTCCGGCTTTTTCTCATTTACAGCAGGATAAACATGCAGTACGTGAAGCTGTGCGAAAATCTTTGATGATAGGAAGTTTTCTGGTAGTTGGTATAATGGCGATTTTAGCTGGTTTAGCAGAAAATCTTATCATAGTTTTGTTAACAGATAAATGGATTTCTGCAGTTCCATATCTTCAATGGTCATGTCTTGGTCAATGCTTTGCTATTTTAGGAATGATTAATCTACAAACGATATCAGCACTAGGCCGTGCAGATATTTCCCTAAAGTTGGAATTCATCAAGAAACCATTCTGGTTCTTGATTTTGATGATTGGTGTCATGATTAGTCCTTTAGCTATTATTGCAGGAAATGCTTTGTATGGAATTATTGCGTTTTGTATTAATGCTTTTCCTAATAAAAGGTTATTGAATTATGGTGTTAAACAACAGGTTTTAGATGTTATTTATCCTTTCCTTTTAGCTGGAACTATATTCGTTTTGTTGCATTTTCTTCAGAATATGATACCATGCAGTTGGATTTCTTTGCTTTTGGAAGGCTTAATCAGTTTTGCCCTCTATTTAGGCTTAGCGAAGTTATTTCATATACAGGGTGCAGAATATTTACAGAGAACTGTATTGGCAAAACTAAAATCAAGATAATTGAAATTGATATCTTAATTGATAGGGGAGCGATGTTATAGTGATCAGCCTGATTACGACCGTGTACAACACGCCGATAGACGACTTGAAGCGATGTTTTCTTAGCATCCAGAATCAGACCTACCGTGACTTTGAAGTCATTGTCGTCGATGACGGGAGTGCCCGGGAAGTTGCTTCGTTCTTGGATGATATTTCTGCTGAGTCCAAAGAGCGTTTTTCCGTGTACCATATCGCTAATCATGGTGTTTCTTATGCGCGTAATCTCGGCATGGATCATGCGCAAGGTGATTATATCGCGTTCTGCGATGCAGATGATGAGCTCACCGCTAACTTCCTGGAGAGTAGCCTGGAATATGTAAAAACATATAATCTAGATATGATTTCGGGGGGGGTAGTCAAGTATCGAGATCATGAGGAAATCTGTGCTTGCAAACCGCCTGAGCATGCGATCTGGCTCTATACCGATACGCTGCCACTCTTGGATTACGCCTTGTCTGGCTACGCGCAGGCAGACCACCGAGAATTCGGGAATATCCTGATGGCGCGCGTCTATCCGAAACTCTATCGGGCAGAGATTGCCAAGCGCGTCCGCTTTCTTGAGGATATCCGCATGAGCGAGGACAACCTTTATTCCTTTGCCGTATTCTCAATCTGCAGCCGCGTAGGACTTACGAATGAGTGTTGGTATATCTACCACCAGAATGAGTATTCTCTGACGCATAACAATGACGGCATCTTGAGCCATCGCCAGGCTGAACAGCATGACTTCGCCATGCAAGTATTGAAGGAGAAACAGACAGCCGCTTCAGCGTTGGAGAATGCCTACAACGTGAGATTATTCCATATCTTCCTCAACTACCTCAGCACAATGCTTGACTCCCTGTCCAATCTCCCTGCTTTGTTCCATATGCGCCAGACACCGTGGGGCAGAGCAATCCAGCAAGCAGATTTCAGCCACTATCTTTGCGTCAGTAGCAGTGATAGAACGTATAGCCGCATCGTGAAAAGGCCGATTCTCTTCATGGGTTATTATCTCTATCGGTATTCACGCCATTGTCTCGGTACCTATAAACGCAAAGTTAAAAAGCACTTCAATAAGTAAATTGACGAATGATGGAGATGAGAACAGCAGATGCTTCACCTAGCAAAACAAACTGTAAAAAAGATATTGATGTATTTCTTTTCTAAATTCCCTGTGCAGAAAAAGGTCGTGTTTATAAATTTTAATGGCCGTGGATTTGGATGTAACCCCAAATATATTGCTCTCGAATTGATAAAACAGAATGAAGATGTTGAACTTGTATGGTTAGTTAAAGATATACATTCACCTATGCCAAATGAGATTCATAAGACACGCTGGATAAGT
This sequence comes from Mitsuokella sp. UBA4253, assembly GCF_002395285.1. Lineage (NCBI taxonomy): Bacteria > Bacillati > Bacillota > Negativicutes > Selenomonadales > Selenomonadaceae > Mitsuokella > Mitsuokella sp. UBA4253. The sequence continues at coordinate 214,860 of NZ_DGWR01000015.1, read as the reverse complement.
TTACGCGCCTTATATGACTTAGCAACAGCTAAGGTAATTATAACGAATGTAAAGAATAGCTTGCCGTTTTACAAGCGTAGTATGCAATATTTTATCCAGACATGGCACGGATCAAATGCCTATAAATCAGTTGAGGCAGAGACGGAAGAAACTCTTTCTAAAGAATATGTAGAAGCAAGTAAGTATAATTCATCAATTACAGATTTGTTTATCTCAGATGGGCCCAAAACCTCTGAATGGTATAGAAAATCTTTTTGGTGTACTTGTGATATTCTAGAGTCAGGAATGCCAAGAAATGATATTTTTCAAAATGGTACATCCAATCAAAAAGCAGAAATTCGTGCTAAGTTCCATTTAAGCTTAAAAGATAAAATCGTTTTATATGCACCTACATTCCGTGATGATGGGAGTATGGATGGATATAATATTGATTTCCATGGTGTTTTGCAAGCCTTAAAAAAATGTTTTAGAGGTGATTGGTATCTTTTATTGCGCTTACATCCGAATGTAATGACGCATGTAGAAATACCAAGTAACTTAGCAAATCAGATAAAAGATGCGTCTTCATATCCTGATGCACAAGAACTTCTTTTTGCAGCAGATGTTCTGATTACTGATTATTCTAGTGTATGCAATGATTTTCTTATGATGGATAAACCGGTATTCTTGTATACTTCTGATTTAGAAAAATATAATTCAAGTGATCGTAAGCTGAAAAAAACCTACTCTGATTTACCAATGAAAAAGAATAAAACAAACGAAGAATTAATAAATTCGATTGATTCTTTTCGTTATGATGCTTATAAAAATGCAATTGCTATATACAAGAAAGAATATTTTGGAATTGTTGACGGCCATGCTTCTGAGCGTGTGGTAAATAGAATTATTTCTATATTGAATAAATGATGTATTGACATAGTTTACATGATATGCTGGAGGAGATAAAATGAAACGTGTAATTACTTATGGAACCTTTGATTTATTGCATTATGGCCATATTAATTTACTCAGGAATGCTAAAGCGTTAGGAGATTATTTAATTGTAGCCTTATCTACTGATGAATTTAATTGGAATCAAAAGCATAAAAAAACATATTTTTCATATAAGCAGAGAAAACAGTTGTTAGAAGCAATCCGATATGTTGATTTAGTCATCCCTGAAGAGAATTGGGAACAAAAGAAAACCGATGCACATAAATATCAAATTGATATCTTTACAATCGGTGATGATTGGAAAGGAAAGTTTGACTTCTTAAAAAAAGAGGGTGTGGATGTTGTTTATCTTCCACGTACACCAGAAATCAGTTCTTCGCAGATAAAAGCTGATTTGAGCAAAAAAAGTATTTCTGGTAAAACATGCCTTTCTCATTCAGATATTGATACAAATCCTACTGACTAAATTATTGATTATGATTTACAAAAAGTAAATGTACTGTATTCGAAAGACAGTACATTTATAATGTTTAAGTCGCTTGCTCATTGTCCCAGGTTAACATCTGCAAGGCCTTGAGCAATGCGCCTGAATTTATGCTACTTTAGATTTTTGACACCAAAGTGGTGAAAAATACACCTTTGAGTGCCTGCTGTTTCAGCGCATGATACAGATTCTTACTACATCCACATAACATGATTTTCATGTGTGTATGCCCAGCATTCGTTCAACATGTGTCCAATGCTAGTATTTGTGTAAGTCTTGTAACATAAACATTTTGAACCTGAGATTATGAAACATTAAATTCTTTTTATCTGATAATCAAAATTCTTTCGCTTTGAATGTCGGTCTCTACGTGGCTGGTAGTGTCAAGATTCTTTCGCAAATTCATTTCATCCGCCAGTAAATATCGGCATCAAATGTATGGATTTTCCTCGTCAGCTGGCTGCTCAATTTTCATCTTGAATAGATGGTCCATGTCCATATAGCGCTTCGAGTCCCATTCTGAGGCGGCAACATGGCGAAGTCTGGCACAGACGAGCATCAGCGCACTGTTGCCGTCAGGAAATAGATCCTCGTTAAGTTGTATAATGTTACCAGACATGGTCTATTGCCTCCTTACGAATTTGGTGTGGTAACTTAATTGTACTAGCAGCAATAGACTATGTCTGTTTTTTATGAAATTGAATTTGCGAAATATATTTTACCTTATCAGGCACGGGTCAAGCAGTGGATCCGTAAAGTGCCAGGAACGGTTGCATTAGTCCATCTGATAGAAAGTAAACGGTAAATATGGTTCCTCCCTTACAAATGTCTTGCGGGGGGGGGACTTTTTTGCTATGATAGGAAGAGTTATTCAAGTTAAGATTGGAGGACTCTTCCTTGCTTTTTTCATCGACGGTATTTTTGTTTCTATTTTTGCCGCTCGTGGTACTGATCTACTACAATCCGTTCGTCAAGTCACGGCGATTCCGCAATTACTTTCTGCTTCTGGCCAGCTTGGGCTTCTACGCCTGGGGTGAGCCAGTGGCTGATGGTCCTGTCCATTGTTGTGGGCTGGTACATCGGCCTGCGTATCGAGAGGGCGGATACGGCTGCAGACAAGCGACGTGCACTGACGATTGGCGTTGTGTTCCATGTCGGTCTGCTCTTTGTATTCAAGTACTTGACCTTCGTGGCTTCCCAGCTCGGTCTCTTGCTGCATCATGACTTCTCGGTCATCTCCATCACTTTGCCAATCGGCATTTCGTTTTTCACCTTTCAGCTCTTATCGTATCTTTTCGATATCTACTACGGCAAGGCGCGGGCACAGCGCAGTGTGCTGGCGGTGGGACTCTACATCGCGCTATTTCCGCAGCTCATCGCGGGGCCAATCGTGCGGTATGATCTCATCGCGGAGCAGATTGCGCATCGCCGTGAGAACATGACAGACTTTGCGGCTGGCATGATGCGCTTCATCTATGGATTGGGCAAGAAGGTCCTGATCGCGAATTATGTCGCACAGGTGGCCGATGATATCTTCGATTCAGGGGTGCCGCTCTCGACGGCGACAGCCTGGCTCGGTGTGCTGGCCTATACCCTGCAGATTTACTTTGATTTCTCGGGTTACAGCGATATGGCCATCGGTCTGGGGCGGATGTTCGGCTTCCGCTTTGCAGAGAACTTTAATTATCCGTATATCTCGCGCAGTGCGACGGAATTCTGGCGACGTTGGCATATCTCGCTCGGTTCCTGGTTCCGCGATTATGTCTATATCCCATTGGGCGGCAACCGTGTCTCGAAACTGCGCTGGGTCGGCAATCTCTTTGTCGTCTGGGCGCTCACTGGCATCTGGCATGGTGCGAACTGGACGTTCCTTTGCTGGGGTCTGTTCTATTTTGTCCTGCTACTCGTGGAAAAGCTGACGCACTTCCCCGAAGAGCTCGGCCCCTTGGCGCATGTCTATGCGCTACTGGCAATAATGTGCGGCTGGACACTCTTTCGCGCGAAGGACCTGGCCTCGGCTGGCCAGTATCTCGCCGCGATGTTTGGTCAGGCTCCTGCGGGGCTCATCGATGCGACGTTCTGGATTTATCTGACGGGCAGCGTCTCGGTCCTTGTGCTCGGGTGTTTGCTGTCCGCGCCATTATGGCCAGCCGTGCAGCAACGTTTTGCGCAGGGAAGTATCTTCCAATACGGAGAGCCAATCTGGGCTGCTGGCGTGTTCCTGCTGGCGACGCTCGTCTGCATCAGTGCGAGCTATAATCCGTTCATCTACTTTAATTTTTAAGGAGGCAGGGACATGAACGCTGAAAAATGGAGACAGAAGGTCATGCTTACCTGCTTTGCGGTGCTGATCCTTGCGATGGGGACGGTGTTCATCCGCTTGGGCACAGCTCAGTTGCTCATCAAGCGCTTGCATCAGGACAACGTGGTCACGCGGCTGGTCTTCCAGGATGCCCCAGATATACGCTTGCGCGATCAGGCAAAGCCGGAGAAGAAAATCGATTGGGTAAAGGCATATCCTTTTGCAGAAGAGGGACACCAGTCTGTATTTTCGCGTGCGTTGGCCAAGTCACGCGTATTGGAGTCGCACGTGACGAAGGGGGCTGAGACGAAGGTTGAGGATTGGACGACAAAGCGTTTTTGGCAGTATCCTGCGCTTGTGGAGGGTGGTCGTCACTATGAGAATGCAATCGGCTGGCAGGTCGTGAATCCCTCGCAACAGATAGCGAAGCTGGACGATGGAAGCCTGACCTTTGCTTATCCGCGCTCTGCACAACAGGAGCGCATTGATGCGGTGGTGAAGCTGGCTGACTTTGCGACAGAGCAGGGAGTGCACTTACTCTTTGTCCAGGCACCATTCAAGGTCGATGCATACGGCGATGATGATGTGAATGGCAAGCTGGACTTTTCAAATCAGAATGCGGATGAATTGCTCAGTGGGCTGCGCCAGAATGGCATTGAGGTGATGGACCTGCGGGAGAACTTCCATGAAGTTGCGCCAACATCGGAAGCATATCATCGCTTCTTCTATCGAACTGATCATCACTGGCGTCCACAGGCGGCACTGCTTGCCACGGATCTTCTGGCCCAACGCCTGGAATCAGAAGGCATTCCGATGACGCGGGCGGCCTATGCACCTGAACGGTATCGGGTGGAAACGCATCCCGCCTTTTTCCTCGGTAGCCAGGGAAAGAAAGTGACACTGGTCAAAACAGAGCCAGATGACTTCGATGTCGTCACGCCAAACTTCCCTGTAAAGCTGCATGTAGAAATGCCTTCTCTCGATGTTAATGCGACGGGCGGTTTCGACTTATTGCTCGACCCGCGTCAGATTGAGCGTCAGGATTATTACAATCTGAATCCATATGCGTTCTATGGGCATGGAGATTTGCCGTTGCTTCGCATCGAGAACCAGAATCAGCCCGATAGTGGAAAGCGAATCCTGATTCTCCGCGATTCCTATTGCGATACACTTATCCCATATCTTGCCCTCGGCTGCCGCCAGATTACAGCCCTCGACCTGCGTCATTTCACCGGCAGCGTCGAGACATTTATCCGAGAAGAGAAGCCCGATATCATCGTGGTTATGTATACAGCAGCCTATTCAGGGAAGATTGATTGGGTGGGGCACAAGGATAAGTTTGACTTCCGTTGAAGCATCCTTGATCTATTGATTTTCACTTTATACCACTAACATACCGACGTATATTGTTTTGCCTGAGGAGGTAACTTGTTGAAGTGAGGAGACAGAATCAACTTTTCATTATAGGAAATGGCTTCGATCGTGCACATGGACTACCAACAGGGTATGAAGATTTTTATCGATATTTGACTAGAAAAGATGCATCTCCGGATGAACGGTCGTTACTTTATGATATTCGTGAGCATATTGGCGATGCATTCGACGAAAAGGGTAAGTTTCTATGGAATGAATTTGAGACACTTTTAGGAAAAGCTGATTTCCAACAAGATATAATGTCCTCTGATGAGTATGCTTATGATTGCAGCAATGAGGATACCGATAAAGATCCGGACTATTATTCTTATCAAAATATAGTGCCATTACAAGCCTTAAATAATTCGGAGAACATGTTGCTAGAGATATTTCACAGATGGATCAATACAATAGATGTTTATCAAGCAAAACCTATGTTATCTTTTCAACAATATATAAATCAGGGATATAGCCGTTTTTTCACTTTCAATTACACTGAAACATTAGAGAAATTATATGGCTGTTACAACGTGGAGCATATCCATGGAATAGCAGGTGATGGTACAGTATTAGTCGGTCATGGTGAGGATTTAAAACCAGAAGATGAAGAGCATGATATGTCAGAGTGCCCTTTTGTTAGTACTGGCACAATGGATGATATTGAAAAATATCTTAATCTTTTAAATGTGCCGAACAAGCTATACAATGCGTGGCGAAAAGATGTTACGGGAAATATAGCAAAACATCAGAAGTATTTTGAGTCACTGAACAACATAAATGTGATTTATTCATTTGGATTTTCATATAATAAAATAGACTCTCCATATATAGGAGAAATTATACGACATCTTGATTATAGTCGCAATGTTAGATGGCTATTAAACTCATTTGATAGAAGTAAATTTAACGATTATAGTAAATGCATACGGTCTTTTGGATTCAAAGGAAAAATCGGTGAATTTTGCTGTAAAGCCAATGCTTAGTTGCGTAGCTTGTAGGCATTGCAGATCCGCAGGATTTGACCGATTAGGTACTACTGATTATCAGATTTAAAAGGGGCGAATTGTCAAGCTAAGTGCAACACCTTTGAGAAATAGACCTCATATGGTGTTTTGTAGCCAAGGCACTTCCTGGGGCGCAGGTTCAACTCATGGTACTTTCGTTGGATGTAATCCTCTGGCATATCCGTGATGTCTTTGCCTTTCGGGAAGAACTCCCGTAAAAGGCCCATGCCTTTCCTTGCTTGCCCACCACAGTATCCGCTTCCCAGTGGCCACGGACGGAACGGTTCGCTGCACTCTAGGAGCTGTTGCACTTAGATTGTAAATCCATCAGTTAATCTTCTAGTAGTCTTTGCTCCAGTTCTATCTGGCAGAGATGGTCCATATGAAGATACTGTTTTGTACCCCATTCAGATGCAGCAACGTACTGCAATCTAGCGCAGACTAGCATCAATGCGCTGTCCCTCCAATTGCTCGGGTACGGCGCTTAATCGCGCGATTTACATGTTTGTTCAGATTGTTGGTGAGGATCCGTGTCTAGGCCGGACCGATATTTATTGTCTCCTTTTGATTTTGTGTGGCAACTTAATTCTACTAGTGGCAATAGAACATGTCTATATTTTTAGGAATTTGCGAAATATATTATACGTCATCTTTGAAGAGTAGTGAAGTTCTTGCCATCTATGCGATGATCTGCTATAATATACTTGTCTTAGACGATTAGGCCTAAGAGAACGAGATGTTTGTCAAGCGTTGTTTGACCGGTGTAGTAAGATCATGAAGCTTCATGCTCTCACTACACCTCAGAACTAGCAATACTGCTAGCACAGCAACGCACATCGAAAGATTCATTGTGATTACCATGGTGATATCAACGGTGTACATTTGGCTCACCTCTAGGATTATCATAGCATAATTCGGGATAGTTCTTTGGCAATTGCACTTTATGCACCAGAGGATAGTATACCCATCGGTTATAAGGATATTGCCACCTTGACCGATGGGTTTTATTATTTGTAAGGAGGGATGGTGTGTGGACAGAACACTGAATGATTTCCGGGGGAAGAGCGATGGTAAGGCATATGCACACTTTGGAAAGCGATGTACGCTGAAAGATGATTGGGTATGGGATTATGTAACTAATCCAAAGAATATTGCATCGCATAAGTTTTTCCCATTTATTTCATTTGAAAAGGATTACACAAAATATAGTAATCGAGAAAAGAGCCTTAAAGAAAAAACTCGTCTACTGTGTTATGCAACACATTTGGATCGATGTATCTACCAGTATTATTCCTTTTTTTTGAATGATTTATACAACAGACGCGTTAATTTGGATGGAATCAGTAATGTAGCTGTGGCATATCGAACGGATCTTCACAAGAATAATATCCATTTTGCAAAGTCAGCATTTGATTTTATAAAGAGCCATGATTCGTGTTGTATCATGGTAGGCGATTTTAAATCCTTTTTTGATTCTTTAGATCATAGGTATCTGAAAAATCGATTATGTGACGTATTAGGCGTGGACAAACTCCCTGATGATTGGTATGCTGTTTATAAGAGTATTACAAAATACGCAGAAAGTCGTATCGAAGATGTTGCTGCGTTCATTGGAAAATCGGGCTCATATGCAGGATATGAAGATATAAATAAGTTATCTCGATTAATGAGCATAAATGATTTTCATAAATTTAAGAAGTGCTCATTTCCGAACTTACGCAAAAGTGATGATGATAAGAATGCTCTTCATCCAGCAGTCGAAAAGAACAAGAAGGGTTATGGTATTCCTCAAGGATCCTCTATTAGTGCTGTTTTTGCCAATGTTTATATGCTGGAATTTGATAAAAATATACATGATTATATTCAAAAATATGATGGGTTTTATATGAGATATTGTGATGATTTTATTATCATTTTTCCCGAAACTGGAAAGGATTATTTTCTACAGAGATATACGGAAATTATGAAGTATATCGAAGGGGTTCAAAGCTTGATATTAGAAGTAAATAAAACGCAGGTTTATGAATATCGAAATCAATCTATTATGAATTGTAATCTCTATATCACTGATGAGGAAGGAGCTCAAATAAAGAAGCGGATTGATTACTTAGGATTCTCTTTTGATGGCAAGAAGATTTCGATACGTGATAAGACTCTATCAAAATATTATTATCGTATGTACCGAAAGGTAAAAGCTGCTCGATATTGGTCTATTAAGAAAAAACGTATTCAAACCAAGAGTTTGTACAATCTATATTCTGCTCATAGAAACAAGGATATATTGTCGCCGAAAGGATGTAGGGGAGATCAAAAGAATAAACATATAAGAGATAAAGGTAATTTTTTGACGTATGTAAGGCGTTCCGAAAAAGAGTTCGGTAAAAAAGAATCAATAAATCAAGGAACTTATCATCATATGACAAAGATTAAACGTGCTATCGATACCTGGAAGAATGACTAGACTTGAATCTAGTGTAGGATCTTTCTTATACATTTGGGAAGGATGTGCAGAAATACATCGCCCGGACAATCAAGACGGAACTCTTCAATGGTCTGAAGGCTATCATCCTCACGTTGCCGCATCGCTCGGATGAGGTGATCCGCTTGAATCCAGACCTGATTGGACGTACGACATTTATTGACATGCCTTGAATGTCGTGAACTCCATCAAGCATGTCGAGAAAATCATCAAGGCACAGGTCCCCAGTCTCGATACGATCGAATGGAAGGACAGCTGCCTGTTGACGCAAGAACCACCCTGCAGTGCAGTAGCTGCAGGGCGGTTCTTGGTATGGGGGACGATGTTTTGTGCTATGCGGTGAAGGGTATCCATGTTATAATGAGGGAGAATATCTGTGATTCAGGGGGAGGAGCGTATGAATCAGGAATGGACTTTGCATGTCGAGCGGATTGGGAAGATCGCGAAGGCGGATATCCGGATTGCACCACTGATTTTCTTCATTGGTGATAACAACAGCGGTAAATCCTATATGATGACAATCTTATGGGGGCTCTTGTTCTTGGGGAAGAACCTTTTCCCTGCTCGCCCTTCGGACAGCCGGGCGTATAAGCGCTGTGAGGACTGGTTGCGTGAGCATGTCGACAGGGAGAGTATGCTCGACGATGCTGTTGTCGCGCTTTATCTCGATTGGTTCAATGAGCTGCTGATCCAGCGGAAGAAGGATTTCTTGCACCATCTGTTCAACCATGTAATGGAATCTGGCAAGATGGAGGTCCGGGACTATCGGCAGAAGAAGCCGTTGAAGCTGCACTTCCGCGAGGGCAAGCGATATGCGTTCCATGCGGGGCGTGACATCAGTTTCCCGCAGAGTGAGACGTATACGCGCGAGGAACTGATGCGGATGAATACGTACATCTGCTGGAATCTGCTGATGGGGGACATCGCGGCGCCTCTTTACACGCCGGTGATGCGGGGGCGCCGGAATGGCGAGCCTGTGTATCTGCCGGCATCCAGGACGGGTTTCATGCTCACCTACAAGCAGCTCTTGGAACAGTCCATCCAGGCGAACTTCAGCCAGACGGCAGTGGGGGACAGAGGAGCACTGACTCTGCCGTATGTTGACTTCCTGCAGCTCATTACGAAGTTTGAGTCCCCTCGGGCGAATGCATTAGCAGATCATTTGATGCCGTTTTTGGAGACGTACATGACGGATGGTTCTTTCAAGATCAAGCGCACGATTCTCCCGGATTTCCAGTATACGCCTAAGGATGTGGGGGCGGATATGCCGCTCTACATCACGTCGTCGGTCATCACGGAGCTGGCGCCGCTGGCGCTGCTGCTTCAGTCCGGCATCAACTTCAAGACGATCATCATCGAGGAGCCTGAGGCACATCTCCATCCTGCACTGCAGAAGCGGATGGCGCAGTTCATTGTCCGCTTGGTGAACAACAGAAAATCGGTTTGGGTCACGACGCACAGCGATACGATCTTGCAGCATGTCAACAATATGCTGAAGCTAGCAAAGCGTCCCCCTGCCGAGCGCAAGCAGCTCATGGAGCGGTTTGACTATGACTCTGTGGACCTGCTGCAGGATCGTCAGGTCAGGATGTATCAGTTCTCAAGAGAATCGAAGGAATTGAGGGATCCTGTGGAGCAGGGCAGGACGTTTGTCCAGGAATTGAAGCCGCAGAAGTACGGCTTTGAAGTCCCGAGCTTTAACGATGCTTTAGAGCGCATCCTTGATGAAGTTTACGCGTTCCAGGGGGAGGATGACTGATGCATGATGCCAGACTGAATTTTGTGCTGCAGGAATTCATCGCTCCGGAGTATATAGAGGCTGAGTGCTCGGACTACCTGTTGACCGAGAATCAGGATTCCGGTTATACGGAACTGACACTACATGTCAAAGGTGAAAATATATGTATCGCCCAGTACGATAAGAAGAATCGTTGCGGTTTCTGGAATCGCGGCCAGCGGAAGGGATTGAGCAAATGTGTGGATCACGCTATTTTGCAGCGTGTGGGCGATAGTTGGATCCTGCATATGATTGAAATGAAGGGACGTATGGACAATCGGAAGTGGTTTGACGTTCGGTTGAAGAACCGAGCGAGCTATCTGGATATGCGGGTGCTATGTGCGGCCTTGGGGATTCGCATCAAGGCGGTGTATGCCTATACGACATATGCGGAAAATCGATTCAGTACGACGGAGCATCGCACGAATCCACGTATGATGGCAGCTCCCTTGGGAAAACGATACATCGATCCGGTCAAGGAATGGACTCAGGGGAAGATGCATGTGACTGTTGGGTTGAACGAGGAACTTGTGATCCTGCATCAAGCTGTCCAGATGAAGCGTCAGAACGGCGTGCTGAGAGGTGAACTTGCTATACCGGATTGACTGACACCCCTTCCAATCCTGCGGACCACCTTCCACTGAGGGACGGAAACCACATCCACCGCTCCGCGCGACCTTCTCCAGGGGAGAAGGTTTTGGGGGATTGACAGGGGGCGGGGAGTCTGGTATACTATTATCTGTTAACGATGCATGATGTGTCGTTTTGCCGGAGTGGCGGAATTGGCAGACGCAGCAGACTCAAAATCTGCCGTTGGCAACAACGTACCGGTTCAAGTCCGGTCTTCGGCACCACTTGCTATGTGAGGCTTCGCGGGGTTCTGCGGGGCCTTTTTTGGTGCCTGCCCGGCGGCGGGGATGGCGATGATGTGGAGGGACTGGGATGGAGAAGCAAGGTTGCTGGAATGATATGGGGCGGCGCGGCTGCATGGAGGCGGTGGCGGATCTCTTGCATGTGGAGCTGCGGGAGGTGTTTGCTGTCGAGGGCGTGGCGGAGTCGCTGTTCTTCCTGGCGGAGGACGGGCTCTACGCGATGGCGGTGCAGGCGGACCTGATCGGCACGCTGTCGGCGGAGGAGCTGGAGGCGGCCCGGGCGGCGGCTGTGCTCGACAAGGGATGCCTGGCGGACCTCCTGAGCGGGGCGGCGCGGATCCGCATGGAGCCTTTCGTGCCGGTGGAGCCGGATTTTTACTACTACATGGCGGACGACAATACGGTGCGCGGGTGCAACTGGCACGGCACGTTTGCGGACTTTGCGCATGCGGCGGCGGGCAACTGCTTCCGGACGGAGGCGGAGGTGCTGCGCTATCTGCCGCAGCTTATGGAACAGCTCAAGGCGCACTACCGGGCGGAGCGCGGCCTGGCGGCGCCGGAGGAGGCGGGGCCGGCGGATGAGCTCAGCCTCTTTGATGAGCCGCCGCATGACTGATGGCCGCTCCGTGGACACGAGGAAAGGAAAAGACCGCATCCGGCAGGGAACTGCTCGGATGCGGTCTTTTTGGCGTGCTTGTGGTCTTATTCGTCGTCGCCGGAGTTGTCGTGGTCGGCGCCGGAGTAGGAGCCGGTGTAGTCGGCGGGATAGATCGTGATGTCGTAGTGGTTGTTGTTCCACTCGTGGGAGAGGTGGTGCTTGAAGGGAGTGAGGGCCTCGAGGAGGATGCGGTAGGCCGTCGTGCCGGCGTAGATGCCGGAGTCGGAGATGTCGACTTTGTAGCCGTTCTCGTGGGAGTAGGTGCCGTGAGCGTGGTAACCGTATTCAGCGCCGCCCGTGAGGACGAAGGAGACGCCGGCTGACTGGGCGAGGGTGTTGAGCGTGTCGAGGAAGGCGACGGTCGAGCTCTTGAAGTGCTCGGTGTCGGTCACGTCGTTTGCATCCCACGGCGTGTCCATGCCGTAGACGCTGCTCCACTTGTGGAGGTTGCTCTTGCCGAAGTCGGTGCGGACGGCGTAGGCGTCAGCCGTGGAGCTGCTGCCCGGCGCGGGCTGCGAGGGGATGATGGACGGCAGGTCAATCGCGGGCGTGATGGGCGAAGTCGGCGTCACGGGCGAGAGCGGGGAGATCTTGGCTTCGACCTCGGCATTCTTGCTGTAGCCTGGCTCGGCGGGCAGATGGCGCTGCATGGCGGCCGGTGCGGTCATGGCGGCGTCGTGCTTGACCATGGCGGAGGCGCTGTCCGTCATGGCAGCCTCAGCACGATGCGAAGAGACGTGTGCGGTGACGGCTGGCGCGGCTGAGACGGCAGTGGTGCTGGCTGCGGCGCACGCGAGGAGCGCGGCGGCAAACAGGGTTCTCACGGTTCTTGTTTTACGACTCAATAAAAAGACCTCCTAGGCACTGGACACATATCACGATTTTGCGATTCTGACGACAAATCGAACGATTTGCCAATAGAATACGCTTACTAAAGCTCTTAATAGTTCTTTATTATACTACTTTTGTCGCAATCCGTAAAGGCGGGGGGCTTGACAGAGAACTTCCCGCCGCGCGTGCGGGCAAAAAAAGAAGCGGCTGACAAATGGGGGAGTCAGCCGCTGTGGCAGTTGAGGAAGTGAAAGGATATCAACTGCCACACCAAAGGGATCGGATAGTCTATCACCACTATCCACTTAATAGCACTTCGCCGCTCCGTCGCGGAATTCCTGCTGATTTCCGGATAAAATTCCGCAGATTGGTCCGTTTTCCAAATAGTGTACTTTGGTACGGCGGGGGGCGCGATGTGGTATAATGGGGTGATACGGTATTGAAGGAGGAAACAGGGGATGGCAGTATTTTGGGAACAGCTGCTCGCGCTCGTGGCGGTGGTCTTCATCGCGTTCGGCACGGTCTACGGCTACCGCAGCTGGCGCAAGAACAAAATGCGCTGAAACCTCTGCCCAGAAGCAGGTGCACTTGCTTTTGGCGGGGCAATCATGATAGAATTCTCATGTATTTTAAAATTTCTATGATAGTTGTGAGTGGGGGAATCCTGATGAAGAAGACTTTGCTGGCCGGTATGATGGCGGCTGCGGCATCGGTCATGGTGCCGGGACTGGCCGGGGCGGAAGCTGTGACGGCGGATGTGCCGACGGGGAGCGTCTATTACGACTATGTCGACAAGCTCAGCGGCATGGGCTACATCGATGCGCTGCCGGACGGCGCGCGCCCGTACAGCCGCATGCAGATGGCGAAGTGGGTGCTGCAGGCGGAGAAAAACGCCAAGGACAAGCCGATGCCTGCCTATCTCGCAGACGAGCTCGCCTCGATGCGTCAGGCCTTTGGCGCGGAGATCGAGGTGCTCGAGGGCAGGAGCGACCAGGAGGACGTCGCGCTGCGCGAGGCGTCGCTGCGGCTCGCGAGCTACAACAGCGACCAGTCGTCGTACAGACAGCGTCGCAACGGCAGTAGCGCTCAGCCACATGCGCATTGGCAGCCGTTTGGCCAGGGCACGAATGGCTACGACTATGCGGACGGCTTCAATGCCGTCGCCAAGGCGGAGGTCTCGGGCAACATCGGTCACAAGACGGCTGTCTCGCTGACGCCGCGTCTGAGCTGGAACGACGATGACGATGCGGAGCTCAAACTCGAAGAGGGCTATGTCAAGACGAAGACGGGCATTGTCGAGTACCTCGCGGGCCGTCAGGCGTTGAGCTACGGCCAGGGCAAGACGGGCAAGCTCGTGCTCGACAACACGATGAAGCCGATGACGATGGTCCAGGCGCATCTCGAGGACGACATGCCGGTGCGCGGCTTCTTCCGCTTCCTCGGCAAGCAGAACTACCATGTCTTCTACGGCCAGCTTGAGGGCGACCGTCGCGACCGCGCTGTAGATCACAAGGACTTCGACCATGCGGGTCTCTTGGGCGTGCGCGCCGACTTCACGCCGTCGGATGCCTTCACGTTCGGCCTGATGCGCGTCTCGATGCTCGGCGGTGAGCGCAACGGCCTCTCGAAGTCGGACTGGCGCCACTGGGTGACGGGGCGCAATGACGAGGCGGGCCAGGATCGCTGGAATGATATTGCGGGCGGCGACTTCCGCGTGCGCCTGCCGGGCGTCCAGTTCTACGGCGAGGTCTACGGCGAGGACGCGGGCGGCCTGCAGCCGACGGAGCGCGGCTACCGCTTCGGCACGTACCTGCCGCAGCTGACGCGCGATGGCTCGTGGGACATGACGCTCGAGTACGCCTCGACAAACCCAGCCTGGTACGTCCACCAGAAGTACCAGAATGGCTGGACGTACAGCGACGACATCATCGGCGACTCGATGGGCAACAACGCCAAGAAGTACTACCTCGGCGTCAACCACTACCTGCCGGGCGAGAACCAGATCGGCGCGTACTTCATGCGCACGCAGATGGACCGTGGTGCGATGAACCACCCGAACGTCTATGAGGCAGCTCTGACAGGCCGCCTCAAGCTGCAGGACCACTTCTTCCTCGACGGCTCGCTTGGCCTCGCGAAGATCGAGCATGCCGACTACACGGCGCGCAACGACAAGGACGTCTTTGCGACGGCCATGGCCCGCTGGCAGTATTGATGCAGAGAAAAGTCAAGGAAATCCCCTCGGATTCCCTTGGCTTTTTTCTTTGCGCCGGGGCGCGGGCGGTGCTATAATGAAGCTATGGGAGCGCCATGCTCTTGTAACAGTGTAAACCGCGTTTCAAAAAGGGATTGACAAGCCTTTTCCTTTATTGTAGACTAGTAACAATATATTTGAGGAAGGTCCTCAGGAGATTCAAGAAAGAAGGGGTTACGTTGGCATTCTATTTCAAGGAACCATCACACACGTTTGGAGAGTATCTTCTCGTCCCAGGTTATTCGTCGGATAAGTGTATCCCGAATAACGTCTCTCTCAAGACGCCGCTGGTGAAGTTCAAGAAAGGTGAAGAACCGAAGATCTCGATGAACATCCCGATGACGTCTGCCATCATGCAGGCGGTCTCGAACGACAAGATGGCAATCGCACTCGCGAAAGAGGGCGGTGTCTCGTTCATCTACGGCTCGCAGAGCATTGAAGCAGAAGCTGCCATGGTATCCCACGTCAAGAACTACAAATCCGGTTTTGTCAGCAGTGACTCCAACATCAAGCCGACGACGACGCTCGGCGAGATCCTGGATCTCCTGCAGAAGACGGGCCATTCGACGATGGCTGTCACGGAAGACGGCACGCCGACGGGCAAGCTCCTCGGCATCGTGACGAGCCGCGACTACCGCATCTCGCGCATGAGCCTCGACACGAAGGCGGAGACGTTCATGACGCCGTTCGAGAAGCTCGTCTACGCGGATGCGGACACGACGTCTTTGACGAAGGCGAACGACCTCATCTGGGAGAACAAGCTCAACATGCTGCCGCTCGTCGACAAGAACCAGCGCCTGCGCTACATGGTCTTCCGCAAGGACTACACGGACAACAAGGAGCACGAGCTCGAGCTCATCGACGAGAACAAGCGCTACATCGTCGGCGCCGGCATCAACACGCGCGACTACGCGGAGCGCGTCCCGGCACTCCTGAAGGCTGGTGCGGATGTGCTCTGCATCGACTCCTCGGAAGGCTTCTCGGAGTGGCAGCGCATCACGCTCAAGTACATCCACGAGCACTTCGGCAGCGATGTCAAGGTCGGCGCGGGCAATGTCGTCGATGCTGAGGGCTTCCGCTTCCTCGCTGAGGCGGGTGCGGACTTCATCAAGGTCGGCATCGGCGGCGGCTCCATCTGCATCACGCGCGAGACGAAGGGCATCGGCCGCGGCCAGGCCACGGCGCTCATCGATGTCTGCGCCGAGCGCGACCGCTACTACGAGGAGACGGGCGTCTACATCCCGGTCTGCTCCGACGGCGGTATCGTCCACGATTACCACATGACGCTGGCCCTCGCGATGGGCGCCGACTTCCTGATGCTCGGCCGCTACTTCTCGCGCTTCGACGAGAGCCCGACGGACAAGGTCAAGGTCAACGGCACGTACTACAAGGAGTATTGGGGCGAAGGCTCGAACCGCGCCCGCAACTGGCAGCGCTACGATCTCGGCGGCGCGCGCAAGCTCTCCTTCGAGGAAGGCGTTGACTCCTACGTCCCGTACGCCGGCCCGCTCAAGGACAACGTCAACATCACGCTGGCCAAGATCCGCTCGACGATGTGCAACTGCGGCGCACTGACGCTGCCGGAGCTGCGCGAGAAGGCGAAGATCACGCTCGTCTCGGCCACGAGCATTGTCGAGGGCGGCTCGCACGATGTCATCCTCAAGGACAAATTCGGCCGCAACTGACGGCTTCCTGTCATACGGCAGCCTGGAACTCGCTTCCGGGCTGTTTTTTTGTGGGGGAAGGCGAAAAAGCAGGAAGTGGCGGAGAAATTACCAGAAATTTACATGAAGTGGCAGGAAAATACAGGTGCTTGGACGAAAGAATCTATATTGATTTTGATTTGTTATAAGTCTGCGATGAGAAGACGAGAAATAGATGGTGTCCTGTACGGGAAGGCTATGAGGCGCTTGTATCAGACATGGTCAGAGGGGGAGATTGCGCATGACGCTGCAATTCAGTGAGAAGGAAGTGAAGGGGGAGATCGCGCGGTTGTCGGAGGAATACGACGTCGTGCGGCTCGTCGATCCGGAGGAGTGCCATTCCTTTGCGATCGGGGCGGACTGCTCTTATGAATACGGCCCGAGTTGCTACTCGGTCTGGCGTAGCACGAACCGCTGCCGCAATTGCACGAGCCTGCGCGCGCTCAAGACGGGCATGGAGCTGCACAAGACGGAGATCAAGGACGGCGATCTCTACTTCATCACGTCGCGCCCCATCGAGATCTTGCTCGCGGACGGCACGACGTTTTCCTGTGTCATGGAGCTGATTCGCATAGAGAGGGGCCGGGGCATGAAGAAGGACGGGCATCACGCGATGCTGCAGAAGGGATTTGACCGGAAGGTGTTTGAGGAGACGCTGCGCATGGCCATGCAGAACCTGCCGACGGGTGTCGTCTGGTTTGATATGAGCGGGCACTGCATCTATGCGAACAGCGAGGCGTTCCGCCTCTTCGATGTCCCGGACAGCCTGGCAAAGCTCGAGGTCATCCTCAAGGACTGGTTCCAGGAGGATGCGCTCGCGAGCCCGGAGGCTACGGTCTGGCTGCAGCAGTACGGGGAGAAGGAGAGCCCGCGGTCGCTGCAGATCTGCCGCTACCCGCTCAACGACGGCACGGGCAAGGATGTCGGCATGTACTTCCTCATCAGCGACTGCACGCAGGACCAGAAGAACCTCGATTTGGAGCACTTCGGCACGATGCACGACGCCCTGACGGGCATCTACAACAAGTACGGCTTCTACCGGCAGGCGCGCCACGTCATGGACGACAACCCGCATGTGGAATACCTCATGGTCTGCCTGAACTTCGGGGACTTCAAGCTATTGAACGGGCTCTACGGCATGACGAAGGGCAATGAGCTCCTGGTGCGCGTCGGCGGCATGCTGCGCCGGCGCTACGGCCAGAACCGGCGGACGGCCTACGGGCGCCTCCGCGCGGACCGCTTCGCCATGATGATCCCGGCGGAGGACTTCGTGCCGGAGAAATACCTCAAGACGGTCGAGACGGTCATGCACGAGCTTACCTCGATCCACTTCGACCTGCAGATCGCAATCGGCATCTGCCGCGTCACGGACCGGCGCATGCCGATCTCGGTGCTCTGCGACCGCGCGTTTTTGGCGGCGAGCGTCTTGAAGACGCAGGAGAGCAACGGCTTTGTCTGGTACTCGGATCACATGATGTCCGACAAGATACGCGACCGCGCGGTGCTGAGCCGCTTCTCGGATGCGCTGGGCCGCGGGGAGATCCAGCTCTACCTGCAGGCGCAGGTAGGGGCGGGGGACCGGCACGTGATCGGCGCAGAGGCGCTCTCGCGCTGGGTCTGCGAGGACGGCCGCGTGATCCCGCCCGCGGTATTCATCCCAATCCTCGAGGAGCACGGCAAGATCTGGCAGCTCGACTACCACATCTGGGAGATGGCCTGCCGCCTGCTGAAGTCGTGGAAGGATGACCCGGTCTTCGGCAGCTACAGGATCTCGGTCAACATCTCGGTCAAGGACATCTACTACCTCGACCTCTACGAGGTCTTCACGCATCTCGTCGAGGAGTACAAGATCGACCCAGAGCATCTCGAGCTCGAGATCACGGAGACGGTCTTCATGGACAAGCCGAAGGAGGCCATCGCTCTCATCCAGCGGCTCAAGGAGTACGGCTTCACGATCGCCATCGATGATTTCGGCAGCGGCTACTCGAGCCTGAGCTTCCTCAAGGACATCCAGGCGGACATCCTGAAGATCGACATGGAGTTCTTGCGCAAGACGGAGCATCAGGAGCGCAGCCGCATCATCCTGCGCTCGATCGTGGCGCTCGCGCGCGAGCTCGGCATGCCGACGGTCGTCGAGGGGGTCGAGACGAGCCAGCAGGTCCGCGATCTCACGCAGATCGGCTGCGACATCTTTCAGGGGTTCTACTACTCGCGGCCCGTCCCGGTCGCGGACTTTGAGGAGCGCTTCCCGGACGGCCTGGCCCGCCCGTGGAGCGAGCCGGTGCAGGCAGAGACGTAAGAGGCTGGAGCCTGCCGCATCCTGGCGGGCTTCAGTCTTTTTTCACGGAAGGCGTGTATATATATAGAAAGCATTTGATTTTTGAGGAGTGGTGACGATGCGGGTTTTGCTGGCAGAGGACGACAAGCGCCTGGGCAAGCTCATCCAGTACATGCTGGAGCAGAATGACATACAGGTCGAATGGGTGACGAACGGCAGTGATATCTACGAGTATGCGATGTACACGGACTACGACATCCTGATCCTCGACTGGATGATGCCGGGGGAGACGGGCGTGGAGGCGTGCAGCCGCCTGCGCAAGGACGGCTATGAGAAGGCCATCCTGATGCTGACGGCGCGCGACTCGGTCGAGGACCGCGTGACGGGGCTCGACGCGGGCGCGGACGACTACCTCGTCAAGCCGTTCGAGTTCGCGGAGCTCATGGCGCGCCTGCGCGCGCTCGGCCGCCGCAGCACGCAGAAGATCCAGCAGGATATCGTCGAGGTCGGCGAGTTCACGCTGAACCGCACGGCGAAGGTCCTCAAGAAGAAGGACAAGGTCATCCAGCTCTCGCCGCGCGAGTTCCAGATCTTCGACTTGCTCGCGCAGAACATCGGCATCGTCGTGCCGCGCGACATCATCCTCGACCGCATCTGGGGCCTCGAGTCGGACGTCAGCTCGAACAACATCGACTCCTACATGAAGATCCTGCGCAAGAAGCTTGACCTCGGCGACGGCGGCACGGTCATCAAGACGGTCCGCGGTGTCGGCTACAAGCTGGAGGCCAAGAGCTGATGGCGCAGAACATCTTTGGCAGCAGCCGCCGCAAGCTCACGCTGCTCTACTCGATCGTCATGATCATCTTCCTCGTCGTGCTGATCTTCGCGATGCACAAGACGATGGAGTGGTCGATCACGTCGGAGCAGGCGCGCGAGCTCATGGACACGGCGAGCAATGTGGCGGAGGCGCAGGAGTACTTCAACCAGCACCCGGAGATCGTGCTCGACGATACGATCGCCTACAAGAGCACGAATGACCGCCTGTTCTTCTATGTCTTCGACAACGAGGGGCGCCTCTTGAACTTCGCGCGCGCCTCGTTCCGCATCGAGCCCTTCATCCTCGACACGATCGCGCAGGAGAAGGTGGAGCCGGGCGGCGTGACGGTCTTCTCGAAGCCCGGCTCGGAGAACACGCGCAAGGCCCGCATCATGCTGACGGCCCAGCAGGTCCGCGACGATGAGGGCCATGCGACGCAGACGGTCTACGTCGGCAAGGATGTCACGGCGATGTACAACGGCATGGAGAAGGCGACGTACGCGCTGGCCTTCCTCGGCGCCATCGCGCTGGTCATCGCGACGATCGTCGGCCACATCCTCTCGGGCAAGGCGATGATCCCGTTGCGGCAGGCCTACGAGAAGCAGCGCCAGTTCGCGGCGGACGCCTCGCATGAGCTCCGGACGCCGCTCTCCGTCGTCATGGCCTCGGCGGAGCTCCTGCAGAACGACCCGTCGATTAAGTCGCCTTTCCTGCGGCAGGTCATCGACGATGTGCGCGACGAGGTCAAGAAGATGACGAAGCTCGTCAGCGACCTGCTCGTCGTCGCGCGCAGCGACAACAAGGCGCTGAAGCTCAAGCCGCAGAAGTTCAATCTCTCGGCGCTCATCGAGCAGACGGCGCGCCTCATGCAGCCGCTCGCCGAGCAGAAGAAGATCGACCTGCAGGCGGAGAACCTGCCGAAGGTCGAGATCCAGGCCGACGAGCAGAAGATTCGCCAGCTCGTGCTGATCCTCGTCGACAACGCCGTCAAGTACACGCCGGACGGCGGCCGCGTCTCCGTGCGCTACGAGAGCACGGAGAAGGGCAGGGTGCGCTTTGCCGTCAGCGACACGGGCATCGGCATCGCGAAGGAGGACCAGGCGAAGGTCTTTGACCGCTTTTACCGCGTCGACAAGGCGCGCTCGCGCGAGATGGGCGGCAACGGCCTCGGCCTCGCCATCGCGCAGGAGATCGTCCACCTGCACAAGGGCCGCATCTGGATCCAGAGCGAGCTCGGTCAGGGCACGACCTTCTTTGTCGAGCTGCGCACGAAGTTTAAATGAGTCTGAGCCTGCCGGATTATCGCGTCCGGCGGGCTTTTTTGCTGGAAATTGGCAGGAGAATAGGAGAAAAAATCATGGAGATGGAGAAAGCGAGACGGGAAGAGCGCATGGAGCGCCACGGCCTGCTGATCGTGCACACGGGGGATGGCAAGGGCAAGACGACGGCGGCCATGGGGCTCGCTGTGCGCGCCTGGGGCGACGGCCTGCGCGTGCTCATCCTGCAGTTCATCAAGGGCGGCTGGCAGACGGGCGAGCGCCATGCCATCGAGGTCCTCGCGCGTGCCGAGGGCCGCATTGAGCTCCGGCCGCTCGGCCTCGGCTTCACGAGAAAGGGCGAGAAGCCGAAGGAGGAGCACCGGCGGGCGGCGGAGGCGGCCCTGAAGATGGCCGCGGACGAGCTGCAGAGCGGCCGCTGGGACATGGTCATCCTCGACGAGGTCAATTACGCCGTCAGATTCGGCCTGATCACGGAGGAGGAGCTCGGCGCGCTGCTCGAACGACGCCCGCCAGAAGTGCACCTCGTCTGCACGGGGCGCGCGGCCTGCCCGCTGCTGATGGAGCGGGCCGACCTCATCACGGAGATGTGCAGCCTGCGCCATCCGTTCGCCGCGGGGATAAAAGCGCAAAAAGGCATTGAATTTTGATTCGTAATGTTGTAAACTAGGTATCACATGAATCTTTGCATCGGATTGTCTGCTGTGTGTAGACAGATTGCAGGCAGGCGATACAGAATAGATAGGAGAGTTGCTTTATGAGAAGTGATATTGTCAAAAAAGGCGCCACGCGCTGTGCGCACCGTTCCTTATTCCATGCCATGGGCTATGGTCCGGAGGACCTCCAGAAGCCGCTGATCGGCATCTGCAATTCCTTCAACGAGATCATCCCGGGCCACATCCACCTGCGCGAGATCGCACAGGCGGCCAAGCTCGGCGTCGCGGCAGCCGGCGGCACGCCAATCGAGTTCCCGGCCATCGGCGTCTGCGACGGCATCGCCATGGGCCACACGGGCATGAAGTACTCGCTCGCGAGCCGCGAGCTCATCGCGGACTCCATCGAGGCCGTCGCGATGGCCTCGGGCTTCGACGGCCTCGTCCTGATCCCGAACTGCGACAAGGTCGTCCCGGGCATGCTGATGGCAGCAGCCCGCCTCAACATCCCGGCCGTCGTCGTCTCGGGCGGCCCGATGCTGCCGGGCCGCTTCCACGGCCACGATGTCAGCGTCAGCCAGGCCTTCGAGGCAGCCGGCAAGTTCGCCGCCGGCCAGATGGACGCCGCTGAGATGGCAGACCTCGAGTCGAAGTGCTGCCCGGGCTGCGGCTCCTGCGCCGGCCTCTTCACGGCCAACACGATGAACTCCCTGACGGAAGTCCTCGGCATGGGCCTGCCGGGCAACGGCACGATCCCGGCTGCCTACACGGGCGCACGCCGCCTGCTCGCCAAGCGCGCCGGTGAAGCCGTCCTGGACCTCATCAAGAAGGACATCAAGCCGCGCGACATCATGACGCGCGAGGCCTTCGAGAACGCCATCACGGTCGACATGGGCATCGGCGGCTCCTCGAACACGGTCCTTCACCTGACGGCCATCGCGCACGAGGCCGGCATCGAGCTGCCGGCACCGCTCTTCGACGAGATCTCGCGCCGCACGCCGTACATCACGAAGCTCAGCCCGGCCGGCAAGCACCACATGACGGACCTCAACGAGGCCGGTGGCATCCCGGCTGTCATGCATGAGCTCGCCAAGAAGAACCTCATCCACCTCGACGCGCTGACGATCACGGGCACGGTCGGCGACCGCATCAAGAACGCCGAAGTCCTCGACCGCACGGTCATCCACAGCGTCGACGACCCGTACCGCAAGGAGGGCGGCATCGCCATCCTCAAGGGCAACCTCGCACCGGACTACGCCGTCGTCAAGGCATCGGCCGTCGCACCGGACATGCTGACGTACACGGGCAAGGCGAAGTGCTACAACTCCGAGACGGAGGCCTGCGACGCCATCATGGCCGGCGACATCCACGACGGCGACGTCGTCGTCATCCGCTATGAAGGCCCGAAGGGCGGCCCGGGCATGCAGGAGATGCTCAACCCGACGGCTGTCATCACGGGCCGCGGCCTCAAGGTCGGCCTGATCACCGACGGCCGCTTCAGCGGTGCCAGCCAGGGCGCCTGCGTCGGCCACATCTCGCCGGAGGCCATGGAAGGCGGCCCGATCGCCCTCATCGAGGACGGCGACGAGATCACGATCGACATCCCGAACCGCAGCCTCACCCTCGCCGTCAGCGACGAAGAGCTCGCCAAGCGCAAGGCAAACTGGAAGAAGCCCGAGCCGAAGATCAAGACGGGCTATCTCTCCCGCTATGCCAAGCTCACGACGTCCGCCAGCACGGGCGCTGTGCTCAAGTAATCCCATAAGCGACTCTACAGGAGAAGCAGCCGAGGCTGCTTCTCTTTTTGTCGTGGGGGAGATACCTTGTATTTTTGTTCGGGATTCGCTATAATGAATGAGTTATAAGAAATCAATGAGACTCCGCTTCCTGCGGGTTTTCTTCCAATTCCGAGGTGTTAGAACCATTGCATATCGTATTGATTGAACCAGAGATCCCGGGCAACACGGGAAACATCGCGCGGCTCTGCGCCGGCACGGGCATCGAGCTCCATCTCGTGCGGCCGCTCGGCTTCTCGACGGATGACAAGCACCTGAAGCGCGCCGGCCTCGACTACTGGCCGCTCGTCAAGGTCCACTACCACGACAGCTTCGAGGAAGTCCAGGAGCGCTACGCCGGCCACAACTTCTACTTTTTGTCGACGAAGGCACCGCGCTCCTATACGGAAGTCTCGTACACGATGGACGACATGCTCGTCTTCGGCAAGGAATCGGCCGGCATCCCCGAGCCCATCCTCAAGGCGAACTGGGATCACTGCGTGCGCATCCCGATGATCGCCGAGGCACGCTCGCTGAACCTCTCCAACTCCGTCGCCGTCGTGGCTTACGAGGCCATGCGGCAGATGGACTTCCAGAACCTCGCAGAAGCCGGCCCCGGCCTCCGCATGGACCACCGCTGACGCGCCGCGCGTCAAGACGACGAGAAGACCATAGTGAAGACCATAGTACAGATGGGAATGATGACTGATGATTGACAAAAGCTTTGTCCAGAAATGCCAGGCCTTCATCGAGCCGAACCGCTTCCGCCTCGATGAGCCGATGAAACTCCACACGACCTTCAAGATCGGCGGACCCGCCGACTGCCTGATCTTCCCCGCCTCCATGGAGGAGACCGAGAAGGTCCTCGCCCTCGTCAACGAGTACAAGCTGCCGCTGACCATCCTCGGCAACGGCTCCAACGTCCTCGTGCAGGACAAGGGCATCCGCGGCGTCGTCGTGAAATTCGCGCGCCCGATGGCCAAGATCCGCCATGAGGGCACGCGCATCATCGCCGGCGCCGGCGCCCTCCTCAAAGACGTCTCCGAAGCCGCCGCGCAAAGCAGCTTGACCGGCCTCGAATTCGCCTGCGGCATCCCCGGCAGCATCGGCGGCGCCATCTTCATGAACGCCGGCGCCTACGACGGCGAGATGAAGAACGTCGCCGACACCGTGCGCACCGTCGACCGCGAGGGGAGGATCCACACCTACAGCCGCGACGAACTCGACCTCGGCTACCGCCACAGCCGCTTCCAGGACAACGGCGAGGCCATCGTCGAAGTCGAGCTCTGCCTCGAGCCCGGCGACAGCAAAGCCATCCGCGCCAAGATGGACGACTTCACCCAGCGCCGCGAGAGCAAACAGCCCCTCGAGATGCCGAGCGCCGGCAGCAC
This sequence comes from Mitsuokella sp. UBA4253, assembly GCF_002395285.1. Classification (NCBI taxonomy): domain Bacteria; kingdom Bacillati; phylum Bacillota; class Negativicutes; order Selenomonadales; family Selenomonadaceae; genus Mitsuokella; species Mitsuokella sp. UBA4253. The sequence goes on along the minus strand of NZ_DGWR01000015.1, from coordinate 189,962 downwards.
CTTCAAGCGCCCCAAAGGCTACTTCGCCGGCACCCTGATCCAGGAGACCGGCCTCAAAGGCCTCCAGGTCGGCGGCGCCCAGGTCTCCACCAAACACGCCGGCTTCGTCGTCAACGCCACCGGCAACGCCACCGCCGCCGACGTCCGCGGCCTCATCCACGAAGTCCAGCAGCGCGTCTACCAGAAACACGGCGTCATGCTCCACCCCGAAGTCCGCATCATCGGCGACGCATGATCCCTAAAAATCGAATCGAGCAAGGAAATAAACAATACAAAAAGACTGCCACAACAAAGTGACAGTCTTTTTTCGTCATAGAAGAAAAATCGTGCAAACTAGAGGGGCGCAGCGAAGCGACACCGCGCACATCTCGCCTGCACTTTAAACCGGACCAAGTCCATACGACAAAACGGGCAGGGCGCAGCGAAGCGACCGCCCGCAGCAGGGCCTGGCTAAGTCCCAAAACGCGAGCAACACCGGGCCGGGGCGCAGCTGTTTCGCCTGCAGGAGCGCAGTGACCGCCCGCAGGGCTGAGCCCCAATCCGCCGCGCCTAGACACAGCGATGTAAGAACGCCGCGGCAGGCGGCGAACCCCCTAGACACATACTCTGCCGCATGGGGCTCATTCAACGGAGCGACGAAGCCGAAACAGCTGCGCCCCGGCCACGCCACGATGTAAACCCAAACTCTTCCCACGCTCACTCACCCGAGGATCGTATCGAGCGCCATCATCAGCGTGAACCCGACCGAAAACGCGACCACCCCGATATTCGAGTGATGGCCCGCACTCATCTCCGGGATGAGCTCCTCCACGACGACGTAGAGCATCGCGCCCGCCGCGAACGCCAGCAGGTACGGCAGCACCGGCACGACGACGCTCGCCGCGACGATCGTCAGCGCCCCGCCGATCGGCTCCACGACGCCCGACAGCGTGCCGAGCACGAACGCCTTCGCGCGCCCCTCGCCGTTCGCCGCGAGCGGCAGCGAGATGATCGCCCCCTCCGGAAAGTTCTGGATCGCGATGCCGAGCGACAGTGCGAGCGCCGCGCCGAGCGACAGGTCCGCGCCGCCCGTGAGCCAGCCCGCGAGCACAACGCCGACCGCCATGCCTTCCGGGATGTTGTGCAGCGTCACCGCGAGCACGAGCTTGAGGTTCTTCGAGAGCGCGCTCTTCGGGCCCTCGGCCTCCTCGCTGTTCAGGTGGAGGTGCGGGATGATGTGGTCGAGCAGCAGCAAGAAGAGCGTGCCCGCCCAGAAGCCCGCGACGGCCGGCAGCGAGGCGTAGGCGCCGAGCGCGCTGCTCTCTTCCATCGAGGGGATCAGGAGACTCCAGACCGAAGCCGCGACCATGATGCCCGCCGCAAAGCCCGTGAACGCCTTCTGGATGCGGTGGTCGAGTTCCCCGCGCAGCAAAAAGACACAGGCCGCGCCGAGCGTCGTGCCAAGGAACGGGATGGCAAGTCCCTGCAGGATCTCAATCGGCATGAGAATCCCTCCTTTTCTTTCGTTTCTTTCTATTATACAGGAAAGATGCCCAAAAGGAAATGGTGGCCCGCGGCTGTCCGACATTGAGAAAGAAAACGGATCTGTGCTATAATAATGTATACGTATGGTTTGGAGCGGAGTGTGTTGGTATGGCAAACAGCAGAGAGAAGAAGACGCGCAATGTCTTCACCGAGAAGGCGGCACTCGAACAGGAGGTTACCGCTTTGCAGGCGAAGCTAGAGGAGCAGGCGGCAAAGCTCGCCGACTGCCGCCGGGAGATCGAGGACGCGATCGTCGCGCGCATCAAGCAGCGGGACGAGCTCGACGCCCTGCGCGAGGAGAACCGGCAGCTGCGCCGCCGGCTTGCATTGTATGAGCTTCCCGCACAGGATGAACCGCCTGCCGATGCGGCAGGCGTCTCAGTAGAAGATTCCCCAGCCGAACCGGCCCGGACGCGGGAGGAACAGGAATTCTTTGATTCTTTCCGCATCTACGTCGTCGGCGGCACGGAGAAGTGGCAGAAGAAGGCCGCAGAAGTCTTCCCGACGATGCACTTCCTCGGCAGCGAGAAGAACTTCGATCGCTCCGCGCTCGCGCAGGCCGACTACGTCATCATCAACACGAATGCCGTCTCGCACGCCTGCACCGAGAAGGCCAAGAATGCCGCGCCGAAGTCGGCATCCATCATCATGACCTCCAACAACAACCTCCATCTCCTGCAGCGAAAGCTGCTCGAGACGATACAGTGACAGAGAATAAATACGACAGAACGAAAGGAAGCATTTATTTTTATGGAAGTAAACGACAGAATCCACGGCTTTTTCCTGAAACATAAAGAGTACATCCCCGAAGTGGACTCGACGGCCTACACGTTCGAGCACGAGAAGAGCGGCGCGCGCCTGTTCTTCCTCGCCAACGATGACGACAATAAGGTCTTTTCCATCTCATTCCGCACGCCGCCTGTCGACGACACGGGCGTCGCGCACATCGTCGAGCACTCGACGCTCTGCGGCTCGCGCAAGTACCCGCTCAAGGAGCCGTTTGTCGAGCTCGTCAAGGGCTCCCTCAATACCTTCCTCAACGCGATGACGTACCCCGACAAGACGATGTACCCGGTGGCCAGCCGCAACGACAAGGATTTCCAGAACCTCATGGACGTCTACCTCGACGCCGTCTTCTACCCGAACATGCGCGAGAACCCGCAGGTGCTCATGCAGGAGGGCTGGCACTATGAGATCGAGAAGAAGGAAGACCCGCTCGCGTACAGCGGCGTCGTCTACAATGAGATGAAGGGCGCGCTGTCCTCGCCGGATGACCTGCTCGAGAGCCGCATCATGCACGCGCTCTACCCGGAGACGACGTACGGCCACGAGTCGGGCGGCGACCCGGAGGCCATCCCGGACCTCACGCAGGAGAAGTTCATCGCCTTCCACGCGAAGTACTACCACCCGTCGAACAGCTACATCTACCTCTACGGCGCAATGGACATCGAGGAGAAACTGCGCTACCTCGACGAGGAATACCTCTCGTATTTCGACCGCATCCCCGTGCCGTCGAAGATCGACCTGCAGCCGGCGTTCTCGCACCTCAAGCGTGAGACGGTGCCGTATCCCGTCAGCGAAGAGGAGGGGACCGATGAGAAGACGTTCCTCGCGCTGAGCTGGACGACGGGCCAGTCGCTCGACCACAAGGCGATGATGGGCCTCGAGATCCTCGAGCACGCGCTCCTGCGCACGCCGGCCGCACCGCTGCGCAAGGCGCTCATCGACGCGAAGCTCGGCCGCGACGTCGACTCCATCTTCGAGACGGATATGCTGCAGCCGTTCTTCAGCATCATCGTCAACAACGCGGAGCCGGAGCGCCTCGACAAGTTCTACCACCTGACGATGACGAAGCTCCAGCAGCTCGCCGAAAACGGCATCGACCGCGAGCTGCTCGAGGCGTCCATCAACCTCATGGAGTTCCGCCTGCGCGAAGCCGACTTCGGCTCGGCGCCGAAGGGGCTCATCTACGGCATCCGCATCATGAAGAGCTGGCTCTACGGCGGCGCTCCCGAGACGTACCTGCGCTATGAGGACCTGCTGCAAGAGATGAAGGACGGGCTCTCGGGGCGCTACTTCGAGTCGCTCGTCGAGACGTACTTCCTCGCGAACCCGCACCGCAGCCTGCTCGCGATGGTGCCGGACACGCAGATGGCCGCGCGCCGCGAGAAGGAGCAGCAGGAGAAGCTCGCCGAGAAGAAGGCGGCGATGAGCGACGCGGAGATCGAGGCGACCATCGCGGCGACGCAGGCGCTCAAGCTGCGCCAGCAGAGCCCGGAGACGGAGGAGGCCCTGCGCACGATCCCGGTGCTGAAGCTCTCGGACATCCGCAAGGAGTCGTACCCGCTGCCGCTCGAGGTCCGCGATCTTGGCGGCACGAAGGTGCTCTTCAGCGATGTCCACACGAACGGCATCGCCTATCTGAATCTCTACTTCGACGCGAGCGCCGTGACGGAGGAGGAGCTGCCGTACCTCTACCTCTTGAGTGAGCTCCTCGGCATGGTCGATACGGAGAAGCACACGTACGCGGAGCTCGCGAACCTGCGCAACCTGCACACGGGCGGCATCGCGTCGGATGTCGTCGTCTACACGCGAAACGGCGAGCCAGACTCGTTGCTGCCGAAGCTGCGCGTCCGCGCGAAGGCGCTCGTCAAGAGATTGCCGGAGCTTATGGCGCTCCTGCAGGAGATCCTGACCGAGAGCCGCTTTACGGACGAGAAGCGCATCCGCGAGCTCATCGAGCAGGAGGAGACCTCCATCGAGCTCAATCTGCAGCGCGCCGCCAACCAGATCATCGTCTCGCGCCTCGCTGCCTACCTTTCGCGCGCGGGCCGCTACGCCGACGAGGGCGGCCTGCCGTTCTACCCGTTCCTCAAGGCGTTTGAGGCGGACTTTGCGGGAAGTCTCGCCAAGATGCAGCAGGTGTTCAAGACGCTGCTGCCGAAGCTCTTCAACCGCAACGGCCTCATCGTCAGCGTCACGCTCAGGGAAGAGGAGTATCCTGCATTTGAAGAGGCGTTTGGAGCCCTGCAGCAGAGCTTCTCGCAGGAAGTGTTCCCGGCGGCTTCGTTTGACTGGAAGGTCGAGCCGGAGAACGAGGGCCTGACGTCCTCGAGCCGCGTGCAGTACGTCGGTAAGGGCGCGAACTTCCTGCGCCTCGGCTACCGCTACACGGGCAGCATGGCCGTTTTAGAGACGCTTTTGCGCTACGACTACTTCTGGACGAAGATCCGCGTGCAGGGCGGTGCCTACGGCGCCTTCACGGGCTTCAACCGCAACGGCTTCATGTACTTCGGCTCCTACCGCGACCCGAACCTCCGCGAGACGCTCGCCGTCTTTGACGGCACGGCCGACTATGCGGCGCACTTTACGGCATCGGAGCGCGAGATGGACAAGTTCATCATCGGCACGATGAGCGGCGTCGACACGCCGCTGACGCCGATGATGAAGGGCGATGCGGCCGCGACGTGCTACCTGCGCGGCATCACGGAGGCGGACCGCCAGCAGCGCCGCGCGGAGATCCTCGCGACGCGCCAGGAGGACATCCGCGCGCTCGCACCGCTCATCGCGGACTGCATGAAGGAGAACGTCCTCTGCGTCTTCGGCAACGACGAGAAGATCGCCGCAGCGAAGGACGCCTTCGGCTCCATCAAGCCGGCGCTCTGAGATGCGACATTTGTCCTCTGGAGAAGGCGTTGACTTTCCTCTGTGGACATGGGATAATGAAGGAGATATCATAATATGAGTCGATGTCCTGCTGCCGCGGGCGGCATAGCAGGACAGGAGTATGGGAGGCTTTCTGGATGAAGAAGACAATTTTCAAAGGTGCAGGTGTCGCCATCATCACGCCGTTCACGGAGGATGGTGTCAACTTCGAAGAACTCAGCCGCATCATCGAGGACCAGATCAAGGGCGGTACGGATGCCATCGTCATCACGGGCACGAGCGGTGAGTCGGCCACGATGACGGACGAGGAGCACAGAGCGGCCATCAAGTGCGCCGTCGACACGGTCAAGGGCCGCATCCCGGTCATCGCCGGCACGGGCTCGAACGAGACGTCTTACGCCATCGAACTCTCGAAGTACGCGGAAAGCGTCGGCGCGGATGCCGTCCTCGTCGTCACGCCGTACTACAACAAGTGCACGCAGAAGGGCCTGATCGCGCACTACAAGGCCATCGCGGAGAGCATCAACATCCCAATCGTCCTCTACGATGTGCCGTCGCGCACGGGTGTCGGCATCCAGATCCCGACGTACGTCGAGCTCGCCAAGATCCCGAACATCGTCGCAGTCAAGGAGGCCAACGGCGACCTCTCGAAGATCCTGCGCCTGCGCGCTGCCTGCGGCGACAGCCTCGATGTCTACTCGGGCAACGACGACCAGATCGTCCCGATCCTCTCGCTCGGCGGCAAGGGCGTCATCTCCGTCCTCTCGAATGTCGCGCCGAAGGAGACGCACGACATGTGCCAGCTCTACTTCGACGGCAAGGCCGAGGAAGCCGGCAAGATGCAGATTGCCTATGCTGACCTCATCGACGCGCTCTTCTGCGAGGTCAACCCGATCCCTGTCAAGGTCGCGATGCGCAAGCTCGGCTATGCAGCCGGTCCGCTGCGCATGCCGCTCTCCGAGATGGAGCCGGAGCACGAGAAGCAGCTTGAGACGGCCCTGCGCAACCACGGCCTGATCAAGTGAGCTGCGGATAGCCGCTGATTTTAGAAGAAAAGCCTTCAAGAACCCGAAACGATGCAGTCGAGGTCTTGAAGGCTTTCTGTATTTCTATATTTCTGTATGTATCTGCATGAAGCAGAGAAAGAGAGAGCATATGCACGGTGTATTTGACATAGTCGGGCCGGTCATGATCGGCCCGTCGAGCTCGCACACGGCGGGTGCGGTGCGGCTCGGCCTCATGGCCCGCAAGGTCCTCGGCGAGCCGGCCGTACGCGCGGACATCAACCTGCACGGGTCGTTCGCGCAGACGTACCGCGGCCACGGCACGGACAAGGCGCTGATCGCGGGCATCCTGGGCTTTGCGCCCGATGACGAGCGCATCCGCGAGGCGCTGGCCATCGCCGAGGAGCAGGGGCTCGTCTTCTCGTTCCAGAAGGTCAATCTGGAGCAGGCGCATCCTAACACGGCGGTCATCCACCTGACGGGGGCTTCGGGGCGCACGGTGCGCGTGCGCGGCGCGTCTGTGGGCGGCGGCAACATCCGCATCACGAACATCGACGGCTACGAGGTCGAGCTCACGGGCATCTACCCGGCGCTCATCACGATCCACCACGACAAGCCCGGCATCATCACGAAGGTCACGCAGATCCTCGCGCGCTACGAGTACAACATCGCTTTCATGCGCGTCTCGCGCCAGAGCCGCGGCGAGATGGCCATGATGATCCTCGAGCTCGACGAGCCACTCTCCGGCGATGTCGTCGCGGAGTGCTGCGCGGTCTACGAGGTCGAGACGGCCTTTGCCATTCCGGCCATCTAGCGAAAGGAGTACGAGATGATACAGGTGAATTTCAATACGGTCGCGGAGCTCGTGGCGCTTGCCGAAGCGCAGCATGTGCCGGTCCACGAGATCGTGCTCGCGCGCGAGATGCACGACAGGGAGCGCTCGCGCGGCGAGGTCCTGCAGGCGATGCTGAAGAACTGGCAGGTCATGCAGGAGTCGATCGTGCGCGGCATCCAGAATACGGAGCGGTCGCTCTCGGGCATGACGGGCGGCGACGCGAAGAAGCTCTACGCGTACCGCACGAGCGGGTACATGGGGGAGGCGGCCATCGAGGCGGCGGCCTGTGCGGTGGGCATCAGTGAGGTCAACGCTGTCATGGGGCGCATTGTCGCGTGTCCGACGGCCGGCTCGTGCGGCATCGTGCCGGCGGCGCTCTACGCGGCCAAGAAGCAGCGCCATCTTGCGGATGCGGATGTGGTGCTGGCGCTACTGACGGCGGCGGGGATCGGCATGGTCGTCGACCAGAATGCCTCGATCGCGGGCGCAGCGGGCGGCTGCCAGGCGGAGTGCGGCACGGCGGCCGGCATGGCGGCGGCAGCGCTCGTCGAGCTCGCGGGCGGCACGCCGGCGATGATCGGCAATGGCACGGCGCTCGCCATCAAGAATCTCATGGGGCTCGTCTGCGATCCCGTCGCCGGCCTCGTCGAGGTGCCGTGTGTCAAGCGCAACGGCTTTGCGACGGTGGTGGCCATGACGGCGGCTGATATGACGATGGCGGGCATCCGGTCGGTCATCCCTGTCGATGAGGTCATTGCCGCGATGAACGAGGTCGGCCATCTCCTGCCGAAGTCGCTGCGCGAGACGAGCGAAGCGGGCCTCGCCGTCACGCCGACGGCCAAGGCCATCGAGAAGCGCGTCTATCCCGACTGAGGGGCAGGAGAGGGGTTAGCCGGGCCGCAGGAGAAGGGTTAGCCTGGCGAGGCGGAGAGGGCTGCCCATAAGCGGAGCTTTGGCCGCCTGCGTCAAGAACGCAGGTTTTGCCAACCAGATCCCTTGCCGGGAAGTGTCGTTCAAGCGAAGCGCGTTTCGCTTCCCGGCAAGGATGCATTTCAGGGCAAAACATGCGTTTAGCAGTCGGCCACGCGCAGCGTTGGGCAGCCCTCTCCGCCCGCTGCGAACTTCGCCCTGATGGCGGGTCTGTGCTTTTTTCCTTGCGTATCTTTGCCAGGCAGTGTAAAATGAGAATAACAATGCGAGATGATTCGCAAAATATAGTGCAAGGAGAGATTATTATATGAAGAAAATCATCCAGATGCTGCTCATCGCCTGCATGGTCGTGCTCGGCACGCAGGTTGCTTTTGCAAATGCCGACAAGGTCACGGTTCAGGAGGGCGCGGACCTTACGGCCATCCACCGTCTGGCCATCGGCTCGCCGCTCTACATGCAGGTCGACCCGAAATCCCCGAATAAGGACATGCTCACGCAGATCGTCTATGAGTCGAGCCGCGTGGCGCGCTGCTACGTCATCTCGTATGACACGGTCGCGCAGAACATCAAGGCGGACCAGAACATCGACATCAAGGCGCTCGACCGCCGCACGGCTGCCAAGGACTTCAAGCAGTATGTCGCGAATTACGCGGATGCCTACGTCATCCTGACAGTCGCCAATGACAGCCGCACGACGTTCTTCTTCGACGTCTACAAGGCCGGCACGAACGAGCTCCTCTACACCTATCAGATCCAGGCCAACCGCAGCGAAGGCGACACGGTTGCCACTTACACGAACATGGCAGAGCAGTTCTACAAGCATTTCGAGCGCTCCGCTGTCGAGCAGCAGAAAGAAAGCAGCAAAAAGAAATGATGCATAAAAAAGACAAGGCACAATGCCTTGTCTTTTTTGATTGGCCGACGGGTTGTCGGTGGGATGGGCTCAGTGCGCGAGGTAGAGCGGCTTGATCTTGGCGTCTTCGGCCATCGTCTTGTCGATGTAGCCGCAGCTGACCATCGCGTCGAGCACGATGAACTGGCGTTTCTTGGCCATCATGAAGTCGACGTAGGGGGAGTAGAGCGAGGGGGCGTTCGGCAGGCCGGCGAGCATGGCCGATTCGGGCAGGGCGAGATCGCGCGGCCGCTTGCCGAAGTAGCCCTCGGAGGCGGCGCCGATGCCGTAGTAGTTCGAGCCGTAGTAGATGGTGTTGAGGTACATCTCGAGGATCTCGTCCTTCGAGTAGTTCCACTCCATGTCGAGCGCCAGCACGAACTCCTCGGCCTTGCGGCCGAAGGACTGCTCGTGCGAGAGGAAGAGATTCTTGACGAGTTGCTGCGTGATGGTGCTCGCACCCTCCTCGATCTCGCCGGACTGCAGGTTGACGAGCGTGGCGCGCGCGATGCCCTCGAAGTCGAAGCCGTGGTGGCTGTAGAAGCGCCGGTCCTCGACGGCGACGATGGCCTGCTGCAGGGAGTCGGGCGTGTCCTGCAGCTTGACGTAGTGCGGGTCGCGCACATTGACGCGGCTCTCGACGGCGCGCCGCAGGAAGATGACGCGGCTCAGCCGGTCGGAAAAGCCCGGATGGTGCACCTCGTCCGTCATCTCGTTGGCGGGCACGCTCTGCGTCGGCCGCGGCAGGAAGCCGCCTGCGCTCTGCCACGTCTTTGCGGAGAAGACGGCCAGGCCGCCCGATACGAAGAAGGCGGCGAGGAACAGGATCAAGAGGAAAAAAAGAAAGCGGATCAGCCGTTTCGGTGACCGCCGTCGTCTTGTTGCCATGAAATAAACACTCCTTTGTCCTCATTATAACACGCACGGTTTATTTCGTCAGCAACCGCATCGCCAAATGCGATGAGAGGGATCGTAAAAAAATCTGTAAAATTGTAAAGAAAAGGCTTGCAATATTATACAGCATAGATGTATAATTATAAACATCAATTCAAGGGGCCGAGCCCCGGAGGAGGAACTAGTATGAAAGTCAGTGTCCTGGGAGCAACGGGATACGCGGGAGCGGAGCTCCTGCGCATCCTCTACAATCATCCGCAGGCAGAAGTCGTGCATGTCACATCCGAGAGCCGCACGGGCGAGAAGATCGCGGATCTCTACCCGCACCTGCGAGGCTGCTACGACATGGTGCTCGAGAGCATGAAGGACATCGAGACCATCGGCAAGGACAGCGATTTCGTCTTCATCGGCCTGCCGCACGGCCATGCGATGAAGGTCGGCCGCGCGCTCCGGGACCTGCCGGTGCGCATCATCGATCTCGGCGCTGACTACCGCTTCCGCGATACGAGTGTCTACGAGGCGTGGTACCACGTGCCGCACACGGATCCTGAAGCCGAGCGCGTCTACGGCCTCGCGGAGCTCTACCGCGACGAGATCCGCGATGCCAAGATCATCGGCAACGCCGGCTGCTTCACGACGGCCAGCATCCTCGCGCTCGCGCCGCTCGCGCGCGCGCATCTCATCGATGTCAATACGATCATCGTCGATGCGAAGTCAGGCGTCTCGGGCGCGGGCCGCTCGCCGAAGCAGGCCAACCACTTCCCGGAGCTCTACGACAATTTCCGCGCCTACAATGTCGCGCATCACCGCCACACGCCGGAGATCGAGCAGGCCATCACGGACCTCTCGGGGGAGGCGACGGTCATCAACTTCACGCCGCACCTCGTGCCGATGTCGCGCGGCATCCTCGCGACGTGCTACGCGACGCTCAAGGAGGGCGTGACGCCGGAGCTCGTCGACGCCGCCTTCGAGAAGGCCTACAGCAAGGAGTTCTTCATCCGGCTGCTCGGCCGCGGCGGCTATCCGTCGACGAAGGAGGTCCGCGGCTCGAACTTCTGCGACATCGCCTGGCACATCGACGAGCGCACGCACCGCGTAATCGTGCTCTCTGCCATCGACAACCTCGTCAAGGGCGCGGCTGGCCAGGCCGTCCAGAACTTCAACATCGCCTGCGGCTTCGACGAGAAGACGGGCCTTGACTTCGTGCCGATGTACCCCTGAGCACCGCGAGGCGCATACGAAATCGAAACCATTTACATTTAGGAGGAATCCCATATGATCAACGCATTCCACAATGAGGCGGGCGTCACGTTCCCGCAGGGCTTCAAGGCCGCCGGCGTCAAGGCCGGCATCAAGAAGAGCGGCAACCTCGATGTCGCCGTCATCTACACGGAGAAGGAAGCCGCTGTCGCCGGCACCTTCACGCAGAACGCGGTAGCGGCAGCGCCGGTCTTTGCCTCGAAGGCCGTTGTCGCCACGGGCACGGCGCACGCCATCGTCGCCAATGCCGGCTGCGCCAATGCCTGCACGGGCGAGCAGGGCGAAAAAGACGCCGCGGCCACCCAGAAGATCGCAGCCGAGGCGCTCGGCTGCACGCCAAAGGATGTCATCGTCGCTTCGACGGGCGTCATCGGCGTGCCGTTGCCGATGGACAAGCTGGAAGCGGGCGTCAAGGACGCCGTCAGCAAGCTGGCGGCGGACGGCAGCAGCGCGGCGAGCCAGGCCATCATGACGACGGACACGCATCCGAAGACGGCGGCGCTCGAGATTGAGCTCGGCGGCAAGAAGGTGCACTTCGGCGTCATCGCCAAGGGCTCGGGCATGATCCAGCCGAACATGGCCACGATGCTCTGCTTCATCACGACGGATGCCGCCATCGACAGCAAGCTCCTGCAGAAGGCGCTCTCCAAGGTCGTCGCGACGTCCTTCAACATGATCTCGATCGACGGCGACATGAGCACGAACGACATGGCCATCGTCATGGCCAACGGCGCGGCCGGCAATGCGCCGATCGCGGAGGGAAGCGAGGACTACGCCAAGTTCGTCGAGGCGCTCGACAAGCTCTGCAAGGAACTCGCCAAGGAGATCGCCGATGACGGCGAGGGCGCGACGAAGTTCCTGACGGTCCACGTCACGGGCACGAAGACGTTCGCCGACGCCAAGACAATCGCCATGAGCGTTGCCAAGAGCCCGCTCGTCAAGACGGCCTTCTTCGGCGCTGATCCGAACTGGGGCCGCGTCATCTGCGCCGTCGGCTATGCCGGCGTGCCGATGAACCCCGAAGACGTCGTCGTCAAGTTCGGCGATATCCCCGTCTACGCACACGGTGTCGGCGCAGAATACGACGCTGAGGCGCTCGCCAAGGTCATGGAGCAGCACGACATCACCATCTCCATCGACATGGGCCAGGGCGAGGAAGAGGCGACCGTCTGGACCTGCGACTTCTCCTACGAGTACGTCAAGATCAACGGCGAGTATCACACCTGATAGACTGGCGCAAGAGATAGGGGAAGGATAGTATGACATTCACAGCCAAGGATAAGGCAGCCATCCTCGTCGAGGCGCTGCCCTACATCCAGGAATTTTACGGCAAGACCATCGTCATCAAGTACGGCGGCAATGCGATGATCAATGAGGACCTCAAAGAGAAGGTCATGCAGGATGTCGCGCTGATGAAGTACGTCGGCATCCGCCCGGTCATCGTGCACGGCGGCGGCCCGGAGATCACGGGCTTCCTCAAGAAGGTCGGCAAGAAGTCATCATTCGTCGCCGGCCTGCGCGTGACGGACGCGGAGACGGTCGAGATCGCGGAGATGGTCCTCGACGGCAAGGTCAACTCCGAGATCGTCAACCTGCTCAATCACCGCGGCGTGCGCGCCGTTGGCCTCTCGGGCAAGGATGCGAATCTCATCTGCGCCCAGAAGAAGCTCGCGACGGTCTACGAGGGCGATGAAAAGAAGAAGGTCGACATCGGCTACGTCGGCGCCGTCCAGAAGGTCAACGTGGCCCTCATCGAGGACCTCCTCGACCAGGACTACGTGCCCGTCATCGCGCCGATCGGCGTCGGCGCGAACGGCGAGAGCTACAACATCAATGCCGACTACGTCGCGGCGGAGATCGCCGGGGCGCTGCACGCGGAGAAGCTGCTCTTACTGACGGACGTCGAGGGCATCTACAAGGACTTTTCCGACAAGTCCTCGTTCCTCTCGACGCTTCACATGCAGGAAGCGCGCGACTACATCAAGTCGGGCGTCATCCAGGGCGGCATGATCCCGAAGGTGGAGGCCTGCCTGACCTCCCTCGAGAAGGGCACGGGCAAGACGCACATCATCGACGGAAGGCTCGACCACTCGATCATCCTCGAGATCTTCACCTCGCAGGGCATCGGCACGCAGGTCGTGCGCTGACAATCACGATAAAAGAGAAGGATGCGATTTCATGCAGGAAACGGATAAAGATATATTTGCAAAAGATGCACAGGACTACCTGCCGGTCTTCAACCGCTACAAGATCGTGCTCGACCACGGCGAGGGCGCTTATCTCTGGGACATCAACGGCAAGAAGTACCTCGACTTTTTAGGCGGCATCGCCGTGAACGTGCTCGGCCACGACTACGGGCCGCTCGTCACGGCCATCTCCGAGCAGGCGAAGAAGCTCATCCACTGCTCGAACCTCTACTACACGCAGCCGCAGGCCGACGCCGCGGCGAAGCTCGTCGCGCTCTCGGGACTCGACAAGGCGTTCTTCGGCAACTCGGGCGCCGAGGCCAACGAGGGCGCCATCAAGATCGCGCGCAAGTACGCGCACCAGATCGACCCCGAGAAATCCCAGATCATCACGGCCTGGGACAGCTTCCACGGCCGCACGATCGCGACGCTGACGGCGACGGGCCAGCCGAAGTACCACGAGGGCTTCGGCCCGCTGCCCGACGGCTTCGACTACGTCCACTACAACGACATCGAGGAGCTCGAGTCGATGATGAGCGAGAAGACGGCTGCCGTCATGCTCGAGACGATCCAGGGCGAGGGCGGCGTCTACACGCCGGAGGGCGACTACCTCAAGAAGGTCCGCGCGCTCTGCGACAAGTACCACGCGCTCCTGATCTTCGACGAGATCCAGGCCGGCATCGGCCGCAGCGGCAAGTTCTTCGCCTACGAGAAGTACGGCGTTAAGCCGGACATCGTCACGCTGGCAAAAGGTCTCGCGGGCGGCGTGCCCATCGGCGCCTTCATCGTGACGGATGCGGTCGCCAAGGCCTTCCATGCCGGCGACCACGGCACGACGTTCGGCGGCAACCCGCTCGCCTGCGCGGCGGCCAACGTCGTTTTGGACACGGTGCCGAAGCCGGAGTTCCTCGCGCACGTCGAGGCGGTCGGCAGCTACTTCAAGCAGCAGCTCGAGCATCTCAAGGCCAAGCACCCCGCGCTGATCACGGATGTCCGCGGCACGGGCCTGATCCTCGGCGCCGAGCTCGCCTCCGCTGAGCACGGCCGTGACATCGTCAACGACTGCCTCGCCGAGGGCGCGATCATCAACTGCACGGCCGGCAAGGTGCTGCGCTTCATCCCGCCGCTCATCATCACGAAGGAGCAGGTCGACACGGTCATCCTGACGCTCGACGATGTGCTCGCAAAATACGATAAATAAGTACGACAAATAAAAAAATTCAGCCGTTCGGGGTGATATGTATAGAAATACAAAAAAAATGCATATCTACACTTTTCAAGCGGCTGGATTTGATGTATAATATGCAATAGTTACGGAAGTTACAAGACTACAGATGTTCTAGTGATTCCAGCAGGGAGGTCATCATATGTTGAAAGGGAAAGACATGCTATCCATCCACGACTTATCCGTGGATGAGGTACAGGAGATCCTGGCACTCGCCAAGGAGCTCAAGGCAAAGCAGAAAGCGGGTGTGCCGCACAAGATCCTCGAGGGCAAGACGCTCGGCATGATTTTCGAGAAGTCTTCGACGCGAACGCGAGTATCCTTTGAGACGGGCATGTACCAGCTCGGCGGCCAGGCGCTTTTCCTCTCGAACCGTGACCTCCAGCTCGGGCGAGGTGAACCCATCCGCGACACGGCGCGCGTGCTCTCGCGCTACCTCGACGGCATCATGATCCGCACGTTCGGCCATGACCGCGCCCTCGAGCTCGCGAAGTGGGCCGACATCCCCGTCATCAACGCGTTGACGGACCTCTTGCATCCTTGCCAGGTGCTCACCGACCTCTTGACGATCGAGGAGTACAAGGGCAAGAACCTCAAGGGGCTCAAGATGGCCTACGTCGGCGACGGCAACAACATGACGAACTCCTTCCTCTACGGATGCGCCAAGGTCGGCATGACGTTCGTCGCGGCGACGCCGGAGGATTACCGCCCCGATGCGACGGTCTTCAAGAACGCCCTCGAGGACGCGAAGGAGACGGGCGCTTCGCTCAGCCTCGTCACGGACCCGCACGAGGCCGTCAAAGATGCCGACATCGTCGTCACCGACACCTGGGCCAGCATGGGCCAGGAGGCCGAGCACGAGGCGCGCAAGAAGATCTTTGCACCGTATCAGGTCAACAAGGAGCTCCTCGAGGGCGCCGACAAGCGCGTCATCGTCATGCACTGCCTGCCGGCCTACCGCGGCGAGGAGATCACGGAGGAGGTCCTCGAGGCCAACGCCGATGTCATCTTCGACGAGGCGGAGAACCGCCTGCACACGCAGAAGGCCATCATGGCTCTGACGATGGCAGACTGAACGCGCATTCTGTAATCGGTGACTTGTAATTTTATGACTGTGCATTATCCCTTCCAGATGCCCATGGCAAGCATGAACGCGTGATGGGCGGGGAGGAGTATAGGAAGAGAGGTTTTTACCATGGCTAAGATCAAGAAAGTCGTACTCGCATACTCGGGCGGTCTCGATACCTCCGTCATCATCCCGTGGCTCAAGGAGCATTACGATGGCTGCGAAGTCATCGCCTGCTGCGCCGATGTCGGACAGGGTGACGAGCTCGACGCCGTACACGACAAGGCCCTGAAGTCCGGTGCTTCCAAGGTCTACATCGCAGACCTCAAGGAGGAGTTCCTCAAGGAATACGTCTGGCCGACGCTCAAGGCCGGTGCTGTCTACGAGGACAAGTACCTGCTCGGCACGTCTTTTGCGCGCCCGATCATCGCGAAGAAGCTCGTCGAGATCGCCAAGCAGGAAGGCGCTGACGCCATCGCGCACGGCGCTACGGGCAAGGGCAACGACCAGGTCCGCTTCGAGCTGACGGTCAAGGCACTCGCACCGAACATCACGCTGATCGCTCCGTGGCGCGAGTGGGACCTCGATTCCCGTTCCGCTGAGATCGAGTATGCCAAGAAGCACGGCATCCCCATCGCGACGGAGAACAAGACGTACTCCATGGACCGCAACATCTGGCACCTCTCCCATGAGGGCTCCGACCTCGAGGACCCGGCCAACGAGCCGCACAACAGCATGTTCCTGATTTCCAAGGCGCCGGAAGACGCGAAGGATGAGCCGGAATACGTCACGGTCGACTTCGAGAAGGGCGAGCCGGTCGCTGTCAACGGCAAGAAGATGGATCCTGTCGCTCTCCTGACGGAGCTCAACGAGATCGGTGCGCGCAACGGCGTCGGCATCGTCGACATCTGCGAGAACCGCCTCGTCGGCATGAAGTCCCGCGGTGTCTATGAGAACCCGGGCGGATCGATCCTCTACTACGCACACCGCGAGCTCGAGTACCTCTGCCTCGACCGCATGACGTACCACTTCAAGCAGCACGTCGCTGTCCGCTTCGGCGAGCTCGTCTACGATGGCATGTGGTTCTGCCAGCTGCGCGAGGCGCTGTCCGCTTTCGTCGACAGCACGCAGCAGACGGTCACGGGTACGGTCAAGCTCAAGCTCTACAAGGGCAACATCATCTCCGCCGGCTCCACGAGCCCGTATTCCCTCTACAGCAAGGAATACGTCACGTTCGAGCACGATGATGTCTACAACCAGGCTGACGCCACGGGCTTCATCAACCTCTTCGGCCTGCCGCTCAAGGTACGCGCCCTGATGCAGGAGAAGAACAGTAAATGAGCAAGGCTATGTGGGGAGGCCGTTTCTCCAAGTCGACCGATGAGATGATCAACGAGTTCCAGGCCTCCATCAATTTCGACAAGCGCATGTACCACGAGGACATCGCGGGTTCCATCGCGCACGCCACGATGCTCGCGAAATGCGGCATCATCACAGAGGAGGACCGCGACAAGATCATCGCAGGCCTCAAGGACATCCTCCAGAAGATCGAGCAGGGCAACTTCGAGTTCTCCGTCGACCTCGAGGACATCCACATGAACATCGAGAAGCGCCTGACCGACGCCATCGGCGAGGCCGGCGGCCGCCTGCACACGGCGCGCAGCCGCAACGACCAGGTCGCGCTCGACACGCACATGTACGTGCGCCGCGAGGTCGTGGCTGTGCAGAAGGAGATCGAGAACCTGCAGCGCGCGCTCGTCGAGACGGCGGAGAAGTACAGCGACGTCATCATGCCGGGCTACACGCATCTGCAGCGCGCACAGCCAATCCTGTTCTCGCATCACCTGCTCGCGTACTTCGGGATGCTCTCGCGTGACTTCGCCCGCTTCGAGGGCGTCTACAAGCGCGCGGACATCATGCCGCTCGGCGCCGGCGCGCTCGCCGGCACGACCTTCCCGATCGACCGCGAGTTCGTGCAGAAGCAGCTCAACTTCGAGAGCATCTACACGAACAGCCTCGACGCCGTCAGCGACCGCGACTACATCATGGAGTTCCTCGCGGCGGCCTCGATCCTCATGGTCCATCTCTCGCGCCTCTCGGAGGAGACGATCCTCTGGTGCAGCCGCGAGTTCCACTTCGTCGAGCTCGACGATGCGCACTGCACGGGCTCCTCGATGATGCCGCAGAAGAAGAACCCGGATGTCTCCGAGCTCGTCCGCGGCAAGACGGGCCGCGTCATCGGTCACCTCATGGCCATGCTGACGACCGTCAAGGGCCTGCCTCTTGCCTACAACAAGGACCTGCAGGAGGACAAGGAGGGCATCTTCGACGCGATCGACACCGTGAAGTTCAGCCTCGCCGTCTACGCGCAGCTGATCCGCGGCATGAAGGTCCGCAAGGACGTCATGAAGAAGGCCGTGACGGAGGATTTCTCCAATGCGACCGACCTCGCCGACTACCTCGTCAAGAAGGGCATGCCGTTCCGCAAGGCGCATGCCGTCTCGGGCCAGGCCGTCCACGACTGCATCGAGAAGGGCATCTACCTCGAGGACATGAGCCTCGAGGACTTCCAGAAGCTTTCGCCGCTCTTCGGCGCCGACATCAAGGAGGCCATCAGCCCCGAGACGTGCGTCAAGAACCGCAACTCGCTCGGTGGCACGTCCTACAAGCAGGTAGAGCTCCAGCTCCACGCCGCCAAGGACCTGCTCGCAGCCGAGGAGAAGGTCTCCGACAGGGCAGCCGACCAGCAGATCCAGGTCAAGTAAATAAAAAGACAAGAAACGAGAAGCCCGCTTCTCTCATCGCTCTTGTGCGATGGGGAAGAGGGCTTCTCGTCTTTGTGTCTATGTAGAATGGAACGGCTGGCCGTTGTCGAGGTAATACGTCTCGTGGACGACGGCGACGGCCTGGTCCTGTCAATGATGGGGCAGGAAGGGCGCGAGGCGCGGGGCGAGGTATCGGGCGAGGCGGGCTGAGCCTGACTTCGTCGGGTGCGTGCCGTCGCCGACGAAGTCCCCGGGGGCGAGCAGCGGGCCGTCCTCGTTGAGCGCGATGTAGTGGGCCGGGATGCTTTCTCGCTGCGCGCGCTGGCAGGCCTCCTCAATCCAGAGACCCGCGAGCGGCGAGACGGCGGCGGGCAGCGGCTCGAGGCAGATGATGGGTGCCTCTGGGTTCATCGCATGCACGCGGCGCATGAGGCTCGTCCAGACCTGCACGTATTCCTCGTGATAGGGGCGGCGTTCCTTGTCGCTGAAGTCGTTCGTGCCGAGTGCGAGGATGACGGCGGAGACGGGCAGCTTCTCACTCTGCCAGATGGTGTTGCCGGGCGCCTTATGCGCGCCGTAGAGGGTCCAGCGGTAGCGCTCCTCGGTGTGGAGGCCGCGGTCAGGCCAGGGGGCGCCCCAGTTGTGGACGACGCCTTCGCCCGACTTGGCGACGACGCTGTAGTCGGCGCCGAGAAGGCGCGCGAGCTGCGGCGCAAACGCCATTGAGCCGTCCTCGATGGCAGCGTCGTTGTGGCCGTGCTTTTTGCCGTCGTTGCGGAAGCCCGCCGTGATGGAGTCGCCGACGAATTCCAGGCGCAGGCGCTCTGCCTGTCTTGCGGGAGCTTCGAGTGAGTCAGCCTCGAGTCCGCGGAAGTGGCTGATGCCGTACGAGCCCTCCGTCGCGCGCTCGAGCCTGAGCGTGTGGCGGCCATTGGTCAGGCCCTCGGCGAGCACGGTCGGACCGTCTGCTGCGGCGCGCACTTTGCGCGAAGGGCCGCCGTCAATGGAGACGAGCCAGCGGTTCTCGTGGTCTTGGAGATCGGCGGCGATGCGCGTGCCCGTGAAATCCGTCTCAAGGTAGACGGCCCCCTGCGCGGCTTCATAGCAGCCGCCGTTCTCCTGCCAGCGCCCCTCATAGTGGATGGCGGGGGCTGTGGCGGGGAAGGAGGCGGCAAGGGCGGTGCCCGGCAGGCAGGCGAGGGCGAGGCTCACGGTGAGCAGCTTCTGTCGTATTGTTTTCTTTCCATTCATTCTCATTTGAGTTATTCTCATTCGAGTCGTTTGAGTCGTGTGTGCAGTCAAATCGGTTCCATCCTTTCTCCATGCATCTCTTTCTATCGGTTTTCGCTTTTGGGCTTGCTTTTTCCTTCTCTGCACTCTATATTATAAGTTATGATATCATGGTTTAGGAGTTGATCATTTTGTCGTTATTTGGACGTGAAGTGGCGGGCAGGCGGCACATCGACGGGCTCGATGTGCTGCGCACGCTGGCGATTGTCGGCGTCACACTCTTCCACATGTTCCCCGAGCGGCTGCCGGGCGGCTATCTCGGCGTCTCGCTCTTCTTCGTGCTCACGGGCTTTTTGCTCGCCTACACGAGCAAGCGCAGCTGGCTCGAGCACCGCTTCCGCGTGAAGGCGTAC
Organism: Mitsuokella sp. UBA4253; assembly: GCF_002395285.1. Taxonomy (NCBI): domain Bacteria; kingdom Bacillati; phylum Bacillota; class Negativicutes; order Selenomonadales; family Selenomonadaceae; genus Mitsuokella; species Mitsuokella sp. UBA4253. The sequence continues at coordinate 170,072 of NZ_DGWR01000015.1, read as the reverse complement.
TACTGGAAGCGCATCAAGCGCATCTACCCGTCGCTCTTCATCGTGCTGCTGACGACGATCGGCGTCTTTTCCTTCGTGCTGCCAAAGGCCGTCGCGGCCATCCGGCCGGAGTTCCTCTCAATCGTCCTCGGCTACAACAACTGGTGGCAGATCGCGCAGAATGCCGACTACTTCACGCGCCTGACGAATGCCTCGCCGTTCACGCACCTCTGGTTCATGGGCATCGAGATGCAGTACTACCTCGTCTGGCCGCTGCTCTTCGCGCTCTACGCCTTTCTCGACATCCTCGCCGGGCGCCGCGCGGGCCTCGCGGTGCTCGCCTTGCTCGCGCTCGGCTCGGCGGCCGTCATGCCGATGATGTACGAGCCGGACATGGATGTCACGCGCCTCTACTACGGCACGGACACGCGCGTCTACGCGCTGCTCTTCGGCGCCGTGCTCGGCCTCTGGTGGGTCGATCACCCGCGCGCTCGCCTCGGCAAATACAGGATGCTGCTCGGCTATCTCGCCTGGCCCGTACTCGTCGGCGCATCGATTGCCGCCTACTTCCTCTTTGACGGCCAGTCTGCCTACGTCTACGAGTGGGGCATGCTCGCGATGACCGCGCTCTTCTGTGTGCTCCTGCTGCTGACGGCCGACGACCGCTTCTTCGTCGGCGCCGCGCTCGAGAGCCCGGGGCTCCGCTGGCTCGGCTGGCTCGGCAAGCGCAGCTTCGGCATCTACCTCTGGCAGTACCCGGTCATCTACCTCTTCGCCAAGCTCGGCTGGACGCAGCTGCCGTACTATGCGGCGCTCGAGATCGCAGCCATCCTCGTCTTGACCATCTGGTCGGACGCACTCGCGCATGTCATCACGAGCCGCCGCCTGCCGGCCATCCGCGGCCGCCACGTCGTCACGGCCTGCATCTTCCTGATGGCCTTCACGCTGCCGGGCCTCGCGCTCATGGGCTTCGGCGGCCACGCGATCGCCGTCTCGGCCGACCAGAAGGTCAGCGACACGGGCGAGTTGCAGGAGAGGCTCGCCGCCAATGCCGCGGAGCAGCAGGCGGCCAATGACCAGGCGGCAGCAGAGGCCGCCGAGCAGAAGGCAGCGGAGGATGAAGCCGCGGTCGACCTCTCGGGCGTCGCCTGTATCGGCGACTCCGTGATGCTCGGCTCTTCGGGCGAGCTTCGCAAGGTGCTGCCGGGCTGCATCATTGATGCGGAAGTCTCGCGCTACGTCGGCGGCGGCCTCGACGCGGCGAAAGAGATGGCGGCACAGGGACGCCTCGGCAAGAACGTCGTCATCGCGCTCGGCACGAACGGCCCGATTGCCGGCTACGAGAAGTACGAGGTCCAGACGCGCGCGCTCCTCGAGTATCTCGGTCCCGACCGCCACATCTTCTGGGTCAATGTCTATTGCCCGGAGCTCTCGTGGCAGCAGACGAACAACGACTACCTCGCGAATATGGCCAAAGACCATCCGAACGTGACGATCGTCGACTGGTACGGCCTCGTCTCCAAGCATCCGGAATGGCTCGGCGGCGACGGCATCCACCCGAACGACGAGGGCACGGCCGCTTATGCCAAGCTCATCCACGACACGATGGCAGAGACGCTCGCGCATCCCGCGGCCGACTGATGACGCTTCTATGGATTTTCTATCGTTTTCCGTTACTTTTCAGAATACCCGCTTATACTGGTATCCAGATTGAAAAGGAGTGATAATCATGCTGATGCTTGTTCTTGTCTTAGGGCTCAACCTCGTCATCAGTTTCCTCAACGCCCGCAACGTCGGGCGCGTCTGGGCGGAGTCGAAGGCCGTCGGTGGCTGGATCCGCCTGCTGGCCTGGTGCGGCGCCATCCAGTCGGCCGCCGGCTTCACCTTCGTCTACGCCGTCGTCGTCGGCTACATCGCCGTGAGCACGGGCTACCTGCCGCCCGCGATGCTCGGCGTCATGATGAACCTCATCTACATCATGATCATCGTGCCGCTCATCGGCTCGGGCATCTTCATCACGATCCAGTCGTGGATCGCCTTCGCGCGCGACAAGTCGCTCTCGAACCTTGGCGTCGCCGGCTGGAACACGTTCGCGCAGGCCTACAACACCTACAACGCGATCCAGAGCTTCGGCCCGGCGCTCGACAGCGTGCAGCAGGGGCTCGGCGGCCTGTTCTCGGATGACGGCGACAGCGACAACTCGACGGCGCGCGTCATCCTGCTCGTCGCCATCGTACTGCTCGCCGGCGTGCTGACGACGTCCGTCATCGTGCGCCGCTACGAGGCGAGCCTGCCCGTGTCGGAGGAAATCCGCCGCGGCACGCGCGACCTCGAGTACCGCTGACAACTGCAAAAAAATGTACCATCGAGGTTCTGAAATAACTTGAATCTGACTCCAATCCCGAGTAGTATAAAAGCAAGAATACACGAGATTGGAGTCTTTACTTTGCGTAAACCGTATCAGAACAATAAGACGGACAGAACGAAAATGGAGCGGGAGGGGCAGGAGAGCTGGCTCTCTGCAGCGGTCAAACCGATGGACGGCGTGATCGCCATCGCAGCGATCTGCATCTTCTCGGTGATGGACTTCTCGAAGATGGAGACGGTCGACTGGATCTTTACGGTGACGTTCGCCATCTGGTTCGTGCTGACCATCGTCCGCTGCTGCATCTACTACCGCAAGTCGCGTTGAATACCGGTCAATCGGTCTATGGGGGAATGCATGTGAAACAAGAGAGAAAAGCCGTCTTCTTCGACATCGACGGCACATTGATCAACATCATGGAAGGGCAGACGCAGATTGCGCCGGCCGTCAAGGAGGCCATCCGCGCACTGCGCGCGGCGGGCCACTGCACGTTCATCGCGAGCGGCAGGCCGTATGCCTACCTCGACCCGGAGCTCGTGCAGCAGGATCTGTTCGACGGCTACGTGCTCATGAACGGCGCCGTCGTGCTGCTCGGCGACAAGACCATCTACAAGAAGATGCTGCCGCAGGCGACGGTCGAAGAGATCGCGCGCCTTGCAGAAGCACACGGCGTCGAGTACATCCTCGAGGGGCCGCATAGCGTCTACCTCAAGCCGGAGTACAAGCTGACGGAGGCGTTCTACCGCAGCATCGATGTCGATGTCACGCAGTTCGTGCGCGACTACGACCTCGAGAAGGTGCCTGTCGCGAAGATGGAATTTGCCTCGGAGGACCCGGGCGGCCACGGCCTCTTTGCGAAGCTGCTTTCCTGGCCGGGGCTCGCGGGCCTCATGGACCCGTACCACAAGAAGAACATGGAGCTCTACGCGGCAGACGTCACGAAGGGCTCGGGCATCCTGCACGCGCTCTCGTATCTCGACATTCCCGTCTCGAGGAGCTTCGCCTTCGGCGACGGGCTCAATGACATCGAGATGATGCAGACGGTCGGCACGAGCCTCGTCATGGACAATGCGCGGCCGCAGCTCAAGGCGCTGGCCGACCACATCGTGCCGTCCGTCGACGAGGACGGCGTGGCTGCGGGCATCGCAGAGTACCTGCTCTGAGGCAGGCGCAGATATAAAGATAGGAATTGATTGTATCAGGGGGAAAAAACGTGAGAAAGAAAATCGGTATGATACTCGGCATCATCATGCTGGCCATCGCCGTGCTGACGGGCTGCGGCGGCAGCCAGGGCACGAGTTCTTCGAGTGCCTCTTCGGGCGCTGCAAAGTCCTCGGCGACGGCCACGGCCGGCAAGGATGTCACGATCAAGATGCTCAACGTCGGCCAGGGTGACTCCATCCTCATCCAGACGGCGGAGCAGACGGTGCTCATCGACACGAGCGATGTCGACGAGCGCGACAAGTTCAAGCGCGAGCTCGACAAGGCGGGCGTCAAGAAGATCGACAAGGTCATCCTGACGCATCCGCATGCCGACCACATCGGCGGCATGGACGTCCTCCTCAAGGACTACCAAGTCGGCACGGTCTACGACAACGGCATGCCGTCGACGTCGAAGCTCTACATCGGCTACATGAAGCAGCTCAAGGCGAAAGGCATCAAGCACCAGGCGCTCAAGGCCGGCGATGTGCTCGACTTCGGCAGCGGCGTCTCGTTCAAGGTCTTCTACCCGACGAAGGAACTCGTCGAGAAGGGCACGCAGAAGGGCTATAAGCACGATCCGAACAATGAGTCGGTCGTCGGCAAGCTCACCTACGGCGACTTCTCGATGCTCTTTACGGGCGATGCCGAGCAGCCGGTCGAGGAGCAGCTCCTGAAGGCGGATGTCAAGGACCTCAAGAGCACCATCCTCAAGAGCCCGCATCACGGCAGCAGCACGGGCTCGTCCGTGGCGTACCTCAAGGCCGTCTGGCCGGAAGCCGTGCTGATCTCGTGCGGCCAGGGCAATGATTACGGCCACCCGCACACGGATGTGCTCGCACGCTATCTCGGCCAAAGCACCTATAAGGACCGCCGCGACGGCTCGCAGAAGAAGACGAAGCTCGTCAAGAACGACAAGGGCGAAATCTACAAGGGCAAGGTCTATGAGACCGACAAGAACGGCACGATCACCATCACGACGGATGGCAAGGACTACAGCATCAAGGCAGAGGAGGGGAAGGCACAATGATCTCAGCCTATCTCGACCGCTTTGAGGGCGACCTCGCCGTGCTTTTGCTCGGCGAGGAGATGAAGAAAGTCAACTTCCCGAAGCGCTTCCTGCCAGAGGGCGTCGGCGAGGGCGATTACCTCAAGATCGACATCGCCTACGACAGGGAAGCGACGGAGAAGGCCGAGCAGGAAGCGCTCGACCTCCTCAAAGACGATTAAAGACGATTGATGGATCAAGATGAGAATGAAGAAGGAGGAACTCTTTTTGTTCAGCAAGATATGCCGTGGAGCCGCCATGCTCTTGATGCTGCTCGCCTGTGCGGCGGCCATCCTGCCGCAGAATGGTGAGGCGGCAAGGCGCGAAGCGGTGCACAGACTCAATTACTTCCAGTCGTATGAGACGGAGGTCGACGGTCGCCAGGCCCTGCGCATCGAGGTCGGCATGGACCGGGACAATGTGACGTACGATGTCACGACGCGCCCCTACCTCGAGAAGCAGCTCATCATCGACCTCTCGAACACGGAGCCCGGCAAGCTCAAGTCCGACTATAGCTTCAGCGGCAAGTACGCCAAGCACCTGCACATCCGTGAGCTCGAGGCGCGCCACACGCAGATCCGCATCGACTGCAAGAACCCTGTCGTCGACGGCAGCTACGCCGTGCACGCAGAGCCGGCGGACCGCAAGGCCAAGAAGCCGTACCGCCTCGTCATCGACATCTTCGCGACGAGCGGCACGGGGAGCTCCTCGCGCGTCGCGGGCGTCAGCGGCCACTCCATCGTCATCGACCCGGGCCACGGCGGCAGCGACACAGGTGCTGTCGGCCCGACGGGTGTGACGGAAGCCTCCGTGACGCTCGCCGTCTCGAAGGACCTGCAGTCCATCCTCGAGAACTCGGGCGCGCGCGTCACGATGACGCGCAACAAGGACGTCGACGTCTACGGCCCGAACGCATCGGACCGCCAGGAACTCCAGGCGCGCGTCAACGTCGGCGAGTACACGCCGGGGGCGGAGCTCTTCGTCTCGATCCACTGCAACGCCTTCTCGAATCCGGCCTCGCACGGTATGGAGACGTATTACTACGCGGGCTCGCCGAGGGGCGAGCGCATCGCGACCCTGGTCAATGAGGAGCTCGAGAAGGCCGGCGGCCTCTTCAACCGCGGCGTCAAGACGGCGAACTTCTATGTCATCAAGCACTCGAGCATGCCGGCGACGCTCGCCGAGCTCGCCTTCATCACGAATACGCGCGAAGAGCAGCTGCTCAACAACGCCCAGTACCAGATGAAGCTCGCCGAGGCCATCGCGCGCGCCATCGGCCGCTATTTCAGCGGCAACTGAGGCAGGGAATCGCAGGGCGAATCTCGAATCTAGACGTGTAGAAGCAAGGATATGCATGAAAACATGAATGACATGAAGCAGACGGAATAGACGGAACAGGAGATGAAGGATCATGAAGAAATACGTCCGTTACGCAATGCTGGGGCTCGCAATCTTCGCGCTCGCCCTTCTCGCCGGCTGCGGCTCAGAGACGGCTGGCAAGGGCACGGCAGACGGCAGCTCGTCATCTGCCATCCAGGCGGAGAGCGCACCGGCAGCCACGTCCTCGAGCCAGGGCACCGAGAAGAAGCCGCAGAAGCTCACGATCAAGGTCTACTACCCCGATGAGCAGGGCATGAAGCTCATTGCCGACAAGCGCACGGTCACGCTCGACGGGCAGGAGAAGTACACGGCGGCGATGGAGTCGCTCCTCGAAGGCACGAAGGAGAAGGGCCAGACGAACATCATCCCGAAGCAGACCAAGCTCCGCAGTGTCAAGGTCGAGAACGGCACGGCGACGGTCGACTTCACGGGCGACCTGCGCAAGGACTTCGTCGGCGGCTCGACGGGCGAGACGATGCTCGTCGGCTCCGTCGTCGACACCTTGACGGAATTCCCGGAGGTCAAGAAGGTCCAGATCCTCATCGACGGCAAGAAAGTCGAATCGCTCAGCGGCCACATGGACCTCTCGCAGCCGATGGGACGCATGGCAGACCTCCTGAAGTGATTCGGGGCTTCTCCGTGCCAGACAACTTGATATTTTGACTTTTTAGTCCAGCAATGCGCAGAAATCCTTGTATTCCTGCGCATTTTATGTTATGATAAAATCCATATGGCATGTTTTTGAGGCTGACAAGCCGGAACTGGCCAATCATGATGCAATAAGATGATACAGGAGGTCATTTCACACAATGAAAGTTACGGTAGAAAATGGAGAGAACCAGCAGGTCACTCTGACGATTGAGGTCGAAGCAGCAGAAGTCAACAAGGCAGTCGATCAGGCATGCAAGCGTCTCGCAAACCGCGTGAGCATCCCGGGTTTCCGCAAGGGCAAGGCTCCGCGCATGATCGTCGAGCGCCACGTCGGCAAGGACGCTGTTCTGCAGGAAGCTTTCGATATCGTCGCTCCGAAGGCACTGAGCAAGGCTTTCGACGAGCAGAAGATCGACCCGGTGACGCGCCCGAGCGTCGACATCGAGACGCTCGAAGAGGGCAAGGACCTCGTCTTCAAGGCTACGGTCACGCCGCGTCCTGAGGTGAAGCTCGGCGACTACAAGGGCCTCAATGTCCCGAAGAACGAAGTCAGCATCACGGACGAGGATGTCGAGAAGCAGCTCAAGACGTTCCAGGACCGCCAGGGCAAACTCGTCGACGCTCCGGAAGGCGCTGAGGTAAAAGACGGCGACTTCACGACGCTCGACTTCAAGGGCTTTGTCGACGGTGAGGCATTCGACGGCGGCGAGGGCAAGGACTACCCGCTGCAGATCGGCTCCAACAGCTTCATCCCGGGCTTCGAGGACCAGCTCGTCGGCGCGAAGATCGGCGAGGAGCGCGACGTCAACGTCAAGTTCCCGGAAGAGTATCATGCCAAGGAGCTCGCTGGCAAGGACGCTACGTTCAAGTGCACGATCCGCAGCATCAAGACGAAAGAGTTGCCGGCCATCGACGATGAACTCGCCAAGAAGGTCAGCAAGTTCGAGACGCTCGATGAGCTCAAGGCTGACATCCGCAAGAACCTCGAGGAGAACGCTGAGCGCACGGCTGAGAACGACCAGAAGAGCGCTGCCATCGAGATGGCTACGAACAACATCACGGTCGACATCCCGGCTGTCATGATCGACAACCGCGTCACGGCCATGATCCAGGAGATGGCGATGCGCCTCGAGCAGCAGGGCATGAAGCTCGAGCAGTACCTGCAGTACGCTGGCACGGACATCGCGAAGCTCCGCGAGCAGTATCGCGAGACGGCTGAGAAGAACGTCAAGACGGACCTCATGCTCGAGGAAGTCGCCAAGGCAGAGAACATCAAAGTAGAAGCCAAGGACCTCGACGAAGAAGTCGCTGCTATGGCAGCTGCTTACGGCGCTACGCCGCAGCAGGTCCAGAAGATCATCAAGGAGCAGGGTCGTATTGGCGATCTGGCTGCATCCGTACTCCGCAAGAAGACGGCTCAGTTCATCATCGATAACATCGCCAAATAAGATCCCTGATATGGGGGTATACCTATGAGTTATGTACCAATGGTAGTGGAGCGTTCCAATACGGGCGAGCGCGCGTATGATATCTACTCGCGCCTCCTCAAGGACCGCATCATCTTCCTGGGCGGCCCGATTGACGACGCTGTCGCCAATACGGTTGTTGCGCAGCTCTTGTTCCTCGAGTCGGAAGACCCGGACAAGGACATCCATCTGTACATCAACAGCCCGGGCGGCGTCGTCACGGCAGGCCTTGCCATCTACGACACCATGCAGTATATCAAGCCGGATGTGTCGACAATCTGTATCGGCCAGGCAGCGAGCATGGGCGCGCTGCTCCTGACGGCAGGTGCCAAGGGCAAGCGCTACGCGCTGCCGAATGCCCGCATCATGATCCATCAGCCGCTCGGCGGTGCACAGGGTCAGTCGACGGACATCCAGATCCAGGCGCGCGAGATCCAGCGCATCCGCGAGGTCATCAATGACATCCTCGTGGAGTCGACGGGCAAGGACCGCGAGACGGTCGTGCAGGATACGGAGCGCGATAACTTCATGACGGCAGAGGAAGCCAAGGCGTACGGCCTGGTCGACGAGGTGATCACTCGTCCGGTCAAGAAGGGCAAGAAATCGGAGACCAAGGCATAAGAGGTGATGTCATGTTGAAGTTTGGGGATGAGAAAGGCCAGCTCAAGTGCTCGTTCTGCGGCAAGACGCAGGATCAGGTGCGCAAGCTGGTAGCTGGTCCAGGTGTCTACATCTGTGATGAATGCATCGAGCTCTGCAATGAGATCATCGAAGAGGAATTCAGCGACGATGTCGAAGTCGAGCTCAAGGACGTCCCAAAACCGAAGGACATCCGCGCAATCCTCGACCAGTACGTCATCGGCCAGGACGAAGCCAAGAAGACCTTGTCCGTGGCTGTCTACAACCACTATAAGCGCATCAACATGGGGCAGGGGAAGAACAATGAGGATGTGGAACTCGCAAAGTCGAACATCCTCATGATCGGCCCGACGGGCAGCGGCAAGACGCTGCTCGCGCAGTCGCTCGCACGCATCCTCAATGTGCCGTTTGCCATCGCCGATGCGACGGCCCTGACGGAAGCCGGCTACGTCGGCGAAGACGTTGAGAACATCCTGTTGAAGCTCATCCAGGCGGCGGACTACGACGTCGAGAAGGCTGAGCGCGGCATCATCTACATCGACGAGATCGATAAGATTGCGCGCAAGTCCGAGAACCCGTCCATCACGCGCGATGTGTCGGGCGAGGGTGTCCAGCAGGCGCTCTTGAAGATTCTCGAGGGTACGACGGCTTCCGTGCCGCCGCAGGGCGGCCGCAAGCACCCGCACCAGGAGCTCATCCAGATCGATACGACGAATATCCTCTTTATCTGCGGCGGTGCCTTCGACGGCATCGAGAAGATCATCGAGTCGCGTCTCGGTCAGAAGCAGATGGGCTTTGGCGCGCCGATCAAGTCGAAGCGCCAGAGGAACATTGGCGACACGCTGCGCAAGGTCCTGCCGGAAGACCTCTTGAAGAGCGGTCTTATCCCGGAATTCATCGGCCGACTGCCCGTCGTCGTGACGCTCGACGCACTCGACGAGGACGCACTCGTCAACATCCTGACGCAGCCGAAGAACGCGCTCGTCAAGCAGTACCAGAAGCTCCTCGAGCTCGACGGTGTCACACTGACGTTCGACGACGACGCCCTGCGCCAGATCGCCAAGGAGGCGCTCAAGCGCAAGACAGGGGCGCGCGGCCTGCGCTCGATCATCGAGGGCATCATGCGCAATGTCATGTACGATGTGCCGTCGATTGAGGGCGTGACCGCCTGCCGCGTGACGAAGGACGTCATCACATCCAAGAAAGAACCCATCCTGACCGTCGACAAGGACGCAAAGTCCGCCGACAAAGCAGATAAAGCCAAGGATGGCAACAAGGAAGCATCGGCCTGATACGATGCAAGACAGGGCGCTGCAGCTTGCAGCGCCTTGTCTTTTTATCCACAAGATAACGACAAGGGGAGGGATATATATGTCAGAAGCACCAGAAAGGAACGAGAACAAAACGGCACCTGCCGCCTCGAAGAAACGCACACCGCCAGAGATGAAGACGCTGCCGATGCTGCCGCTGCGCGGCATGGTGGTCTTTCCCTACATGATCATCCACCTCGACGTCGGCCGCGAGCGCTCGCTGGCGGCTCTCGAGAAGGCGATGATGGAGGACCACCGCATCCTGCTCGTCTGCCAGATTGATGCCGACAAGGACGACCCGAGGCGCGAGGATCTCTACAACTACGGCACAGTCGCCGTGATCAACCAGATCCTCAAGCTGCCAGGCGGCACGGTCCGCGTGCTCGTCGAGGGCGAGAAGCGCGCGCGCATCAGCGACTATCACCGGCTCGAGAATTACGACGAGGTCGAGGCCAAGGTCTACACCGACCCGATCTACACCTCGACGGATGTGGAAGTCGCGACGCGCTCCCTCATCCACCGCTTTGAGGACTGGGTCAAGCTCTCGAAGCGCATCCCGGCCGACACGCTCGTCTCCGTCGCCATCATCGACGATGCCGGGCGCCTGGCCGACCTCATCGCGAGCCACCTGAACCTCAAGGTCCACATGCGCCAGGACTTGCTCGAGTGCATCAACATCCGGGACCGCCTCGAGCTGCTCTCGTATGACCTCTCGCACGAGATCGAGCTCCTGCGCATGGAGCGGAACATCGACGGCAAGGTCCGCCAGCAGATGGACAAGGCCCAGCGCGACTACTACCTGCGCGAGCAGATCAAGGTCATCCGCAAGGAGCTCGGCTACAAGGACGACATCGTCTCCGACATCGCCGAGTACCGCACGAAGCTCGCCGTCGGCGGCTACCCCGAGCGCGTGCAGGAGGTCGTGAACCGCGAGCTCCACCGCCTCGAGGGCATGAACAACATGAACACCGAGACGAGCGTCATCCGCAACTACGTCGAATGGCTGCTCGCCCTGCCGTGGAACAAGGAGTCGAAGGACACGGTCGACGTCAAGAAGGCGGCCAAGATCCTCGACCACGACCACTACGGCCTGCAGAAGGTCAAGGAACGCATCCTCGACTTCCTCGCCGTGCACCAGCTCGCACCCGACAAGAATGCGCCGATCCTCTGCCTCGTCGGACCGCCGGGCGTCGGCAAGACGTCGCTCGCAGCATCCGTCGCGCGCGCGACAGGGCGCCAGTTCATCCGCGCCTCGCTCGGCGGCGTGCGCGATGAGGCCGAGATCCGCGGCCACCGCCGCACCTACGTCGGCGCGATGCCGGGCCGCATCATCGAGGGCATCCGCAACGCCGGCACGCGCAACCCCGTCTTCCTGCTCGACGAGGTCGACAAGCTCGCGGCCGACTACCGCGGCGACCCGTCGTCGGCACTCCTCGAGGTGCTCGACCCCGCGCAGAACAAGGCGTTCAGCGACCACTACATCGATATCCCGTTCGACCTCTCGAAGGTCTTCTGGATCGTCACGGCCAACAACCTCGGTACCATCCCGCGCCCGCTGCGCGACCGCATGGAGATCATCGAGCTCTCGAGCTACACCGAGTACGAGAAGCTCGAGATCGCAAAGCGCTACCTCGTCGGCCGTCAGCGTGAACAGAACGGCCTCTCCGGCAAGGACATCCGCTTCGGCGCAGGCGTGCTACAGGACATCGTCGAGCACTACACGCGCGAGTCGGGCGTGCGCGAGCTCGAGCGCCTCATCGGCCAGGTCTGCCGCAAGGCCGCACGCAAGATCGTCGAGGGCGAAGAGCCGCCCATCCGCGTGACGCGCCGCAACCTGACGGACTTCCTCGGCCGCGTGAAGTTCCTGGAGACGAAGTCGGAGAAGAAGCCGCAGGTCGGCGTCGCGACGGGCATGGCCTGGACCGAAGTCGGCGGTGCGATCCTGCCGACTGAAGTCACCGTGCTCAAGGGCAAGGGCAAGCTCATCCTGACGGGCCAGCTCGGCGACGTCATGCAGGAGTCGGCGCAGGCCGCGCTCTCCTACATCCGCAGCCGCGCCGATGCCCTCGGCCTGCCGGAGGATTTCTACGAGAAGGACGACATCCACATCCACCTGCCAGAAGGCGCCGTGCCCAAAGACGGACCGTCCGCCGGCATCACGATGGCCACGGCCATGATCTCGGCCCTGACGGGGCGCAAGGTCCACAGCGACGTCGCCATGACCGGCGAGATCACGCTGCGCGGCAACGTCCTGCCGATCGGCGGCCTCAAGGAGAAGGTGCTCGCCGCCTACCGCGAGGGCATGAAGACCATCGTCCTGCCGAAGAAGAACGCGCGCGACATCGAGGAGATCCCCGAGAGCGTGCGCGAGAAGCTGACCTTCGTGCCTGCCTCGCACATGGACGAGGTCTTGAAGACCGCCCTGCTGCCGGCAGACAGACCGGCGAAACAAGAGACGGAAGTGCCAGATGAGAAGGCGCCTGCGAAGAAAGACGAGACGGGCGCGAACGCATCCAGTACAGAAAGCGGTCAGGGGGGTGACAATGATGCCTGAAGCAAATGACAAGAACAGTGATCAGGCGATGCAGGCTGCAGCGGAGCAGAAGCCCGCAGCCGTAGAGCCCGTCGTCATCACGCAGGGCAGGTACATCGCCTCGGCCGTCAGGAAAGACCAGTACCCCGAGCGCGAGCTGCCGGAGATCGTCTTCATCGGCCGCTCGAATGTCGGCAAGTCATCCCTCATCAACTCGCTGACGCGCATCCGCGGCCTTGCGCGCGTCTCTGCGCAGCCGGGCAAGACGCAGACGATCAACTTCTTCGAGCTGACGGCCAAGCTGCGCGACGAGAAGACCGGCGAAGAAGAGGGCCGCAAGGACTTCTACCTCGTCGACCTGCCGGGCTACGGCTACGCCAAGACGGGCAAGGAGCGCCGCAAGATCTGGAAGAAGTTCATCGACGAGTACCTGCTGACCTCGCCGAATCTGCAGTTCGTCTGCCAGCTCATCGACATCCGCCACGAGCCCATGGCCTCGGACGTCGAGATGTTCCAGTGGCTCGTCGAGCACCATGTCCCCGTGCTGATCGTCGCGACGAAGGCCGACAAGATCGGCAAGAACGCGCGCCAGAAGAACATCGCGGCCATCCGCCGCGCCCTCGGCGTCAAGGAGATCTCCATCCTGCCGTATTCCTCCGTAAAAAATGAAGGACGTTCAGATTTACTTGACGTCATCCGTGAAACTCTAGTATAATAGAGATAACGAAAGATGAATTGGATTCACGTTTCGCGTGAATCCAATTTTTTTAGGAACATATACGAGCATAAGGGAATCTGTAGAGAAGAATCTTGGGGGAATCATCATGGAGCTGACAACGTTTGACAAAGACTTACTGAACCTGCTGCAGGGCAGCCTGCCCGTCTGCAGCCGCCCGTTCGCAGCCTTGGCAGAAAAGCTCGGCACAACGGAAGAAGCCGTCATCGACCGCCTGCAGGTCCTCAAAGAGGAGGGCTACCTGCGCCGCATCGGCACCTTCTTCAATTCGGGCCGCCTCGGCTACAAGGGCACGCTCGTCGCCCTGCGCGTCGACCCCGAGAAGATGGAGGCCGTCGCCAAGGCCATCAACCGCTACCCCGGTGCCACCCACAACTATGAGCGCGAGGGCCGCTACAACCTCTGGTTCACCCTGCTGACGCCGGGCCTCGACAAGGAGCACGAGATCCTCACGGAGATCCGCGCCCTGCCCGGCGTCGAGAGCATGCTCAACCTCAAATCGCAGAAGAAATACAAGATCAACGTCCAGTTCAAGCTGGCCTGATGAGACAAGCAATGCAAGCAAAGGGGACCCCGCCAATGTCAGAACATCGCACAAGTACCGGTAATCCTACAATCGACGAATTAGACAAGAAGATCATCTGCGCCTTGCAGGGCGATTTCCCGCTCGTCGCCGAGCCCTACAAGGCAATGGCCGAGCAGATCGGCGTCAGCGAGGAGCTCTTCCTCGCGCGCGTCAAGGCCATGGCCGATTCGAAGAAGATCCGCAAGATGGGCGCCGTCCTGCGACACCGCGAGGTCGGCTTCTCGTCAAACGTCCTCGTCGCCTGGCAGGTCGAGCCCGAGCGCCTCGACGAAGTCGCCCGCAAGATGGCCGAGTCGCCGTCCGTCTCGCACTGCTACGACCGCACGACCGCACCCGACTGGCCCTACAACCTCTACACGATGGTCCACGGCCACAGCCGCGAGGAGTGCGAGCAGATCGTCGCCGGCCTCGCCGCCGAGACAGGCGTCAAAGAGCGCGCCATGCTCTACACCAAACGTGAGTGGAAGAAGATTTCCATGAAATACTTCCAGGAATGACCACAAAGACAAAAGACCTCAGAAAGCCAATGATATCAATGGTTCTGGCTTATCTGGGGTCTTTTTCTATACGTCTCGTTCTGCTCGTTATTTGCACGGATAAGCACCAAGAATCACTTGTTAGCACGTTCTGTCCGGCATCTTTTTTCGTGCATTTCGCCGATCGTTGTGGTAAAATGTTAATTGCGTTCTGGACTGAAAGAACTATGTCCATGGTGTCCGTGACATGTGGCATCGTAAAAGAACATTATGACAAGAACATGATAAAGGGTGGTTATCATATGATTTCAAAGAAGATGTATGAACTCGGTACAAAGAAGTCGACGATCCGCACGATCTTTGAGTTTGGCCGCAAGCGCGCGGCGGAGGTCGGTGAGGAGAATATCTATGATTTCAGCCTCGGCAATCCGAATGTGCCGACGCCGGAGTTCGTCAAGCAGGCGGCCATCGACATCCTGCAGACGATGCCGCCGGAGGCTGTCCACGGCTACACGATCGCGCCGGGCAATCCGCAGGTTCGCGAGGCGCTGGCCAAGAGCATCAACGACCGCTTCGGCACGCATTTTGCGGGCAAGAACCTCTTCATGACGGCCGGCGCTGCCGCTGCCATCACGATCTGCTTCAAGGCGCTCTGCGAGGAAGGCGATGAGTTCATTGCGTTTGCGCCGTTCTTCCCCGAGTACCGCTGCTTCGTCGAGTCGGTCGGCGGCAAGCTCGTCGTCGTGCCGGCGCGCGTCGAGGACTTCCAGATTGACTTTGCGGCCTTTGAGGCGCGCCTGACGCCGCACACGAAGGCCGTCATCGTCAATTCGCCGAACAACCCGAGCGGTGCCATCTACTCGGAAGAGACGATCGAGGAGCTCGCTGCCATTCTCCGCCGCAAGGAGGCGGAGTACGGCCACCCGATCTACATCATCTCCGATGAGCCGTACCGCGAGATCGCCTACGAGGGCAACACGGTGCCGTACATCCCGTGCTATTACCGCGACACGCTCGTCTGCTACTCCTACAGCAAGTCCTTCTCGCTGCCGGGCGAACGCATTGGCTACATCGTCGTGCCGGACGAGCTCGAGGGCGCAGCCGAGGTCTACGGCGCCATCGCCGGTGCTGCGCGCGTGCTCACGCACGTCAACGCGCCGTCGCTCTGGCAGCTCGTCGTCGCACGCTGCGCCGGCAAGCCGTCCGACATCTCGACGTACCGCAAGAACGGCCAGCTGCTCTACGACGGCCTCATCGAGGCGGGCTTCACCTGCGTCAAGCCGCAGGGCGCGTTCTACCTCTTCCCGAAGGCGCTCGAGGACGATGACTACGCGTTCTGCGAGCGCGCCAAGAAGTACGACCTGTTGCTCGTGCCGGGCACGGATTTCGGCTGCCCGGGCTACTTCCGCGCGGCTTACTGCATCAAGACGGAGACGATTGAACGTTCGCTTCCGCTTTTCAAGAAGCTGGCAGAAGAATACAGGAAATAAAGCGCACACTCTTGTCTACCCGGTTCTTCTGTGCAAAGCAGGAGAACCGTTTCTTTTTTAGTGAAATCGAGGGCATGATGTGTTAGAATACAAGTTATACTAAGATAAATCATATTGAAAGTATGATATGCTGAAGGGGATTATAGCATGAATGTGATAAGGAACGTGATAGGGAAGAAGGATGGTGTCATATGGAGATAGAACGTCAGTTTCTCGTTGATATCATTCCATCCCTGCCGAGTGGATACGACTCCATCCTGCAGGGCTATGTCTCGCTGCTGCCGGAGATCCGCATCCGCGCGGTCCGGCCGATGCAGGGGGAGGAGAAGTTCTACCTGACAGTGAAGCGCGGCGCAGGGCTTGTCCGCGAGGAGTGGGAGACTGCAATCAGCTCGCGCGAGTTCTCACATCTCGTCGAATGCCTGGAGAAGAACACCTTCTTCATCGAGAAACGCCGCTACTACTTGCCGCTTGCGGATGGCCACGTTGCAGAGTACAACCGGCACAGCG
Organism: Mitsuokella sp. UBA4253; assembly: GCF_002395285.1. Lineage (NCBI taxonomy): Bacteria > Bacillati > Bacillota > Negativicutes > Selenomonadales > Selenomonadaceae > Mitsuokella > Mitsuokella sp. UBA4253. Next base: position 153,703 of record NZ_DGWR01000015.1, on the reverse strand, counting down.
GCCATCTCAGGGGCTTTGATTACGTCGAAGTGGAGTTCGACAACGAAGAAGAAGCGCGAGCCTTTGAGATCCCGTACTGGTTCGGCCGCGAGGTCACGGATGATCCGCGCTTCACATACGGGAAACTCGCGCGCGTCAACGGCTTCCAGCTGGCCAAGATGATCATGAGCCAGCCGCCGGAGCAGTGGGCGCCGTATGCCATGGTGATGCCGGACGAGAACGCGGCGCCGAAGGCGGAGGAGATTCGTGAACAGACGGCCTCTGCCGAAAGTGCAGCGGAAACAGAGGAAGCAGAGATGATTGAGGCTGGCGATTCCGCTGACAATGCAGATGATGCAAAGGATGTAAAGGATGTAAGGGATGCAGAGGATACACAGGATGTCCAGACTGCGCCTGATGAGCAGCAAGAACAGCTGTCCGGTGCAGAGCGGGGCAGAGAGGACGGCCATGAGATGACTCGCTGATTTTTTTGCCATTTCGTGCACGTTCCTGTACGTTTATGGTATTTTTTGTGCAATTTCGGGATAACCCTGTCGGATATGACAGGGTTATCCCGTTTTATTTTTGGTAGAATAGAGCTAGTAGAAGAAGAGGTGATGACAATGGTCGAACAAAATGCATTCTTAGACAAAGCAAAAGAGATCGCGCATGATTTCGTCTGGGATTTCTACCAGAAGCGCAAGAGCATCTGGAAAATCATGGAACAGATGGACGAGAAGAACTTCAGCTGGATCGGCGCGGGCCCGGAGGAATACCTGCGCAGCTATGACGAGGCGCTTCATTACTTTGCGGAGCAGCGCCAGTCAGGAGCCGTGCCGCTCATCGCCATCTCCGAGGAACGCTACGATGCGCAGCCCATCGGCAGCCGCGCCTGTGTCGTGCTCTGCGAATACCTGCTGACTGTCCAGCTCGAGGAGAAGAAGAACGTCATGCAGGAGCGCCAGCGCTCGACCGTCACGATCCGCTGGGAGCGCGGCAAATTCAAGATCTGCCAGGTCCATACCTCGAACCCCTGGCATGCGATGAAGGGCGATGAGCGCTGGCCCGAAGAATTCGGGCGGCAGACCTACACCTACTTCCTCAATCTGCTCTCCGAGCTCGAGCTCAAGGAAATCCCGCACCTGAGCTCCCAGCAGCGCAAGGTGCTCGTGCTCATGATGCACGGCAAGACGTATCAGGAGATCTCCGCCGCAATCGGCATCACCTACCGCACCGTGCAGTACCACGTGCGCATGATCTTCAACAAGTTCAACGTCGACTGTCGGGAGATGCTCTTCGCCAAGCTCATCCGCACACTCTGCACGACAGGCCCCCTGCTCGACAGTGAGGGCGATACCAGCCATGATGTCCTGAAAGTCCTGGACCGCGTGGCAAAGAAATGCGAGGCGGGGCAGGCGGAGAGGGCTCCGCATGACAAAGAACGGAAGAAAAAATAAACGAATACCAGAAGGAATACCAATGGACACGACGATGCAGGATAGAAGGGGGAACCTCTGATGATACATCTTTCCCATAAAGATGCGGCGATGCGCGCACGCGGCAGATGCGCACTGGTGCTCGCCGTGCTGCTGGCCCTGCCGATGGCGGCCGAGGCGGCGCCGGATGGCACGGAGCCGCCGGCCGCCCGCCCGGCGGGCTACAACGATTCGGGCGCACAGCTGAGCCGCACGCGCCAGTATCTCGAAGAACAGCAGGCGCGCGAGCGCCTAGCCAAGGAGAACAATACAGCAGGCGTCGAGGGCGCCGATGTGCCGGAAGCGCAGCAGGGCGGCAATATTTCGTTTCCGCTCAAGAAGATCGAGTGGAGCGCCTCGTCCGTGCTGACGGATGACGAGCTGCAGCAGCTCGCCGCGCCGTACGTCGGCCATGAGGTCAAGCTAGCGGACCTCTATACCTTGATAAATCAGATAAATGCGCTTTATCAGAAAAGAGGCTATATGACCTGCCGGGCCTTCCTCGGGCCGCAGACGATCCACGACGGCGTCGTCAAGATTGAGCTCATCGAGGGGCGGACGGGGCAGGTCAGTCTGACGGACAACCGCACGACGCGCGAGGATTACGTCCGCCACCGACTCTCGCTGAAGAAGGGCGAAGTCGCGAACATCCATGACCTCAACGAAGAGCTGCTGCGCTTCAACGCGACGAACGACGCTCAGCTGCACATCGTGATGAAGGCGGGCGCCGAGGTCGGCACGACGGACTACGTCATCGCCGTCCGCGAGCCGCAGTTGTACCAGTTCGGCATCGTTGCCGACAATGCCGGCAATAAGTCGAGCGGCCTCTACCGCGGCGGCTTCTTCTGGCAGGACCGCAGCCTGACGGGCAACCGCGATGTGCTGTTCCTGAGCACAATGGCTTCGCAGGGTACAAAGTCGTTTGCCGCGGGCTACACGGCGCCGCTCGACCGCATGGGCAGCAAGATCGGGGTCAACTACACGACGAACAGCGTCCACATCACGGATGGAGCGCTCGAGCCGCTCGAAGTCCGCGGCCATTCGTATGCCTACGACCTTTTCGTGACGAATCCCGTCGTCACGAGCGAGACGGTGCGCTCCGAGATTGGCCTCGACTACGGCTACCAGCACTCGCGCACGGACTTCCTCGGCATGCCCTGGGTCGACGACACGGTGCAGACGCTGCAGGCGTTCTACGACCAGCTCGACTACGGCCGCTCGACCATCTGGTACCAGAAGCACGCCTACGCCATCGGCAAGGCACAGACGATGCAGGGCGACCGCAATTTCGGCAAATACAACATGAATGGGCTCTTTGGCAAGCACTTTGCGCACGGCCAGTCGTGGACCATGCGCGTCGACGGCCAGCTCTCGAGCACGCAGTATCTGCCATCCGCCGAGATGTTCTACATCGGCGGCATGTACAGCGTGCGCGGCTACACCGAGAGCCTGCTCGGCGGTGACGGCGGCCTCTCGATGGGCCTTGAATACAGCGTGCCCGTCACCAAAGGACTCGAGGCCTATCTCTTCCTCGACGGCGGCCGCGTCTGGGGCAGCAGCGCCTTCGACGACCGCAGCCTCGCCGGCACAGGCTTCGGCCTCAAGGGCAGCCTCGGCGCCCACGCCTACCTCAACGTCGGCCTCGGCTTCCCGCTGATCCGCACGGTCAATGAAGTGGAGCAGAGCAGAGCCCGCGTCCACTTCTCGTTCAACAGCCAGTTCTGACTGCTAGACCATCAAGAAGGAGGCAATCATCATGAGTTATACACGTTATACGAATCGAAAGAATGAGCGTGCAAGCACCAAGGATGCGGCCCGCATGACCCGCACCGAAGCGAATCGGCTGACCGATAAGGTCCTCTCGGCCCTGATGGCAGCAGGACTCGTGATGAGCCCCACGGCGGTGGATGCTTCGGAGATCAAAGACGTCAATAACCAGCCGGTATCTGCGGAGAGTGGCGTCTACAACATCTATGCCCAGAAACGCCACGGCGATATTGCCATCAATGAATTCGCGAAATTCCAGCTGGATGCCAATCATATCGCCAATCTGTACTTCCACAAGCAAGGCGAGACAATCAATGCCGGGAATCTCCTGAACTTCGTCAACACGCGCATCGACATCAACGGCACGGTCAATGCCATCAGGAACGGCACGATCGGCGGCAATCTCTTCTTCCTGAGCCCCGAGGGCATGGCCGTCGGCAAGAGCGGCGTCATCAATACGGGGGCCCTCTATGTCATGGCACCGGCTACGACATCCCTGCCCGGCGAATCGAATTATGGATCGCTGAAAGGCGTTTTTGATAAAGGAGCGGCCACTGAGGATCATCTCAATGCCATCAAGAATGGCAGTCCGCTCATCCCGCTCAATCCCAGCGGCACCATCAGCGTGCTGGGCAAGATCAACGCGGCAGACGATGTGAAGCTCTACGCTGCGCAGATTGCCGTGGGCAGGAATCTGACAGGGCAAGCGATTGACGGCACAGCAGCGGGCGGCGTCGAGAAGGCAGCGGCCATCGAGACGGGCGTGACGGATTTTGCCTCGCTGGTCAATCTGACCGATGACCAGAAAACGGCAGCCGGTCTTGGCAATCTGCAGGCCACGCAAACGGGCAATGGCGACATCGTGCTGGCAGCCAAGGCGGCATACGCCAATGCCTATGACAAGGCGTTCAATGACCTTGGCAAACTGGCAGGCCTTCTCGGGACCACGGAGCCCCCGGAAATCAATGTGCCCAAGACCATCACGGCCAGCGTGGAGAACTACGGCACCATCAAGACGAGCACGGCGACTGGAGATGTTGTGCTCAAGGCAGAAGCCACCAACGGCAATAAGGACTCAGCCTCTGGTGCCAGCGCCTTTGCCCAGACCGTGGCTGACGTCAAAGTCCAGGGGGATGTCAAGGCAGCGGGCCAGGTAGAACTGACAGCAAAGGCTGACAACACCTATGTGGACAGTGGCAATTCCGTTACGGATAATCTGGGGGATACTCTCAGCTATGTGGTGCCTGTCGGTGCCAATGTCATGATCCTCGACAACAAGGCCAGTGTGACGGTGGAAAAAGAGGCCCAGGTGGAAGGCAGCCAGGTGGCTGCTTCGGCCGAGGCCAATCTCGATGGCACTGCCGGCGTGACGGCTGCGGGGCGCAAGCTGGTCAGCAAGGTCCCCAGCGCCATTCCGGCTGTGGGGATGGGCTATGCCAAGGCCACGAATGAGGCGACGGTGCAGATTGACGGCAAAGTCAAGGCCACTGGGGCCGATACCGTGGATGACAAGGGCAATGTCAAGGATAAAGCCCTCCAGATCAAGGCAGATGCCCAGTCAGCTGTGGATCATTCCGCCAGCACGACGGTCAAGAGCGGGGTACTTGGGGCAGGTTCGTCTTCTCTGGCAGCTGCTGTGGCCATTACGGACCACAAGAATGATGCCAAGGTTGCCATCAACGGGACGGCAGAGGCGGAGCAGGGCTCGACTTCTGTCACGGCGGACACGGTCCATCAGCTCAACACCTCGGCCACGGCCAAAGCTGCCGATGAGACAGTGGGCACGGCTGCCGTGGATGTAGTGGTCCACGCGAGCACGAGTGCCGTAGATGTGCAGGGGACGGTCAACGCAAAAAACGATGTCACGATCCAGGCGACAAATACTACGGATGAGAACACCCATGTGAGCAACAACAACTTGGGTATGGGGAAACTGCAAGCGGAAGCCATGAAGGCGGCAGACCTCACGGGCATCAGCAATAAAGTCAAGGAGAACAAGGTCGTCTCCGGCATCTTGAGCAAGCTTCAGAAGGACGGCGGAAATACCGACGTTCCCTTGAGCACAACGCTTGGTCAGACGCTCTCGGCCGGTGCTGCCGTGACGGTGGCGGATGAAACCAACACGGCCAAAGTGAATATCGGCAGCAAGGCTTCCGTCCAGGCCGGGCAGGAATTGACGGCCAAGGCGGAATCGAAGGTCTACGACACGATGATGGCGGCTTCGGGAGCTACGAGCTCGTTCAAGAACAGCGACAATAGCTCGGATACCGTGACCATCGCAACAGGCGTCGTCTACGCCGGCATGGACAATCAGGCCGATGTCACGGTGGCAGACGGAACGGCTGCTCAGCACGCCACGCTGAAGGCCGACGGCAACTTGAACCTCCAGAGCAGCAATACCATGGAATACCACCGCCCGGAGCGCATGAAGCGCGAGCTCGACCGCAGCATCGAGAAGCTCGATACGGCGATTGCTGCCATTGAGAACATGCCGGAAGCCAAGCAAGAACAGGCCAAGGAAATCCTGGAGCAGCTGGAGAAGCTGAAGACATCCATGACGAGAATGGCTGCAGCCTTTACGGCGGACTATCTGCAGGATACATCCAATGTCAAGAACCTGACGGCAGAGGGCACGCTGAACAAGATCAGCAACGTCGCGGGGACAGGATGGGAAATCCTCAATGCTGTCACGAAAATCCAGCAGTCTGTGGGGCAGCTGCAGGATGTGACCTCGCCTTTTGGTGAAGTGGTCACGAATGCTCTGGCCGTCGTCACGAATGCCGTGGCTTTCACGGAGCCGAATCAGTATGCCAATGTCTCGGCAGCTGCTGTCTCGAGAGGCGGCAGTGACACCAAGGCATCCCTGGCCGCGGCGGTCACGGCGACCGACTTCGACTACGGCAGCCATGTGACGGTCGGCAAGCATGCGTCGTTGACGGCGGGGAATGCGCTGAACCTGAAGGCCGAAGAAGCCGTCAAGGATGTCAACATCACCGGCAAGAATAAAGTCTGGAAGAATGATGCGGAAGCAGCCGGCGGCGTCGGCATCGGCGGCAGCGTGAATTATCAGAATTTCGATACGGATACACTTGTCAAGGTCGATAAGGGCGCAGCCCTGACGGCCGGTGACATGGAGCTTGCGAGCAGCTCGGACATCTTCCATACGGGCGTCATGCTCTCGGCGGGCAAGGCGGAGGGCAGCGCCATCAGCGGCATGCTGGCCATGACCGATTCGGACAGCAAGAATCAGACCCTCGTGGACAAAGACGCTGTCCTGAAGGCCGTTAAAGATGCGGACAAGAAGGGCAGCATTGCCATTACTGGCTATAACGATACGAATGTGAACAATGCCATCCTGTCGCTCTCGGCAGGAAGTGGTGCGGCTGCTGCCGGCATCGCGGCGGCCATCAACAAGGTGGATGTGGTCAACCGGGCGGCAGTGGAGAACATCGATGCAGCCGATGATGATGAAAAAAGCGGCAGCATCCAGGCTTCCAAGCTGGGCGTGAGCGCGGAGACCACCGGCCTTATCAACACCATCAGTGTGGCCGGTGGCGTGACGACCAGCGGCAAGGACCCCGAAAAACCAGAAGCTGACAAAGGGCCTCTTGACAAGCTCGGCGACGGCTTTGGCAAGCTGGCGGGCCTCACGGATACCGTCAACGGGAAGATCAATGACGTCTCGAAAAAGGTACAGAATGTCATCAGCACCGTCAATGGGGCCGGAGCATCCCAGGGCGGGACGCAGAGTGCTGTGCCAACAAAATCCGAGACGGCTCCGTCCTTTGCCTTTGCCGGGGCAGGCAGTGTGTCGCTGAACCTCGTCAGCGATACGACGAAGGCCGTCATCGACGGGGCACATGTCAATCTGAACAATGACGGCGTCCTGCAGGCAGGTGCCCGGGATACTGCTTTTGTCGGTGCCTTCAGCGGCGGTGCGGCCATCTCGGCGCGCAAGGGTCAGAGCAGCGGGACGAGTGCGGCCTTCAGCGGGGCCGTGGGCGTCAACAAGATTGAAAACACCATCGAATCTGCCGTAAAGAACAGCACGGTCGAGGGCCTCAAGAGCATGGACGTCACGGCCCTTTCCGGCGGCACTTCCGTGGCAGTGGGGACCGGTCTGTCCCTGACCAAGAACAGCCAGCCCGGCAACAACTTCGCGGGCGGCGCATCTGTTTCCGTCAACCTCATCGACAAGGATGTGAAGGCTCTCGCCGAGAAGAATACCGTTTCCGGCGTTTCGGCTAACGAGAAGGCCGCTGTCAAGCTGACGGCCTATGAGAGCGACCTCCAGGTCACGGGCGGCGTCAATGCCAATGTGGCCACCGGCGGCGGTACAGCCGTGGGCGGCAGCATCACCGTGGCGGATATCAAGAACGACCTGGATGCCCGCATCAGCGGCGGGATGTATACGAATATCGAAAAGGCTGATGCCGAGAGCCTCCTGGCCACCAAGCAGATCACGGCGGCCATCTCCACAGGCGTCGCCGTGGGCGGCAGTGGGACGAACAACGCCTTTACCGGGGCCATGGTCTACAACGGGCTGCACAATACGGTGCAGGCCGGCATCGATGGCCGTGCCAAGGTGACGGCGGATTCCATCGCGGTCCGCGCGCACGATACCACCAGCGGTTCGGCAGAAGCCAAGCCGTATCAGGACCTTTTGGGGAACTACAAGGAGCATCAGCAGTTTGCCGAAGATGCCGGCGTGGATACGGACGGTTCTTCCTATTACAAGACCTCCGACAGCAGCAACGGCCTGGATACGGCCGGTGAAACAGTGGACTATGACGCCAACAAGGGCAGCCTGAGCGTGGGCGCCGCCTTTGTCGTGGCCGGCTCCAGCGGCAATGCGGCCGGAGCGGCGGTCAACGTGGCCAATGTCGACAATGATTTCACGGCAGCCATCGCCGACGCCACCCTTGTAGGCGATTCCGTCTCGGCCGAGGCGGATGCGGATTCCCTGGCCGTCAACGTGTCGGCCGGTGTGGCCGCCGGTTCCAAGGACTTCGGCGGCATGGGCAGCGTGACCTGGCAGGATATGGACAACACGGTCCTTGCCAAGGCCAGTGATTCGGCCATCACGGCAGACTCCCTGGCGGTCAAAGCGGCCAGCAATTCACAGGCTGTGAACGTGGCCGGTTCCGTGGCCTACGGCAAGACAGCAGGCGTTGGGGCCGCCCTGGCCTACAATGGCCTGGACAACCACATCGGTGCCTACCTGGCCGGAGGCAGCGTGACAGCGAAAACGCCGTCCACCGGTGTGAGCGTGGACGTGGAAGGCAAGAATACGGGCAAGATCTACGGCATCGGGGCTGCTGTGGCCGCCAGCCAGAATGCAGCCGTGAACGGTACCGTGGTGGTGAACCATGGCGGCAGTGACACGGAAGCCGTAGTAGGGGAAGTGCGCCCTGAAGACGGGACCAATACGGTAAAAGATACTGCAGTGGCCAATGCCAAAGCTGTGAAAGTGAAAGCGGAAAGCGACGATGTGCGGGTGGCCGCTGCAGGCAATGTCAGTGCCAGCGGCAAAGTGGCCCTGGGCGGCGCCGTAGCCTACAACGATGTGGGCGGCGCTTCCACCAGCACGGCAAAAGCCAGCCAGAAGACCCGGGCGGCCCTGAACAAGACCACCCTGACCCATGTGAAAAACGGGTCCACGTCCGTTGAGGCGGTGGACGGTTCCACCCTGACCACGGCTGCTGTAGGCGTCGGCGGTGCCGGCAAAGTGGCCGTCCAGGGCGCAGCTGCCACGGCTCTTGTCAACAAGGCTGTGACGGCGGAAATGAAGGACAGCACCGTCGACCAGGCTGCGGACAAAGGAGCCGATGTGACGGTCAAGTCGGACAGCAAGAGCACCATCAACAGCCTGGCTGCTGTGGGTGCCGGCGGCAGTGACTTTGCCGGCGGCGCCGGCGTAGCCGTCAACCGCATCAATCAGGATACTGCGGCCACCATGAGCGGCAGCACGGTCAAAGACAAGCATACCACCGTGCAGGCAGACGGGAATTCCACCATTACGTCCATTGGTGTAGGCGCAGCTTTGGCCGGCAAGGTAGCTCTTGCGGGGAACATCGCCGTGAACCAGATTGGCAACAACGTGAAGGCTGCTGTGACGGGCAGCACCCTGACCAGCAGCGGCAACATCGGCGTACTGGCCAGCGGGAAGGAAAATCTGACCAACTTTGCCGGAACGGTGAGCGGTGCGGCCGGCAATGCCGGGCTCGGCATGGGCGTCAGCTACAATGCCATCACGGGCAATGTGGAAAGCACTGTGGAAGAAAGTTCCCTGGAGGCCCGGGGCAAGGAGACCGAGACGGTGGGCGATGCGCAGAAGGGCGTGGCTGTGACCGCGTCCGGTCAGCATAACCTGAAGAGCGTGGCCTTGACAGCCGGCCTGGCCGGTTCTGACACGGTGGCCGTGGGTGCCGCCGGCACGGTGACGGTGAACAACATCGGCGGGGCCACCCGGGCGGCGGTGACCGGCACGGACATCAATGCCGAGCTGGATAACAGCATGGCCGGTGATGTGGCCGTGAAAGCCCATGATGTGACTAAGAGCGAAAGCCATGTGGGCTCCCTGTCTGTGGGCATCGGCGCCGATGGCGGGGCCGGTGTGAGCGCGGCATCGGATACCCTGCTCCTTGACCGGGAGACGGCTGCGGAACTGAGCGGCACGGATGCGGCGAAAAAGACGGTCAAAGGCCGGAACTTGGCCGTAACGGCAGACCAGAAGTCCACAGTCGTCACCAATGTGGACGGCGTGGCCGGTGCCGGCGGGATCTACGGGTCAGGCGCAGTAGCGGCAACAGCAGCCGCCACCAAACTGGACGGCTCCGTGACCGCCACCATGAAGAACATCATCAGCAACAACAAGGGCCTGGACATCTCGGCCAAACACGACCATGAGACCACTCTGGTCAGCGCTTCGGCAGCAATGTCGGCGGCTATGGTTTCCGGCGCCGTGGGAGCTGGTGTGGGCGTGGTCAACGATGACTTCGCCACGAAGGCAGAACTAGTGGGCAGCGAGGTTACGGCGAAGAAAGACAGCAGCCGGAGCGATTCCGGTTCCGTGAACGTGGCGGCGGACAGCAGCACCGGTGTGACCACGGTGGTGGCCGGTGTGGCTGGTTCCATGGGTGCGGCGGCTTCGACGATCTCCGTCAACAACCTGAATAGCCAGACTTCGGCGGTGGTGGATGATAGCACCGTGACGGCCGATCAGGACTTCACCGTGGATGCCCATAACAAGGTGAACACGACGTTCAATGCGGCCATTCACGGCGCAGGCGGTGCCGCCATTGCTACGGGGGTGGGCGTCAACACCATCGGCACGTCCACCCTGGCCAAAGTGGACATGAGTACTGTCACGGCCCAAAAAGCGGCCATCACCTCCCGGGAAGAGATGGATGTGGATCAGAACCTGGTGGGAGCTACGGCGGGCGGCCTCGGCATCAATGCCAACGTAATGGTGACCTCCATCGGCACCGAACTGGCGGATACCTACGGCAGCAGCGATAATAACGGGGCTTCTTTTGATACGACCGCTGCGTTGAAGAGGTCCAATACGGCCCTGGATTCCCAGAAGACGGCTACCACCGATGACGGGGATGAGAGCAGCAAGGTGGTCAAGGACACCCTCCACAATGCGGATACGGGCGTCGCGGCCACCGATGCCTCTGGCGTGACCGCTTCTTCCGGCAAGAGCGACGCCAAGGGGACCCAGGTGGCAGTGACGAACTCTGATATCACCACGACAGATACGATGGCCCTCCGAGCTGATCGCAAGACCGATGCCAAGATTACGGCGGCTTCGGCCAGCGTTTCGGGTTCGCTGGGGCTCAGTGCGACGGTTGCTGTCCTCGATGCGAAGAAAGATGCCGGCGTCAGCATCCGTGGCAGTAAACTGCAGGCGGGCAAGGCCCTTTCTGTGGCAGCTGCGCAGAGTGGCGAGACGGGCATCGATGCGTATCAGGCGAATATCGCCGGTGTGGCTGCTGTCAGCGCGGCCTATGCCCAGAGCAGCTCCAGCGGTGAGACTAAAATCGAAGCTGTGGATTCCACGCTGACTTCCGACAAGGAAGGTATCACAATGAAGGCAGAGGACAAGTCCCAGACGGCGTCGTCGGTCTACGGCGCGACGGCAGGTCTCGTGACGGCCGGAGCCCTTGTCTCCAAGGCAGACAATACCAGTGATGTAAATCTTGCAATCAAGGGAAGTGCGCTGCATACGGCCCAGGGAACGGCCAGCCTGCAGGCCGATAAGGCCAATGTGGTCACGGCCAAAACGTACGGCGGTGCCTTTGGCCTGGTCGGTGCCAACGGCGTCGTTGCCCTGGCAAGTGACGAGGGTGCATCTAAGATTCTCGTCGCGCAGAGCGACAGCAAGAAAAACAGCGTCTTCCGTGGTCAGACGGCAAGCCTGCAGGCCACGACCCGTCCGGCTGTCACGGCGGAAACGGGCAGTCTCTCTGTTGCCCTTCTCGGCAGTGCCAGTGCGTCTGTGGCAACGGCCTCTGCCAAAGGCGAAGCCGGCGTCCAGATAGCTGACGGCACGACTCTCGATGTTGACAAGGCAGAAATCACAGCCAGCGCCGAAAGCCAGAATGGAGAAAACAACAGTGAAGCCAAGGTCAAGGGCTTTGCAGCGGCCGGCCGCGGTACGGCCGTCGTCAATACGGCAACAGCCAATACGGACATCGATACAGAGGTGACACTGGGCAAGGCTTCCTTCAAGAAAAATCAGGGAACGGCTCTCAGCGTAACCTCGGCCAATACGACGCAGACTGCGGCTGATGCCCGCGGCATTACCGTCGGCGGCCTTTTCGCCAGCGGCACGAATCTGGCCTATACGGGAAGCGGCACGGAAAAAGATGCCAATACTGCGACGATTACGCTGCAGGGCAATAAGACGCAGCTGAAATCGCTGTCCGCCAATGCCAGCGGCACGACGCACAATCTGACGACAGCCGACGGCAGCGGCGGCGGCATGATCAGCGGCGACCTGGCCGGTGCTGTAGACAACAAGACGTATACGGGCAGCAAGGTTACCCTCAATGGCAGCTGGGATGTGAACGGTGACGTAGCCATCCAGTCGGCCCAGACGGATCATATGGACCTGAACGCCGATGCCACCAAGGCAGCTGTCGTCGGTACCAGTGCCACTAAGGCCGATAATACGGCCAGCGGTGCTGCTGATGTCGTATTGACGGACAGCCGGATTACCAGCGGCGGCATGTTCACGGCCAAGGCGGACAGCAAGGCAAATCTCGGTCAGAACAAGACGTATGCCGTAGAAGGCAGCGGTTATGGTGGTGTAGCGGTACAGGGCACTAAGCTCAATAATACGGTGAACCGCACGGCCAATGTGGATGCCGGCAATGCGTCCCTTACGAGCAGCGGCAGCCAGATCCTGGCAGCTGAATCGGGCGGCAAGATCAACGCGGCCGGCTATATCAAGGCGGCTGGCGCCGGTGCGGCAACCTGGGTGGATGTAGACAATCACCTGACCAGCAAGAATACCATCCGCACCGATAAGACGACCTCGCTGCGCACGGATACGGCGGACAGCGATATCACCCTCGCGGCTTCGGACGACTGGAATGTAACGGCCAAAGGTGTGGCCGATACCCAGGGCGGCGCCGTCGGCGGTGCTTCGTCGAATGTGAAGAACACCCTGCAGCGGACGAACAAAGTCGATGTCCAGGGCAGCGTCTACAGCCTCAATGACGTCAATCTCTATGCGGGCAAAGACGCGAATGGAGCTATGGACAACCTGGATCTCCAGGTCGATTCGGAAGCCTACAACAAGACGGCTCTTTCCGTTGCTGTCCCGAAATTCAAGGATACGCTGACCCAGTCCAATCAGGTCGTCGTCGGCAAGGACGCAGACGTCTCCAGTGTACGCCATGTCCATGCGTATGCAGATGAAGCCGGTAAATACCTGCGTGAACAGTCCGTGAAGTATACCTGGTATCACAGCGATGCCAATGAAAACTTCACCAGCACGTCGGTAGGCAAGAAGTCCGACAACATCAACGATACGACGGATAACTATGTACAGATTGACGGCAAGGTGACGGCCGGCGCGCAGAACAAGCAAAAAGTCGTCATCGGCGGGTCGGGCCAGATTGTCGTTCTCGACCAAGATGAACTGGCTGCTGTCAAAGCCGTCAAAGGGCAGGAAAATGCTGTCCAGCATCCGACAATCGACGCTTCGAGCGGCATCGATACGGCAAACATCACCTATGCACGCATCGATTACGCCAATGCCCTGATGACACGCTACTATGAACTGGCCAAATTGATCAGCCAGTACAGTGACAGCAAGGACCTGACGGCGCTGAAAGGCTATCAGGATGAGCAGACGCGCATCTACAACGAACTCAACGACCTGGGCCTTCTGTCCAAGGCAATCGGAGAAGATGGCAGGGAATATCTGGTGCCTGTCAGCGGCCTTACGGTGGATACCATCACGCTGCCGGATATCGTCGCTTCGGGCGGCAATATCACGGTGGAAGCAGGCAGCCTGAAAGGCGCAGGTACCTTGAAAGCCCAGGGCAGTCCGGAAGCCACTGTGGAAAACCATACCAATCTTTATCTGAAAGTGGGAGATGTGCGAGCCGTCAATCCGGGCGGTGAAATCCACTACAATGGCCAATCTCTGGCCAAAGATGCCGTTGCGATCATCAAGAGTGCCAATCAGGATGAGGCGGCTGCCGTCAATCTGACGGTCAGCACCGACGCTGCCACCAGTACCGGCGGCACGGTCACCATCAAGAGCGACTACGGCACGGCTGCCATCAAGGCAAAAATCGATGAAGTCGATGCGTACGAAAATAAGACTGGCAGAAAGGTCGATGCCGAACTCGTCCCGAAGGCCGATATTGAAATCAATGGCAATGTGGAGGCGGAAAATGGCGTCGTTACGGTAGAAGACAAGAACTACAACATCCTCCTGCAGGGTGCAGGCAGCCGCACGGCGGAAGTCAACGGCAAGGAAATCCACCTGACCGCCGGCAAGAGCATCAGCCAGGGCTTTACCCAGGGCATCGTCAACATCGGCGGCAACCCGGAAGAGCTGTACAAAAAACAGTTCAACAGCGATGTAAATGCATTCAACGAAACCTATGGTTATGAACACACCTCCCGTGTCCATCAGGAAGTCCATCAGGAAGACCGGACGCAGGATACTGTGCTCAATGGCAGCGGTTCGCGCATTGCCGGTGACAACATCTACATCAATGCGTCGGACATCAATGTCAATGGCCTGATCCAGAGCGGCTACGGCAAATACGAAGTCACCGTTTCCGATGCAGTAATGCCGAAAGTCCAGAAACTGGACCGCAGCTGGGCGCGCATGGGCAAACAGAATCTGTCCGATGCGGTCATCACCACAGGAACGTATTATCTTGTACAGGAAGGCGGCAAAGTCCTGCAGGCGGACGGTACCTACAAATACCAGCCTGATGTCTACTACAATCCGTCGACGCAGAAACTGGTCATCCCCGATATCGATGCCCACGGCGGCAAGATTTATCTGAGCGGCCGCATTTCCAGCACGGGCAATGGCAAAATTGTGGCCCTCGACGGTGCCTATGACATCAGCGTGACTAACAATACGAACACGGCTCTGCAGGTGGGCAAACTTATCAGCAACAAGAATGTTGGCCTGATCAGCATTGCCGACTCTTCCAACAACCGGCTCACGGAATACACCCGCAGCCGTACAGTGGTCAAGGACCTGACAAACTGGGACAAAGCTGCCGGCGACTGGAAAGTCCTCAGCACCAGCGGTGCTTCTTCCGTGTACAATCCACAGAAAGACCTGCGCTACAACTGGACCAGCGGCCAGAAAGTCACGACGAAGAAACATTATGAGCATGACCATAAAGCTGGCCTCTGGGGAGCTGTCACGACGCTGAATGAAACGGAACTGACGAAGTATGAACAGGAAATTACGCCGCAGGATATGGGTCATAAGACTTTTACCAATGATAACGGCGTCTATATCGATACGAGCAGCCTTACGAACAAGGACAAGCAGTATGTCTTTGTCTACGACAATGTGGTCCTGAATAATTCCCGGACGCAGCCAGTGGTCACCAAGCGCTGGAAGACAGGCTTCCTGGGCTGGTTCCATTGGGAACGCACCGAATGGGATACCAACACGGGTACGGCCCAGCAGTATGTGGGCAGTGTCAAAGCGGACCATGGCATCGATATTGGTTTCCTCGGCAATCAGAATGGCAATTCGGCCATCAATGTGACGAGTAAGGCCGATGTCGCCCTGACCGGTAAAATCCAGTCCAGCCAGAGCGGGGCGGGCTCGACCATCGCCATCACATCGCAGGAAGGTGCCATCAATCAGAATGGCGGCCTGCTCAAAGGCGATAATGTAAGGCTCAGTGCCAAAAAGGGCCTGACGAATATTGCCATCGAGTCCCTTGGCGATACGTTGAAGCTCGACGCGGCCAATACCGGCAGAGGCAATATGAACATCACCGTTGACGGTGCCTATGGCAAAGCGGGCCATGTCAATCTGGTACAAGCGAAGAACACGAATGGCGATGTCAGCCTGACTGTTTTGGGCAATCTGACCCAGAGCACGGCTGAGGCTGTCAAAGGCAATCGCATCGACATCGTCAGCCGGCAGGGAGGCGTTGGTACGGCCGCGACGGCTTTGAAGGTGGAAACACCGGATCACGCTGTCGACGTGCTGAACCCGCTTTCCAGCAGTGTCAACGTCACGGCCAAAGGCAATATCCATCTGGCAGAAGACAGCGATATGCGCGTCGGTACCATCAAATCGACGGGCGGCAATGTGACGCTGACCACTGCAGGCAGCCTCATCGATGCCCTGCCCAGCGGCGAGACCATCGACCGCGGCAATACGGCAACCCTTGTTCAGGGCTGGAAAGACCTGGGCCTGATTGATGGCGATGGCCAGTACAAGCAGAAACAGGCAGAAGACGTGGCCGCATACAAGGACGGTGTCCAGTCTGAATTTGCGCAGTACCTAAATTTGAAGACTGCTTATGCAAACAAGGAAGAAGCAGCTGAAAATGACGTCAATTATCAGACCCTGAAAGACCGCTACGGCGATTATACGAGTGCTGACGACTATCTGGCTAAAAGCGATACAGCCAAAAATCATCTGGCCAATCTGCAGAAGGCCGGTGCCGGCTGGACGGAAAATGAGCTGCTCTATGCCATCAGCGATGCCATCGTCAACAAGGCTCAGGGCTGTACGGATACAGAACTGAAGGAAGCGAACATTTCCGGTCAGAATATCACGCTCCACGCGAAGAACATTGGCTCGGACAAGGCGGCCGAAGATGTGCTGGTCAAGGATATCACCACGGATGCACGTCTCGATGACCTGAAGAAAGTCGTCAATGCCAACGTTTCCGATGTGGGCTATACCAAGAATGACAAGGGTGAGAATGTGTTCCGCATCTACGGCAAGGTGCCTGTGGGCATCGAAGCCAGAGGTGAGCTGAATGTTCAGTCCGACGGCAATATCTATGTGGCCGGCCGCACATCCGGCGAAAACAAGGATACGGTTCTGAAGCTGGGCAAAGTAACGACCAGCACGGGCGATATTCGCGTCCTGGGCAAAGCCGGCGTGACCAACTCCCTGAAGGATGGCAGTGCCAACCTGAAGGGCAAGGACCTCATCCTCGAAGGCGGCAGTTCCGACATCGGGGCAACGGACAAACCCATTGACGTCGACCTCACGGGCAGCCTGTCTGCTCTGACGGACGGTAGCATGTATATCAGCAGTGTGGGCAATCACAATCTGCAGCTTTCCGGGCTCTATGCCGGCAAGGATATGGTGCTGGCCTCCAGGAAGGATATCGCCATGAGTCCTGACGCATCGGCACAGGCTTACCTCAATGCTGGCAGACTACTTGATTTGAAGGCAGAGGGCGGCATCGGTGCAAAGGACAGCGGCGTACGCATCCTGGGAAATGGCGCGACCATCAATGCTGAAGCAAAAGATGGCAATATTTACCTAGCCGGCAAGAGGAAGGCCGGGGAACAGGACGGTCTTCTCCTGCTCGGCACGGTGAAGACGAATCCGGGCCATACGATTGATGTGGCGGCTGAAACCAGCCTGGGCCTTGGGCGCAATGAAAGCGCGTCGACGCTTGTGAGCCAGGTGCAGGCAGATACGGTGAACCTGTCAAGTGACAGGGAAATCGACCTGAAAAACGGCACGCTCACTGCTGTTACGCTGAACCTGAAGGCCGGCGGTTCCATCAACCAGACGGCAGCTCATGCCATCACGGCTTCGGATGTTTCTGTGGACGCAGCGGCAGGCATCAGCCTGAACAGCGGAGCAGAGGCAGAATCCAAGATGTTCAATGCGTTCAAGGAGGTGACGCTGAATAACGCCAACGAGGCGACGGACATCGTGCTCGGCAACGGCGGCGATGAGGACCTGAAAGTCATCTTCGCCGACGGCAGCAAGGCCAAGGATGTCACCGTCCGCAATTATGCGAACGGCGAGGCCAACGACCTCGATATCCACGGCCCGATTGCAGCCGCAGCAGGCATTGCGCTCATAAACGACGAAGGTTCGCTGGTCACGACGGGCGGCTTGGATGCCAAAGCGGATATCCGCGAAACGGCAAAGGGCAGCCTCAATAACAGCGATGCACTTCACGCCGAGCAGGATATCGTCCTGACGGCAACAGATGGTAGCATCATCAACGACGCAGCCATCACAGCAAAGCGCAATGTGACCATGAAGGCTGGCGATTCCATCGAGAACCGTGCCGCAACAACGGCCTATACCGGTGCGATTTCCCTGAACGCTTATCATGACATCAAACAGAAGGGCGATGCCAAGGCTGGTACCGACATTACAGCTGAGTCTGCGGATGGCAGTGTCACGGTCGAAGGCAGCCTGACAAGCGGCAAGGCGACGCTTGCCAAAGCGACTGACGGCGATGTCTCGATCCACGGCGATGTCCAGAGCGGTACCTCTGCTGCGGTACAGGCCGATAATGGCAGCGTCACGGTCACGGGTGATATCACAAGCGGCACGTCGGCAGACCTGTCGGCAGCCGGCGGCGATGTCTCTGTGACGGGCAATGTGACAGGCGACACGTCGGTCACGGCGCAGGCGACGGAAGGCAATGTCACAGTTGGCGGTTCGCTGATTTCGCAGAACGGCGACACGGTGCTCTCGGCATCGGACAGCCAGAAACTTGAAGACAAGGGCAACATCCGCGTGACGGGCTCTGTCGATTCCGCACATGACATCGAGATGACGACGGACAATGGCGCGATTGAGGTCGGCGGCACGACGCAGGCAGCGCAGGATATCCGCGCGGCGGCAGAGAAGACGGGGCAGATTCGCTTCGTCGGCGATGCCAAGGCTGTGGTGGGCAGACTGCAAGCCAAGACGGATGTCGGCGATATCTCGTTCGAGGGCAAGGCGGCGAGTGGCACGGACCTCACGGCCGAGACGACCGATGGCTCGATCTCGTTCGAGGAACAGACCACGAGCGGCAGGGACCTCTCGGCTGCGACGAAGCGCAGGGGCGACATCACCTTTGCAGGCCTCATCAATGCCGGCCGCGATGCAATCGCAGATGCGGCTCAGTCGGGCACGATCACGCTGCGTCGGGACGTCACGGCAAATCGGGATATCAAGATGCACACGCACGATGGCAGCATGGTCTTTGACGGCCGTGATGCGGGCAAGGCCGAGGACATCCGCCTGACCGCAGTCAGCGGCAATGTCGAGCTGCGCACGACGGGCACGGGCGATATCAAGGACAGCCACCGCCAGGAAAATGGCGACCGGGCCTTTGTTAATGCGACGAATGGCAATGTCACGATCCGCCATGAGGGAACGGGCAATGTCGACCTCTACGGCCTCTATGCCAAGAAAGAGGCGGCGACCGAGCTCAAGAACGGCAGCCTCTACCTCGACACGATGGACGGCGACCTCGTGGCCATGTTTGTTCGCAACCCGGACAAGGTCATGAATGTCAAGCACATCACGGCGGGGCAGGAGATCGCGGTCGCCGGTGCCGACATCGGCATCGACGACATCCTGCAGCGCGAAGGTGCCGAGGGGCTGCTGACGATCACGCCGAAAGGTGCGTCGGACGATGCGCTCATCAAGAACCTCCACATCGGCGACATCCGCACGAATGAGGGCAGCGGCGTCCGCTTCAAGCACCTCTGGCTGGAGAACGGCGACGTCTCGGTCAGCAAGGGACAGCTCCTGCTCGACAAGCTCTACGTCCTCGACAAGGCGCGGTTCAGCAATGGCGTCATGACGACAAATGTCTTCGGCACGGCGCCGATCTATGAGGAAGGCGTGACGAGCGCATACTGGAACGACACGGCCATCAACGACCCGAAGGAGGCACTCTCGTCCTGGCTCAATGGTGAGCCGGACGAGAAGCGCTGGATGTTCCTGCACTTCTACGGCCAGGTCAATGCGCAGCACAGCAATGGCAACCTCCTGGACCTCGCCGATCACTACCGGGTCAACCGCGAGCGCTACACGGAGGCAGACTGGATGCGCATGATGAAGGACAAGGACCGCTACGATTTCTATCGTACGTACTACCATCCGGCACTCTCGCTCCACGACCGCTTCGGCCTCGTCGATGCGTCGGACTACCTCGGCGCATCCAAGGCAAAGCCAGGAGTGACGGACGTTGATGAAGCAGAAAGCGAAAAGGCATGACGTCATGACAGGAAAGCCGGGACGCTCAACGGGCTTCCCGGCCGACTGTCAGATCATTCCAGAAGATACAGATGAAGATACAGATAAGGAAAGGTGAGCATCATGAACAAGAAAGCAGAAGAATTCAAAGCATACGTTGAAAAGACGCGGCCGCTGGCCTTCACGATCGAGGAGATCCCCGATGACAACTACGAGACGGTGGCCTTCCGGTCGTTTGCGGAGGTCCGCGGCAACCGGCTGCCGCTCGTCGTCATCCTCGACACGAGCATCTACGCGATGATCCGCATCCTCGTCGTGCCGCGCGCCGTGCGTAGCCAGAACCGCGAGGAACTGCTCGAGACGCTCAACCGCTACAACAAGAAGTACAAGACATGCAAGTACTACATCGACGACGAAGAGAACGTCGTGCTCGACACCTGCATCCTCTGCGGCGAAGAGAAGATTGACGGCGACCTCGTCTACGCCATGTTCCGCGTCCTCCTGCAGGAGCTCGAGGACCATTATCCAGAGCTGATGAAGATCGTCTGGGACTGACAGAAAACCGCTTCGCAGCGATCTTGCTGCGAAGCGGTTTTTGTGTGCGGGAAAGACTCAGCGCACGAGTCCCTGGACGCCGGGGGCCAGGGAGATGGCGTCGATTTCCTGCCGCTCTTCAGCGGTGAAGTGGGTGTTTTCGATGGCCTTGATGTTGTCGAGGATCTGCTCGGGCTTGGAGGCGCCGATGAGGACGGTGGTGACATCCGCGTCCTTGAGGTCCCAGGCGAGGGCCATCTCGGCGAGCGTCTGGCCGCGCTCTTCGGCGAGCTTGCTCAGCGCGCGGATGGCCTGCAGCTTCTCGGGCGTCAGGGACTTCTCCTTGAGGAAGCGGCCGTCGCGGCGGATGCGGCTGTCCTCGGGAATGCCGCTCAGGTAGCGGTCGGTCAGGAGGCCCTGGCAGAGCGGGCTGAAGGCGACGATGCCGAGGCCGAGGTCGGCCGACGTGTTCTTGAGGCCGTTCTTCTCGATCGTGCGGTCGAAGATGGAGTAGCGGTTCTGGTTGACGATGAGCGGCACGTGCATCTCGTGCAGGATGGTCGCAGCGCGCAGGAGCGTCGGGCCGTCGTAATTCGAGAGGCCGACGTAGAGCGCCTTGCCGCTCCTGACAATCTGCGCGAGCGCGCCCATCGTCTCTTCGAGCGGCGTCTCGGGATCCATGCGGTGGTGGTAGAAGATGTCGACGTAGTCGAGGTGCATGCGCCTGAGGCTCTGGTCGAGGCTCGCGATCAGGTACTTGCGGCTGCCCCAGTTACCGTAGGGGCCGGGCCACATGTCGTAGCCGGCCTTCGTCGCGATGACGAGTTCATCGCGGTAGGGGCGGAAGAGGTCGTCCATGAGGCGGCCGAAGTTCCGCTCGGCACTGCCGTAGGTCGGCCCGTAGTTGTTGGCGAGGTCAAAGTACGTGATGCCGTGGTCAAACGCCGTGCAGCAGAGCGACTTCATCGTAGTGTAGTCTGCTGTGTCGCCGAAGTTGTGCCAGAGTCCCAGCGCAACGCGCGGCAGGCGCAGCCCGCTCCTGCCGCAGTGCGGATAAGCCATCGCCTCGTAACGCGATGCGGCGGCCGTGTATGTCTTGCAGATATCCATTGTATCATCCTCCAGTCTGCTTCTATTATATACAAAAATCGATCGGTTTGACAGGGCGAGGGCGCTCTGTTTGACAATTGTACGAGGCCGTACTATAATAGGCGGAATGTAAGAGAACGAGAAAGGAAGGATATGGCATGATTTTGGACAATACGATCGGGTACATGATCAGCCGCGTGGCGCGCAAGATTCACTATGCGGTCGACGAGGTGTTCAAGGCGTATGGCATCACGGTGGAGCAGTGGGTGGCGCTCAAGACGATTGCAGAATATGAACCGTTATGCCAGAAGGCGCTCGCCGAGAAGATCGAGAAGAACCAGAACACGGTCAAGGCGCTCGTCACGCATCTCGATGACAAGGGCTTCATCGACCGCACGCCCAATCCGGATGACATGCGCCACATGATGCTGCGGACGACGGAGCGGGGCAGAGCGCTCGTCGCGCGGCTCACCGAGCTCGACGAGCACAAGAACTTCGATTTCCTCGGGGCGCTCAGCGAGGCGGAGCAGGAGGACCTGCGCCGCATGCTGCGCAAGATCGAGGCAAGGCTCTGACCGCGGCGCAAAGCTGCCGCTGCACATTGTATGGCATGATTTCGGAAAGGAAGATCATATGCAGAGAGAGAAGTTATGGACGCCGGAGTTCCTGGGGATGGGGGGAAGCAATCTCTTCCTGTTCATGTCCCAGTACATCATGGTGGCGTCGCTGCCGATATTCATCATGGAGACCCTGGGCGGCGGCGACATGGAGGCGGGCCTCGCGATGACGGCCTTCCAGATCGGTGCGGTGAGCTGCCGCCCGCTGGCCGGGCGCATCATCGACGCGGTCAACAAGCAGCGCCTGATGCGCGCCGCAACGATCGCGTTCTTCCTCGTCATGCTCGCCTTCAACTGGCTGCACTCCGAGCAGGCCATCTATGCGCTGCGCTTCCTGCACGGCTGCATCTTCGCGCTCGCGACGACGGCTGCGGCGGCGATGGCTGCGCTCGTGCTGCCGGCCTCGCGCAAGGGCGAGGGCATCGGCTACTTCGCGCTCTCGACGAACCTCGCGATGGTCGTCGGCCCGCTCATCGGCCTCGTGCTCATCGGCAATTTCGGCAGCATAGCGCTGTTTGCCTTTTTGACGGCGCTCGCGGCGCTGACCTTCCTCGCGGCCAATGCGCGCCGGCTGCCTGATGAGGTCGTCCGCCCGGCCAGGCGCCAGAAGAAGGGCTTCCATCTCTCGGACTTCATCGAGCGGCGCTCGCTCGCGCCGGCACTTCTAGGCGGCATGGTCTTCTTCGCCTACGGCGGCATCCTGACCTTCATCCCGCTCTACGCCAAGAGCCTCGGCCTTCAGGCTGAGACGAGCCTGTTCTTCGTCGTCTTTGCCTTCGTCATCATCCTGACGCGCCCCGTCATCGGCCGCCTCTTCGACGAGAAGGGCCCCGACTGGACGGTCTATCCGGGTTTTGCCTGCTTCGCCGCCGGCATGCTGCTCTTCAGCCAGGTCGGGACGACGGCGGGCCTGCTCGTCTCGGCCGCCGTGCTCGGCATCGGCTTCGGCGCGCTCTCGCCGGCCTTCCAGACGCTCGCCGTCGAGAGTGCGCCCGCCGCGCGCGCCGGCGTCGCGACGGCCACCTACTTTTGGTCGCTCGACATCAGCGTCGGCCTCGCCGCCGTTCTCCTGAGCTTCGTCGCCGCCCAGTTTGGCTACGCTTTCATGTACGGCATCTGCTGCACGGCCATCATCTTCTTCAACGCCGTGCTCTATTTCATCTGGCGCCGCACGCATCGGAAGAAGCAGAGCACAACAATGCCGTGACTTTTTTTCAGATACCATTTACAAGCCTTGTCTTTTGTGTTAAGATGAAATAGTTAATTTAAGGTTGTTTAGTGAAGAGTGGGTGCGAGCCCACTCTTTAATCTTATGCGAGAAAGACACGGATGACAGGGTCACCGTGAAGCACAAGCAGAAATCTGGAGGTGGATGTATGGCAAAGCAGCAGGTTGAAGATGCCGTGGAGGCAATCGTGCAGGAGCTCCTGAAGGATCAGGACGTCATTGAGCTCGTCGATGTCGAGTATGTCAAGGAGCACGATTGGTATCTGCGCGTCTACATCGATAAGGAAGGCGGCATCGATATCGAGGATTGTCAGGCCCTGAGCGAGAAACTCGAAGCGGAGCTTGACAAGGGCGATGTTGTGCCGGATTCGTACATTCTGGAGGTGTCCTCGCCGGGTATCGACCGCGTCCTGCGCAAGCCGCGCGACTTCGTGCGCGAGCAGGGCAAGAAAGTCGACGTGACGCTCTACGCGCCGCGCGAGGGCAAGAAGCTCCTCGTGGGCGAGCTCACGGGCTTTGACGGCGATGCCATCGAGCTCGACGGCGCGGCGAAGATTGCGCTAGCGGATATCGCACAGGTCCGCCTGCATATCGACTTCTGACGGCGCAAGCATCTGATACAGCAAAAAAAGGGGGCATTCCCCCGTTCATTTGGGAGGATATCATTTTGGCAAGAAAAACGACGAAAGCGAAGGACAATGGTCAGGAATTCCTGATGACGCTCAAAGAGCTCGGCAAGGAGAAAGGCATCGATGAAGAGGTCCTCTTCGAGGCCATCGAGGCTGCCCTGATCTCGGCTTACAAGCGCAACTTTGGCTCGGCGCAGAATGTCCGCGTCACGCTTTCCAGAGAGACGGGTCACTATCATGTCTACGCGATCAAGACGGTCGTCGAGGACCCGGAGGACGAGATCACGGAGATCTCGCTGGCTCAGGCCCGCACGATCAAGCCGGACTACGAGGTAGGCGACGTCATCGAGATCGAGGTGACGCCGGCGAACTTCGGCCGCATCGCCGCTCAGACGGCGAAGCAGGTCGTCGTCCAGCGCATCCGCGAGGCAGAGCGCGGCATCATCTACGAGGAGTTCATGAGCCGCGAGGGTGACATCCTGACGGGCCTCGTCGAGCGCGTCGAGAACCACAACGTCTACATCGACCTCGGCAAGACGGAAGCCGTGCTGACGCCGGCTGAGCAGATCCCGACGGAGACGTACGCGCACGGCGACCGCATCAAGGCATACGTCGTCGAGGTCAAGAAGACGAACAAGGGACCGCAGATCGTCGTTTCGCGCACGCATCCGGGCCTCCTCAAACGCCTCTTCGAACTCGAGGTGCCGGAGATCCAGGAGGGCATCGTCGAGATCAAGTCGGTCGCCCGCGAGCCGGGCAACCGCTCGAAGATCGCTGTCTACTCGAAGGACGAGAACGTCGACCCGGTCGGCTCCTGCGTCGGCCACCGCGGCCTGCGCGTCCAGTCGATCGTCGATGAGCTCGGCAGCGAGAAGATTGATATCGTCAAGTGGAGCGAGAATCCGGCCAAGTTCATCGCCAATGCGCTGAGCCCGGCCAAGGTCGTCTCCGTCGCTGTCAATGAGACGGAGAAAGTCTCGCGCGTCGTCGTGCCGGACTACCAGCTCTCTCTCGCAATCGGCAAGGAAGGGCAGAACGCCCGCCTCGCCGCTAAGCTCACGGGCTGGAAGATCGATATCAAGAGCGAGTCGCAGGCTGCTGACGAAGAGCTCGATGCCAACATGAATGAAGTCGAAGTCACGGGGGACGAGTCCTTCACGGCTGAGGTTGAATGATTGCATGATGAAGATCAAGAAGATACCGCAGCGGATGTGCCTGGGCTGCCAGGAAAGCCGTCCCAAAAAGGAAATGGTGCGGATCGTGCGCAGCCCCGAGGGCGAATTCTCCGTGGATTTCACGGGCAAGAAGCCTGGGCGCGGCGCCTACATCTGCCACAAGCGCGAATGCTTCGACAAGGCCAAGAAGAGTCATGGCCTCGAGCGTTCCTTCAAGTCGCCGATTGACGCGGCCGTCTACGATCTCCTCGAGCGCGAATTGTTCGAGGATGAGGCTGAGGGCTGAGTCATGGCGCATACCAGAGAAGAGCGTATCACGAATCTTTTGAGCATGGCCCAGCGGGCGCGCCGGATCGTATCCGGCGCCTTCGCTGTGGAGCAGGCTCTCAAGAGCCGCGAGGCCGTACTCGTCCTCGTGGCCGCGGATGCCTCAGATGAAACAAAGAAAGATTACGCGATCCTAGCGGATCGATACAAGGTTCCCTGCCTTGAGGGGCTTGACCGGGAGACGCTCGGCCACTGCCTCGGCAAGGAGTACCGCGCTGTCGCAGCCTTGACGGACCAAGGCTTTGCGAAGAAGCTGCGCGAGTTGATGAAGGAGCCATGAGTATGAAATAATAACCGGGGGTGGATCAATGTCCAAATACAGAGTTTACGAGCTCGCCAAAGAGTTCAACACGGATAGCAAAGTCATTCTGGATATCCTCAAGCGCAACAAGTTCAAGGCTGCCAATAATTTCTCGAGCGTCGGCGAAGAAGAGCGCACGGCCATCAAGAATTCGCTGAACAATAAGGGCGCCAAGCCGCAGGCAAAGGCACCGGCCTCTCAGCCTGCTCAGAAGCCGGCCGCAAAGCCGGCGGAGAAGCGCGCCGAGAAGCCGCAGGCCGCCAAGCCGAACCACGGCGGCAGTAATAGCAACAGCGGCAATAACGGCAATAACAGCCGCCATGACCGCCGCAGCGATGCCGGCCGCAACAATAGCAACAGCGGCAACGCGGGCAGCCATGGCAACAGCCGCGCGGCAGCGTCGAGCAGCAACCGCTCGAGCCACACGAATGGCGGCAATAGCAATAACGGCGGCAACCGCAACGGCAATGGCGGCGGCAGCAATAACCGCGGCGGCAACCGCAACGACCGCCGCAACGGCGGCAGCCGCAATGAGCGCGGCGGCCGTAACGACCGCACGAACCGCTTCGGCGGCAATCGCAACGACCGCAATAACCGCCGCGGCCGCAACAACAAGCGCGGCGGCCAGCAGGCGCCGAAGGTCGAGATCGCGCATCCGAAGCACATCAAGCTGCCGGAGACGATCGCCGTCAAGGACCTCGCGTCCAAGATGAGCTACACGGCCGCTGAAGTCGTCAAGAAGCTCTTCATGATGGGCGTCATGGCGACGATCAACCAGGAAATCGACTTTGATACGGCCGCCCTCGTGGCTTCCGAATTCGGCGTGACGTGCGAAGAGCTGCCGCCAGAGGTAGACCCGACGGAGATCCCGGAAATCGAGGATGATCCGAAGTCGCTGAAGCTCCGCCCGCCTGTCGTCACGGTCATGGGCCATGTCGACCACGGTAAGACGTCGCTGCTCGACTGCATCCGCAATACGCATGTCCAGACGCACGAGGCCGGCGGCATCACGCAGCACATCGGTGCCTACCAGGTCAACTGCAAGGGCAAGAAGATCGTCTTCCTCGACACGCCGGGCCATGAGGCCTTCACGGCCATGCGTGCGCGCGGCGCCCAGATTACGGATATCGCCATCCTCGTCGTCGCTGCTGACGACGGCGTCATGCCGCAGACGATCGAGGCCATCCACCACGCGAAATCGGCAGGCGTGCCGATCATCGTCGCCATCAACAAGATCGATAAACCGGGTGCCAATCCGGACCGCGTCAAGCAGGAGCTCATGGAGCAGGGCCTCGTGCCGGAGGAATACGGCGGAGACACGATCATGGTCCCTGTCTCGGCCAAGAAGCAGATCGGCATCGATGACCTCCTGGAGATGGTCCTGCTCGTCGCAGAGGTCAAGGAGCTCAAGGCCAACCCGAACCGCGATGCGCGCGGCGTCATCGTCGAGGCCAAGCTCGACAAGGGCCGCGGCCCGGTCGCAACCGTCCTCGTCCAGAACGGCACGCTGCGCATCGGCGACTCTGTCGTCTGCGGCACGACGTACGGCAAGGTCCGCGCCATGGTCAACGACCGCGGCGAGAACGTCAAGAAGGCCGGCCCGTCCGTACCAGTCGAGATCCTCGGCCTCAACGATGTGCCGGAAGCCGGCGACATCCTCGCCGTGCTCGAGGAGAAGCAGGCCCGCTCCATTGCCGAGGCCCGCATCGAGCGCCAGCGCAACAACCTCATCAAGAGCAAGAAAGTCTCGCTCGACGACCTCTTCCACCAGATCCAGGAAGGCGATATCAAGGACCTCAACATCGTCATCAAGGCCGATGTACAGGGTTCTGTCGAGGCGCTCTCGAGCTCGCTCCTCAAGCTCAACAAGAACGATGAGGTCCGCGTCTCCATCGTCCATTCGGGCGTCGGCGCCGTCAACGAGTCGGATGTCATGCTGGCATCGGCTTCGAACGCGCTGATCATCGCCTTCAACGTCCGCCCGGATGCCAACGCGCGCAAGCTCGCCGACACGGAGAACATCGATATCCGCACGTACCGCGTCATCTACGACGCCATCAACGACGTCAAGGATGCGATGAGCGGCATGCTCAAGCCGAAGTACAAGGAAGTCGTCCAGGGCCGCGTCGAGATCCGCCAGGTCATGAAGTTCTCGAAGGCGCTCGTCGCCGGTTCCTACGTGCTCGAAGGCAAGATCTGCAACAACTCCAAGATCCGCATCATCCGCGACAACATCGAGATCTTCGATGGCGAGATCGACTCGCTGCGCCGCTTCAAGGATGAGGTCAAGGAAGTCAACGCAGGCTACGAGTGCGGCATCTCCATTGTCGACTTCCGCGACTTCAAGGAAGGCGACATCATCGAGGCCTACACGATGGAAGAGATCGCGACGACGATCGCCGATGCCAACAAGGCTGCTGCCAAGAAGCGCGAAGAGCAGGCCAAGGCTGCTGCCGCCAAGGCAAAAGACGCCGAGAAGGACTGAGCTTCACGAAGCACATCGCGAGGCGCGACAAGCGATAACGACCAACAATCAACATACGCAACAGACATAGACATACTAGACATAAAGGAGGGAATGCCATGAGCCAGCTCCGGGTAGAGAAGGTCCAGGAGCTCATGAAGCAGGAGATCTCAAAGATCATCCTGCGCGAGCTCAAGGACCCGCGCATCGGGTTCGTGACGGTCACATCCGTCGAGTGTACGGGCGATTTGCGCGAGGCCAAGGTCTACGTGAGCCTCATGGGCAGTGAACAGCAGGTCAAGGACTGCTGGGCAGGACTGCAGAGTTCGCTCGGCTTCATCCGCCGCGAGATCGGCAAGCGTATCCGCCTGCGCTTCACGCCTGAGCTTTCCTTCGTCGTGGACAAGTCCCTCGATTACAGCGCGCACATCCAAGAGCTGCTGCTGAAGATCGAGGCCGAGGACAAGGCGAAGAACGATTCGACAGAGTCGACAGAGATCGAAGACGACAAGAAAGAAGAACATTGACATGATAGTGACATTGAGTGAAACAGCAGCCATCCTGGCCAGCGCTCAGCGGATTGTCATCACGGCCCACCAGAACCCCGACGGCGACGCCATCGGGTCCTCGCTCGGCCTCATGCACATCCTGCGCTCGCTCGGCAAGGAAGCTCTCGTTCTGCTCGATGATGATATCCCGGCCATCTTTTCGGTGCTGCCGGGATATGATATTATTGGCAGGCCGGAGGTGGAGAGACCCGTAGAGGCCGACCTCCTCGTCGTGCTCGACACGGCCACGGACCGCACGGGCGATGTGCTCAAGGCAGTCCATGCGGAGCACCTCCTCAATATCGATCATCATCAGACGAACGACGGCTCGGCAGAATACAGTTACATCGCGCCGACGCGCGCGGCGACGGCGGAGATCATCTACGACCTCATGCACGAGCTCCCCGTCCACCTCGACAAGGCGATGGCCATGTGCATCTACACGGGCCTCGCGACGGACTCGGGCTTCTTCCGTTTCTCGAACACGACATCGCACACGATGCGCGCGGCGGCGGAGCTCTTAGACCACGGCGTCGAGCCGAACGTCATCTCAGAGGCGCTCGAGCAGAAGCCATACCAGACTGTCCGCGACATCGGCGAGGCCATCGAGCGCGCCGAGCTCTTCGCCGACGGCCATGCGGCCGGCATCTTCCTCAACGCCGAGACGACGGCGCGCATGAAGTCGACAGAGTCCTTCATCGGCATGATCCGCGTCATTGAAGGCGTCGACATCGCCGTCGTGCTCAAGACGAAGGAGGAGGGCATCTGCCGCGTCAGCATGCGCTCCAAGGGGCTCGACGTCAGCGCCATTGCCGTGCAGTTCGGCGGCGGCGGCCACACGCGCGCGGCCGGCTGCACGCTCCTGATGAGCTTTGAGGAAGCCAAGCGCACGATCTGCGAGGCCATCTCGCAGGCCATCCGCGCTTACCACTGCCAGGGGGCGAAATGATGGACGGATTCCTCAACATCCTCAAGCCGCCCGGCATGTCCTCGCACGACGTCATCGGCGCCGTGCGCAAGGTGCTCCGCATGAAGCGCGTCGGCCATGCCGGCACGCTCGACCCCGCCGCGGCGGGCGTCCTGCCGGTTGCGGTAGGGCAGGCCGCCCGGCTCATCGAATACCTCGAGCTCGCCGATAAGACGTATCGCGCCGAGCTGACCTTCGGCTTTGCGACGGACAGCGGCGACGATACGGGGAAAATCACGGAGGAGGTCACGGACTTCATGATGCCCTCGCAGGAAGCCATCGAGCATGTCCTCGCAGGCTTCACGGGCCGCATCCGCCAGACGCCCCCGGCACACTCCGCCATCAAGATCGGCGGCAAGCGCGCCTGTGACCTGCTGCGCGAGGGCAAGGAGGTCGAGGTCCCCTCGCGCGAGGTCATGATCCATTCGCTTGACCTCGTCGCCTATCAGCCGGAGGCGCACAAGGTGCTCCTCGATGTCCAGTGCTCGAAGGGCACCTACATCAGGAGCCTCTGCCTCGACATCGGGGCGGCGCTCGGCCTGCCGGCGACGATGAGCTTCCTCGTGCGCAGCCGCGTCGGCGACTTTGCGCTCGCTGATGCGCTGACGCTCGAAGAGCTCGCCGGGGCGGGGGAGTGCGCCGTCCTGGAGCCCGCGCACTTTTTGAGTCACCTCGAGCGCTACGACCTCGACCCGCGCCGCGAGAAGGCCTTCTGCAACGGCCTCGGCACGGGCGAGCGGCAGCGCGTGCCGGAGACCGACACGCTGCGCGTCTACTGCGGGGGCCGCTTCCTCGGCATCGGCCGCTACGACCGGGCGAGCCAGGAGGTCATCCCGGCCAAGGTCATCCACCGCGAGTCGGCGGCAAAACCATGAGAGGGGAACAAGCGATGCAATTCTATTCCAGACTCACCACGCTGCGACAGGACCACCCGCGCCTCGTCATCGCGCTCGGCATGTTTGACGGCGTCCACCGCGGCCACCGCAGCATCATAAAGCGCGCGGTCGACCTCGCGCATGAGATTGGCGGCGAGAGCATGGTCTTCACCTTCAGCAACCATCCGCTTGCCGTCCTCGCGCCGCAGGCCGTGCCGCCGCAGATCAGCAACAATGCACTGCGCCGCCAGCTCATCGAGGAACTCGGCGTCGACATCCTCATGGCCATCCCGTTCACGAAGGACCTCGCGCGCCGCACGCCGGAGGACTTTCTCGCGCTCCTGCGCGACTCCTTTGCGCCGCACATCCTCGTGACGGGGCCGAATTACACCTTCGGCAGCCGCGGCAAGGGCACGCACCGCATGCTGCAGCGCGTGGCGGGCGACTACGGCTTCCGCGCCGAGATTTGCCCGGCCGTCCAGCTCGGCGGCCGCCCCGTCAGCAGCACGCGCATCCGCGGCCTGATTGCGGGCGGTGACCTCGCGGCGGCAGAGGAGTGCCTCGGCCGGCCCTTCACTGTGCTCGACCGCGTCATCCACGGCGACAAGCGCGGCCGCACGCTGGGCTTTCCGACGGCGAACCTCGCCATCCCCGACGCCCAAGTCATGTTGCCCAACGGCGTCTATGCCGCGACAGCCCACTACGGCGACTGCGACTACGCTGCACTCGCCAACATCGGCAACAACCCGACCTTCCCGGGCTGCAACCGCCGCATCGAGGTCAACATCCAGGACTTTTCCAAGGACATCTACGACAAGCTGCTCGAAGTGCGCTTCCTGCAGAAGATACGCGATGAAGAGAAGTTCGATTCAGTCGCGACTCTTGTCGCGCAGATGCACAGGGACCGCGAGCGGGCCAAAGAAATCTGGCGTCATTGCTTTACAAGCGCTTGATGGCTGTGATATACTATTGAAAGTGCCAAATGGCAGACCTCAGCCCAGATTGCGAAGAACTCCGACGTATTCTTGGCTGATGGAGATTGTTACATGATACAGGAGGAATTACCAACATGCTGACTCAGGAAGCAAAACAGGAAATCATGCAGAAGTATGCCGTTCACGAGGGTGATACGGGTTCGCCGGAAGTACAGATCGCTGTCCTCTCCGCACGTATCGACTATCTGACGGAGCACCTCAAGCAGCACAAGAAGGATCATCATTCCCGTCGCGGTCTGCTGAAGATGGTCGGCCATCGCCGTCGTCTGCTCAGCTACCTCTACAAGACGGATATTGAGCGTTATCGTTTGATTATCGCAAAGCTTGGTCTGCGTTCCACGGTTGAGCGCTGATTGCTGGCGAGCGATCCTGAAGCGGAAAGCGGGAGCAATCCCGCTTTTTTTTCTGGAAAAATAAGCATAGAACAAGAGATACGAATGAAGTAGAGATACAAGGAGGTTTTTATGAATCGCTTTGAGATGGAACTCGCAGGCCGCCCGCTCGTCATCGAGAACGGACAGCTCGCGAAGCAGGCCAACGGCGCCGTGCTCGTGCGCTACGGCGACACGGTCGTGCTCGTCACGGCCACGGCATCGGCTGAGCCGCGCGAAGGCGTGGACTTCTTCCCGCTGACGGTCGACTACGAAGAGAAGATGTATGCAGCCGGCAAGATCCCGGGGGGCTTCATCAAGCGTGAGGGCCGCCCGTCGAGCGATGCCATCCTCTGCGCTCGCCTGATTGACCGCCCGATCCGCCCGCTGTTCCCGAAGGGCTTCCGCAACGACGTCCAGATTGTCGCGACTGTCCTCTCCGTCGAGCAGGACAACGCACCGGAACTCGCCGCCATGATCGGCGCATCGTGCGCCCTGACTGTCTCCGACATCCCGTTCATGGGACCGATTGCGGGCGTGCGCGTCGGCCGCGTCAACGATGAATTCGTCATCAACCCGACGGAAGAGCAGCGCAAGGTATCGACGCTGAACCTCACCGTCGCCGGCTCCCACGACGCCGTCATGATGGTCGAGGCCGGCGCCAACGAGCTGCCGGAGGACGTCATCCTCGACGCCATCCTGTTCGGCCATGAGGAGATCAAGCGCCTCGTCGAATTCCAGCAGGGCATCCAGGCCGACTGCGGCAAAGAGAAGAGCGAGCCGAAGCTCTTCCTCGTCCCGCAGGAGATGGAGGAGGCCATCCGCGACTACGCGAAGGACAGCCTCGACGCCGCTGTCCGCAACCCGGACAAGCTCGACCGCGACGCCCATATCGCCGAGGTCACGACCGACACGATGGAGCACTTCCTCGAGCTCTACCCGGAGATGGATAAAGAGATTGCCATCGCCATCCACGACCTCGAGAAGTCCGTCGTGCGTCACATGATCACCCACGAGAAGATCCGCCCGGACGGCCGCGAAGTCGAAGAAGTGCGCCCCGTCTCGTGCGAAGTCGGACTGCTGCCGCGCACGCATGGCTCCGGCCTCTTCACGCGTGGCCAGACCCAGATCCTCACGGTCACGACGCTCGGCTCTCTCGGCGACGAGCAGATCATCGACGGCCTCGGACCTGAGACGACGAAGCACTACATCCATCACTACAACTTCCCGGGCTACAGCGTCGGCGAAGCCCGCCCGATGCGCAGCCCCGGCCGCCGCGAGATCGGCCACGGCGCCCTTGCCGAGCGCGCCCTCGTGCCCGTCATCCCCTCCATCGAGGAGTTCCCGTACACCATCCGCCTCGTCTCCGAGGTCCTCGAGTCCAACGGCTCGAGCTCCATGGGCTCCGTCTGCGGCAGCACGCTCTCGCTGATGAACGCCGGCGTGCCCATCAAGCGCCCCGTCTCCGGTGTCGCCATGGGCCTCGTCAAAGAAGGGGATAAGTACACGATCCTGACCGATATCCAGGGCATGGAAGACGCCCTCGGCGACATGGACTTCAAGGTGGCTGGTACGACGGAAGGCATCACCGCCATCCAGATGGACATCAAAGTCGACGGCCTCTCCCGCGAGGTCCTGTCCTCCGCCCTCCAGCAGGCCAAGCGCGGCCGCGCCTTCATCCTCGGCAAGATGCTCGAGTGCATCGACAAGCCGGCCGCCGAGCTCTCCCCGTACGCACCGCGCGTCGAGACGATCAAGATCAAGGTCGACAAGATCCGCGACGTCATCGGCACCGGCGGCAAAGTCGTCAAGAAGATCATTGACGAGACCGGCGTCGACATCGACATCCACGAAGACGGCAACATCTTCATCACCTCCAGCGACGCCGAAGGCATGAAGAAAGCCAAGAAGATGATCGAAGACATCGTCCGCGAAGTCGAAGTCGGAGAAGTCTACACCGGCCGCGTCACCCGCCTGATGAAATTCGGCGCCTTCGTCGAAGTCCTGCCAGGCAAAGAAGGCCTCTGCCACATCTCCCAGCTCGCCAACCACCGCGTCGAGAAAGTCGAAGACGTCGTCCAGGTCGGCGACCAGCTCCAGGTCAAAGTCGTCGAGATCGATGACAAAGGCCGCATCAACCTCAGCCACAAAGCCGTGCTCTAAGCGCGCAATAAAAAGGCTTCCCATCTCAAATGAGAGGGGAAGCCTTTTTTGTACAAGCAACAATCCCAAAACCTAAGGCCGGAGCGAAGCAATCGGCCGCGCCACGCAGAAGCTCAGTCCGCAGACATCCGCTTCGGGGCGAGGGCATGCATTCCGCCTGCAGGAGCGAAGTGACCGCCGCAGGCTGAGCCCCGAGCCGGCGCACCTAGAAACAGCGATGCCAGAACGCCGCGTCAGGCGGCGAAATACCCAGATACGTCATCTGCGGCATGGGGCTCATTTAACAGAGCGACGAAGCCGGATCTCATTTGCAGACATAAACTTTGGGCGAGGGCATGCATTCCGCCTGCAGGAGCGAAGTGACCGCCGCAGGCTGAGCCCCGAGCTGTCATACCTAGAAACAGCGATGCCAGAACGCCGCGTCAGGCGGCGAAATACCTAGATACGTCATCCGTCGCATGGGGCTCATTTAACAGAGCGACGAAGCCGGATCTCATTTGCAGGCATAAACTTTGGGCGAGGGCATGCATTCCGCCTGCAGGAGCGAAGTGACCGCCGCAGGCTGAGCCCCGAGCCGCCGCACCTAGAAACAGCGATGCCAGAACGCCGCGTCAGGCGGCGAAATACCTAGATACGTCATCCGTCGCATGGGGCTCATTCAACGGAGCGACGAAGCCGGAATGCATGCCTTCGCCCTTTACCAAGCCCCGCACTCACTTCTTGTACATCTTGTTGAGCGGATTCTCCTTGAAGATATTGCCCTGCTCAATATACCGGTGCACCATCTTCTCCGAATGATGCCGCGTCTGCCGCATGATCGTCAGCGCATCCACATCGTGCTGCGCCGCACTCGTCGCGAAGCCCCGGCGCAGGCTGTGCCCCGCAAAGCTCGCCGGGTTGAACCCCGCAAGCGCTGCGTACTTCTTCACGATCAGCGCCACCGACTTGTCCGTCAGCTGCGAGTCCCTGAGCGTATGGCTGCGCGTGAACGGCCGGAAGAGGGGACCCGTGTGGATGTCCGCCGCCTGCAGCCAGGCCCGCACCGCCCGCACGGCGCAGACCTCCGGGTCGGGCGCATATGGCACCGCGATCTCCGTGCCGCGCCCGAGCTGGTCGCTCTTCGACTGCGGCACGAGGATCACGAGCCCCTGCGTCGTGAACGTCAGATGCTCCACCTGTATCGCCACGAGCTCCGAGCGGCGGAACGCCCCCGCAAAGCCGAGGAAGATCAGCGCCCTGTCGCGCAGCGAGACGATGTCGTCGCCGAAGCAGTCCGCCAGCACGTAGAGCGTCTCCATCAGGATCGGCGCCTTGCCCTGCTGGAACGTGCCCTTCTCGCGCCGGATCGCCTCCATCGCCGTCCGCACGAGCGCGTCCTTTGCCGGATTGTTCTTGCCCGTGTAACCTGCCGCCATGTGGTTCTCCGAGATAGCCGTCACGCGCCGCGCCACCGTGTTCGCCTTCGCATCATCCGCGAGGTCGTTGAGGTAGTTGACGATCGTCTCCGGCCGCGCCGGCAGATCGCGCTCGCCGTGATAGCGGCACCAGTCCGAGAAGTCACTCCAGTCCGCACAGTACGCCTTGAGCGTATTGTCCGCCTTCGACTTCCCAAGGCGCGCCTTCGCCTTCTCCGAGAGGCGCTCGTTTTGCTCGATGCGCTGATTCTTGACCAGCAGGAAATTCTTCTTTGCTCGCATACTTCATCCTCATCCTGATGTACATTCATGTATACCGTGAATTTTCTTCTATTATAGGACAATTCTATGCTATAATGCAATCTGTGATGCAACAGTTACCACAAGAAAGGGGGGAGCTCTCATGAAGAATCTCCATCACCATAGCCGCCGCCATCTCTTCGCGGCCATCCTCGGCTTTTCGTGCCTTGTCATCGTGCTCACGGCGCTCCTCTTGACGCCGCGCCATGAGGCGTCCTCGCATCTCCTGACGCCGCCGCCCGCGGGTCTCAGTATGACGACGCCCGAGACGCCGCTCTCGTACTCGCCGATACTGACCTGGGACACGGACGATGAGGCCGTCATGTACGAGATCGAATTCTTTACCAAGAAACCCGGGCATCTGTCGCCCGCCAAGAACTCCGATGAATCCGTCTTCCGCACGCGCAGCATCTACCAGAACGCCTACAACGCGCCATTGCGCGAATTTGCGGCAGACCAGCTCGGCTCCAAGACCGAGCCCGTCTACTGGCGCGTGCGCGCCCTCGACTTCAACGGCACGCCCTACACGCCGTACAGCGACCTTGCCGTGCTCTACACCTCGCCGGACCTGCCGCCGATGGATGCGCCCGTGCTGACGGCAGAGTATGGCGGCAGGCGAGGGGAGACGCTTCTTTACCCCGTCTACACCTGGATCGGCCAGACCACGGCCGCAAGCTACGAAGTCGCCATCTACGCGGTGAACCCCGAAGCGGAACCCGATGCCGTGCCGATTGAGACGCTCACGAGCGACATGGCCGAGATCTACGACCCGCAGGCCCATTACGGGCCCGCGCCCTTTTACTGGCGCGTGCGCTCGTTTGACGGCGAGGGCAATCCCATGGGGCAGTGGTCGCGCGTGCGTTCCTTCCGCACGGATCCCGCCGACGACTGGCAGGTCGCCGTACTCGGGGACAGCATCAGCCACGGCGGCGGCCACTTCTCCTACAGCCCGGCCGTCTTCTCGTTCAGCTGGCTCCACTACCTCGACTTTCCCGCCATCAATCTCTCGCAGAGCGGCGACACGAGCGGCATGACCGTGGAGCGCTTTGACCGCGATGTCCTGCCCTTTCACCCGCGCTATCTCATCATCATGACGGGCAGCAACAGCCTGCGGGCAGGGGAGGACACGGACGCCGTCATCGCCGACCTCGAGGCCATGCGCCAGCGCTGCCTGGAAAACGGCATCTGCCCGATCCTCGTGACACTGCCGGCCATCAATCCCGAGAACATCGACCACGTCTTTGAGGAGCCGACGGCCGACGACTGGCAGGAGCGCTTCGACGCGGTCAACGCCTACATCCGCACGCACACCTACATCGACATGGCGGCCGCCATCCCGACCCAGGACGGCCTGCTGCCGACCCAGTACGCCCTCGACGGCCTTCACCCCGATGCCAATGGCAAGGCCCTGATGGGCGCCTACGTCAACAGCGTCTGGCCTGGAGTCAGAGCGGCCGCGGACCAGGAAATGCAGGAATACGAGAATGCGCTACCGCAGGATGAACCGTGATGCGCCGCCGATTTCTGGCTTCCGTTCGGTGCAACTGGATTTGTAGCGCTATCTGTATTATAATGAGATGAGGGAAAGACGTGTGCCTTTCCCTCATTTCTTGACTCCAGACACCCGACTTCATGACATGGGAGGAATTTTCATGCATCTTCATCATAATCTCATGGCGCTGGCTGCTGCCGGTGCCATTTTCCTCGCTCCCGCCACGAGCTTTGCCGATGCCGCGAGCGAAGCCGCGCAGATGGCCGCCACGCCGGTGCAGGCCACAGACGACAGTGCGGCCGCGCAGTCAGCCGTCGGCATGCCCAACCCGATGGTCCCCGCCGCAAGCTACGGCGAGCTGACCGAGGCTCTCGGCGTCCATCCGCTCTACTTCCCGCTGAGCTCCGGCCTCGAATTGCAGCAGCGCTTCCTCATCGGCGGCACGGTCGCAGACCTCCGCTATACCTCGCGCTACGGTGCGCCCGAGAAGCGCGCCCAGTTCACCGTGCGCACGGCCGTGGCTGCCCCGTCCGAGATGACGGCCGAGACCCTGAGCGGCGTCTACGGCGCCGACTGGCAGACGATGACCATCGGGAGCACCGAAGTCCAGCTGGCCGAAGTCAGCGAATCCGCCTTCGTCGCCTACTGGACGAAGGACGGCGTCTGCTTCTCCGTCGGCGCGGAGAACGTCAACCGCTGGGACTTCCTGCGCCAGGTCCGCGACAACCTCATCGACCTGACCGAGCATTTTTACTGAGCAGATGCGGCAGCATCCCCGAAGAGGGGACTGCCGCTTTTTTGACAGCTGCCTCCCAGAAAAGACCCGACTACCCGAATGAACCAGAAATGAACTAGAAAGGATGATACCATGCAGATCCTCGTCGTAGACGATGAAGCCTCCATCCGTGAACTCCTGAGCTTCAACCTCAAGAAGAACGGCTACAGCGTCGAGACAGCTGCCGACGGCCGCGAAGCCCTCGCCAAGGCCGCCGGTATGGACCTCGTGCTGCTCGACATCATGCTGCCCGAAGTCGATGGCCTCGAAGTCTGCCGCCGTCTCAAGGCCGACCCGCAGACGAGCGGCATCCCCATCATCATGCTGACCGCCAAGGCCGAGGAGATCGACCGCGTGCTCGGCCTCGAGCTCGGCGCCGACGACTACGTCGTCAAGCCCTTCTCCATGCGCGAACTGCTCGCGCGCGTCAAGGCCGTCTTGCGCCGCTCCGCCAAAGACAGCCAGAGCGAGAAGGGGAGGGAGGAGACGCTGAAGATCGGCGGCCTGCGCCTCGACTTCTCCTCGTACCAGGCATGGCTCCACGACAATCCCATCGCCCTGACCCCGAAGGAATACGAGCTCTTAAAGCTGCTCGTGACGAACCCCGGCCGCGCCTTCACGCGCGACGAACTGCTCGAGCGCATCTGGGGCTATGAGTACTACGGCGACACCCGCACCGTCGACGTCCACATCCGCCACCTGCGCGCCAAGCTCAAAGGCGCCCCCGCCGTCAGCGACGCCATCGAGACCGTCCGCGGCGTCGGCTACCGCTTCGCGCGCCGCACAGCCTGAGTTGTCAGCACTGCACAGACATCCATTCATCCGAATGAATCCCTCGTTCATTTCGATGAATGGATGTTTTTTATTTGTACCGTTCACGATGCATTTTTCTTGGTAAAACGATTTGTGCTATAATAAAAGTGATACGGATAAAATGCGGATTCTCAGCTTGAGGCGGGGAATATCGTCACGATACGATGGGATGGGGAACCTATGAAGACTATGAAGAAGACGCGCGAACATAGAGACAACAGAGACAGGAGAAGCAATCCGATGTGGAAGCTCGGCGTTCCGCTGGCACTGTTGCTGGGGCTGCCATGGACGGCCTCGGCCGCCCCGGATCCGTCGACCTTGAACATCAAGGGCATGCCGGACTCTGGCCGCATCCTCAATGAGCTCGAGCCGGAGCGCCGCATCACGCCGCAGCAGGCAAAGCCCGAGATCGACACGAAGATCCCGGCGGTGCAGCAGGGCAGCAAGGAGCTCGCGGCGCGCATCGACCGCATCGACTACATCTGTTCCGAACTCGATGTGGGAAGCGTCCTGAAGGACGAGATGCAGCCGTATCTCGGCCGGGAAATGGACTTTCAGGAGATGCAGGCGCTCGCAGCGAAGGTCACGGCGAGCCTGCGCCGCAAGGGCTATATGACAGCTGTCGCCTATGTGCCGGCACAGGATATCACAGGCAATACCCTGAAGATCAAGGTCATCATCGGGCGCATCGGCGACTTGCACATCGACAATACATCGGCGCTCCTCGACAGCCGTCTGCTTGCCTATGTCAAGGGCATCCGCCCAGGCCAGCTCATCGAGTCGCAGCACCTCGAGAAGACGCTGCTCGCGCTCAACGACATCCCGGGCCTCAAGGTCACGGCCTCCATGCAGCCGGGCAAGCGCCGCGGCTCGGCCGACCTCATGCTCAAGGTATTTGACCTCGAGCGCGAGGGCAGCTACCTGTCGTACGACAACTACGGCAGCAAGTCGACGGGCCGCAACCGCTTCGGCATCGAGTACCACTACAACAACCTGACGAACGTCGGCGACCAGATCTCGCTGTCGGGCATGACGAGTACGGATGACCTGCACAACTTCCAGATGCGCTACAGCGTGCCGGTCGGCAGCGACGGCGCGAGCCTTCACCTGACGGCGGGCCAGATGAACTACGTGCTCGGCGGCCAGTACGACTACCTCAATGCCGACGGCCTGACGAATACGTATGAGCTCGGCGTCGCCATCCCGGTCCGCCGCACTTACGCGCAGTCGCTGTTCTACTCTGTCAACGTGCGCCACCGCGACATCCACGACTACATCCTCTCGGGGACGTACGGCACCGAGAAGGCGTCCAACAGCATCGAGGGCGACCTCTACGGCTACTGCCGCGACGGCCGCAACTCCTTCTCGTGGACCGTCGGCCATGTCGCAGGCGACCTCTCAATCCGCCGCAACAACTACTCGGCACCGGATGCCGTCGGCAATTACCACAAGTCGCTCGCAGACCTCTACTACATCCACGACATCGACCGCGACTGGCAGCTGCATCTCTCGATGAGCGGCCAGTACGGCTGGACGCCGCTGGATTCCTCTGAGCAGTTCTACATCAGCGGCGCCGACGCCGTGCGCGCTTTTGTGCAGGGCGAGGCGGGCGGCCGGAGCGGCCTCCTGGGCACCGTGGAGCTGCGTCGCATCCTCGGGCACTCGGGCCTGACGGCCACCGCCTTCGTCGATGCGGGCCGCATCATGGGGGACGGCACGAAGGACCTCGCAGGCGCAGGCCTCGGCCTCATCTACCAGAAGTCGCGCGACTGGTACGGCAAATTCGACTGGGCCACGCCGCTCGGCTGCCACTACTCCGAGAGCCTCGGCAAGGACATCACGAGCACGGCGTGGCTGCGCCTCGTCAAGCAGTTCTGAGCGGACGGGATACATACGGAACTGACAGAAATACAATAGATCGTGGGGGGAACAATGATGGAAAAGCTGTACATGAAGAGATTGCAACATACGATTGCCCTGACTTTATCGATTGCGGGCGGTCTTTATCATATGACATGGGCGGCACCTCCTGATGCGACGGCTCTGCCTACAGGCGAGCAGGATATGGAGAATGCGACGGTCGCCCGTGATGAGACGAAGTCCGTCATGACCATCGAGCAGACAAAAGGCCAGAGCAAGGCCTTTATCAGCTGGGAGACGTTCAACATCGGCAAGGATGCCACGGTCAATGTCAAGCAGTACAGCAGCGCCGACCTGCTCGTCAACGCCGTGTGGGGCAGTAATATGTCTGAAATCGCCGGCAAGCTCAATGCGACGGGCAACGTGGCCCTCATCAACCCGAACGGCGTCATCTTCATGGACGGCGCCCAGGTCAATGTCGGCGGCCTCGGTGTCTATGCCACGGGATATGATGCGAGCAAGGGTATCATCAACAACAGCGGAAATGAGGGCAGTATCGAGATCCAGAGCGGCGCGGTCATCAACGTCGGCGTTAGTGCTGTGCTGAAGAATCTGTCGGCCCTCAACATGGACCCGAAGGACTATGCCATCGCCATCGACTCCGACGGCGAGAGTGGCTATACGAACCGCATCCATCTGGTGGCCGAGGGCAATGTCGATATCCAGAGCGGCTCCACGATTAAGGCCAAGGACTACACGCATGTCGGAGACAGCGCGTCTTTGGGTGCAGAGGGCTTCAATGTGGGCGTGGGAGCTGTCGGCGTGGGCGGCAAGATCTACATCCGCTCCGACCGCGATGCCGATGACTACGGCAGCGTCATCATCACCCACGGCGAGAACAGCAAGGCGGTTATGCAGAGTGCTAACGGCGTCAGCATCTACACCAATGCAGCGCAGGTCGATGGCGATAACGATACGTCCAATGGTATCAATGCTGCCCAGAGCCGTGCAGAAAAAGGCACTGATGATACGTCAACGTACTATACGAAGCATGACTATAAGAACATGCCCTCCTTTGACATCGACGGCACAGCCTATACCGACGGCACCAGTGTGTCCGTAGAGGGCCCCGGCACGACGGCCGACAAACTGAGCAGCAGCGGCG
This sequence comes from Mitsuokella sp. UBA4253, assembly GCF_002395285.1. Lineage (NCBI taxonomy): Bacteria > Bacillati > Bacillota > Negativicutes > Selenomonadales > Selenomonadaceae > Mitsuokella > Mitsuokella sp. UBA4253. The sequence goes on along the minus strand of NZ_DGWR01000015.1, from coordinate 111,684 downwards.
CTGACAACAAGATCGCCACGTCGTATGCGGGCGGCAATGATGCGACGACCATCACGACCTCCCTTCTGGTCAACAACATCGACCAGCTGCAGGACATTGAGGACGGCACCTACGGCAACCTCGACGGCCGCTACGTGCTGGGCCGCGACATCAACGCCACAAATGACGAGCACTCCTACATCGATGACGGCATCCTCTACAAGATGACAAAGGGAACCTTGACGAAGTGGTCGACGAAGGACGGCGTCGCCATCACCGGCACCAAGTCGGGCGACAACCTCTCAAAGACCGTCAATGGCACGACCATTGGCTATTCGAAGGATGAGAATAAAGCGACCACTAAACTGACCGATGGCAACGGCACCACTCTCTCCAACAGCAATGGCACAGTGGGCGCAGAGAATGCGCAGTGGAGCACGACCAAGGGCGTGTCGACTGTCACCGACAAGACGCCGGGCACGGGCAGTACTTATATCATCCAGTCGGATAAGAAGAGTGTCGTCGACAAAGACGGACGGACTTCCAACACGGCGGCAAAGACCGTCAAAGACAAGGATAATACGTATACCGCCGACATCGGCGGGCATACCGTCACCCATACAAGCGATGACATTGTCACCAACACCAACTCCCATACCGTCACCAAGGCGGCAGGCACGTCGGATACGGGATATACTGCCAAGATTACCAATGGTACGGACACTGCCGCAGGCACAGGCACCATCGCGATCCAGGACATCACCTATCAGGTGACGAATGGCACGGTCAGCCATACGGTCACCTATGGCGGCAGCTCCGTCAATGCTGCTGCGAGCACCGTCACGACGGGCGGCGTCACGACGGCTGTCACGGAAAATGGAACCGGTACAGATGGTGTCAAAGCGGGCACCATTGCAAGTGATACGGTCAAAGTAGACGGCACGACGACGACCGTCAACGATGGCACTACGTCCTATTATCAGATTACCACCGGCACCGACGCTGTCACCTATACGAAGGGGACGACGAGCGCGTCGATTGCGGGCACAAACGTCACCATTGACGGAGTGTCGGCTGACACCAGAGCACGCAAGGTTGTCAAAGGGGATACGACGGCGGTCATCAAAGATGATACGACCGGTACGGTCAAATACAAGGACAAAGACTATGCGGTTGCAGACGGCACGGTAACCACGACAGACAGCACGACAAGGAAGACCGTCACGGTCACAGGCAAGGACGCGACGGATGTCCTTAATATCTTTTCTGCTGCAAAGACAGCGTTATCCAATGCGCAGAGCATTTACAGCGATGCCGCCAAAGCGCAGAGTTCGACCAAAACGCTGGATGGGGCCATTAAGACGCTCAAAGAGGTAAAAGAGAAATCGATTGCAGAAGAAACAGTACTGTCGAGTTTCGATAAAGCAGCCGCTCAGCTTAAGTCGGACACGGCTCTTTTCGGTGCGGCGTCGACGGCTCTGTCGAATGCGGACACGGCCCTGACCCAGTACAATGCCTTGCAGAAGGCAATCAGCGATAACACGACGTTGGAACCTGCCCTCAAGCAGGCCTACGATGAGTTCCAGAGCACGCACCTTGACGATAAGACGATCAGCAATATCCATTCAGACAAGTGGGACGACGGCAAGGGGTTCAATCCCATCGGCGACAGCACGAAGCCCTTTACCGGCAGCATCAACGGTTTCAGCGGTGAGACAGTCTTTGGCATCAGCAATCTCACAATCAACCGCCCCGATGAGGACAATGTGGGTCTGGTCGGTGTAGGCAATTCTGCTGACTTTACGAACTTGTATCCAAGCAATGTTTCTATCACAGGCAAAAACAATGTCGGCGCAATGGCCGGTACACTGCAGAACGGTTCTCATATCAGCTGGTCCGGTACATCCGGCACAGTGACGGGGTTTGGCAATAGCGTCGGCGGCGTTGCTGGCCTTGTCGACAACAGCTCAATCTGGGATACCTACAATAAAGCAACGGTTCAAGGCACAGGTGGCACGGATAAGAAGATCGGCGGCATTGCCGGAACGCTCCAGAATAACAGCGCACTCACGGATGTGCGCAATTTCGGCGATGTCTCTGGCACGGAAGACGTGGGCGGCATCACGGGCTATGTCGATAGCAGCACCATCCTCGGCACCGGATCGGCTGTCTACAGCTATGCCAATACCTACAACACCGGCACGGTGACGGGCACGACGGACACCGGCGGCATCGTCGGCCATGCCAAGGGCATCTACATGTACGGCGTGTTCAATACGAATGAGGATGCTCCACTGTCTAAGAAGAGCCAGCTGATCATCGACGACAGCAATACAGTCATTCAGCGCGGCGATGACAAGAAGGATGAGAAGGGCAATCTGATTTCAGATGCAGCAGGGAAAACCATTACAGAGGAATCTCTTCAGAGCAATTACGGCAAAGTCACAGGTGTCACCAATACCGGCGGCCTGGTGGGCTTTCTGGAAGATGCGCCGGGCTACAGCAAGAAGGTCAAGAATATCAATATCAGCTCGAAGACAGAGACAAATGCAGATGGAACGACCACCAAAGACGCGGTTGAAACCACCATCCATAACAATGTCATCGATACGAGCTACAATGCCGGCAACATCACGGGCAAAGGCGATAATACCGGCGGCCTTGTGGGCAAGATGACGGGCGGCACGCTGTCGAACGTCTACAACGCCGACAACAATACCGTACTGCGCGAACAGGGCACGATACCCGATGCTGTCAAGAAGGCCAGCATAACAGATACCAGCGACACCAGCGACAGTTCCAAGACGTATGCCTACAGCGATACAAAAGTGTCTGAATCCGATGATCCGGACATGAAGCAGTACTATCAGGACCTGACGCAGTACTACAGCTTCTTCACGGTAGACAACGGCACGCGCACGTATTATTACTTTATCCCTTTGTCGACGGCGAGCGGCACGACCCAGAAGGGCGCAGGCGGCATCTATGTCACCGCAGACGGCAAGGCGGCTACATCACTGCCATCTACGAGCAAGCGCTATTACTTTAACCGCACCTTCAACAAGGATGCCAGTGTCAAAGGTGAAGGCGCGAATACTGGCGGCCTGGTGGGCAGCATGACGACAAAATCTGGAACGACGGCCGCGAAATACAGCGCCGGCTCTGTCATCGACTCGGCCTACAATGCCGGTACCATCACAGGCACCGATACGACGACCGGTGCATTAGTCGGTTCAAAAGACGACGCATCCCTCCTCAATGACAGCTTCTATGTCACGGGAACTGATGCGGCCAATGGCAATACGTATTCGAATGTCAGCCAAGCTGTGGGCTCATCGAATATTGCAGATACCGCCGGCTTAGATGCCACAGGCTCCAAGAAAAAGTACTATGTCAGCTATGTCAGCGATGGCAGCAAACGCGGCAACTTCCCTGGTGTCCAGCAGAAGACCGATACCGATAAGGATTCGTCCGGCAATATAACTGCCACGTATTACGAATACACCGGTACGAAGGGTTCATTCTACACGGACGGCACCGGCAGCATCGCGAGCATCAGCCATATCTATCCGATTACCACGACGGGGACGACGGATTCTACAGGCAAGACCACCTATACATCCACTCGCTCCACAACAGCAGCCTATACCAAACAGTCCGATGGAACCTTCCGGGATGTTAGTGAGAATACCTACACGGCCACCTATGACGAAGCCACGCGCCAGATTGTCCTGACGCCGGTGAACGGTTCGTCGAGTAAGGCTGCGACAGTCATCTTGAATGCGGTTCTGGCGGCCCGCACGGCCAATGAGACCTGGACCATCTATGAGGATCAGACGCGCCCGCTCCTGACAGCGTTCCTCAACTCGGCATCGCTGAGCCGTACGTTCAACTACGACGGCACGACCCACAACCTCAAGACGGACGATGTGCCCAATCTCTACGGCCGCGCAGACTTTGACGGCGATGCGGGCAAGGATGTCCAGCTGTCCAACTACCAGCTCTCGAGCAACGGTGTCTCGAGCGAGTACACCTACGACAACACCTCCATTTGGTCGCCGCAGCACGGCTACTTCATGGACCCGGAGTCTACCCTCGTCATCAACCCGGTCGACATGAGCGCCAATCTCTACGGCACGCGCGTCTACGGCGATATCTTCAACACCCGGGGCTACTACGTCTGCGTGCCCTATAAGGAGGGCAGTGACCAGAAGTACTCGTTCTACGAGCCCGCTGAAAACGGCTCCGATTCCTACACGCTGCTCGAAGGCGATGCGCTCCAGAAACTGTTCGGCACTGAGACGCCCTCGAAGGAGAGCCTGCTGAAGATCGCGGAACAGAAGGGCCGCTATGTCCTGGAGCTCAATGGCTTCATCAACGGCGAAGGTGTCAACAACCTGGGAAACCTGATCAAGGGCCTGGTCCAGACTTTGTCAAAATCCGGCTCGACTTCTGGCTCAACGTCGGGTACGACGAGAGGCAACGACCTGCAGCATCTCTTCAGCAATGTCACTGCCGATACATATCTCGATGCAGGCATCTACAACGTCACGGATGCCCAGATCACCGGCCTGACCGCGACGAACCAGAACTACACCATCAACTACGGCGGCACGCTGACCGTCAAGCAGGCCGAGCTCTACTACACCTACGACGGCTCGCGCACCTACGGCCTGCAGAATACGGATCTGAGCGCGACGCACGTGTACACGCTGGTCGGCGTGGATGCGCCTGCGGGAAAAGATGAAAAGGCGGAGAGCACGCACGGCTATCTGAAGTCCTGGGATCTCACGGGTCAGATCATCACGATCAAGAATGCGGATGGCAAGGAGACGAAGATCGAGAATCCCTATCAGTATTTCTTCGCCAAGAGTGAAGACGGGACATACCAGATCAATCAGAAGTACATCGGCGTCACGGGCTACACCGCTGAGACGACGACCACGACGACGGATGTCACGACGGGAGAGAGCACGACGACGCCGCCGGCTAAGGATGAGACAAAGTCCGCTTCGCTCGACGATATCTACAGCCACATCCAGGGAACTGTCGCAGCGGATAGCATCAACAAGCCGGATGCTGACAGTACGACCCCGTTCAAGGTCATCGGTAGCTACGGCGACGGTGCGGTAAGCAAGGATATGTACACCCATGTGCTGGTGGACAAAGACGGCAACCCCATCGGATATAAAGTGACCTCCTTTGCTTCCACCAATAAGGGCGCAAAGGACGCAGGCAGCACCATCCAGCTCTACTTCAAGACGGACAACGCAGAAGATTCTCAGGTCACGTAGGCTGCTGTCGACAAGTTCAACCAGAACTACAAGCTGGTCTGGAAAGAGGGCGGTACAGAGAACCGCGTCTACACAACAGGCTATCTGAATAACTCGCAGCTGACCACGGCAGAAGATGCCGGCATCAAGACGACGGCAGGCGGGCTGACGATCAACGACAGCACCTTCACCATCTTGCCCAAGACGGCGACGGTCACCATCACGGGACACCGCGCCTACGGCGATACAATGGCTTTTCCATCGGATACTCCGTATTCGACCACCACGAATAAAATCTCAGATGGTGGTTCTGCTGCCGGTTTTGATAGGACTGCCGGTACGTACAACATCAATATCGATGGCCTGACCAATGGGGATGGTGTATCTGTTCTTGATAAGGCAAAGACGAAGAAGTTGCTGTTGAATATCGATAAGACGACTGGAACGGCTGCGGACACCAAAGCAAAGACTGTAATCAACAAGTACACCGATGTCGTGCGTGACAATAATCAGGCAGTCTATCAGGATATCTCTGGCTTTACGAACAGCAATGTCTCTGTCGTCAATGGCGATGCATCTACCGACAAAATGAACGTCACATCGACTACAACCACGGACGGCACTACATCGACCACGACATACGACAATCCTGCTTCCATCCTCACGTCCAACAACTACGACTACATCCTGCAGGACGGCACGCATCAGCTCAAGATCACGCCAGTGGACATCTATGTCAAAGTCAGCGGCAGCAAGACCTACGGCGACTTCACCTCCCAGGCAGCCACCGACTATACGGCCAGCGTCTCGGTCTCGGGCGGCGTGACATATGATGGGCAAAAGACCGGTCAGGTCAAGCTGAAGACCGGTGAGGTGGTTGTCAATGCGGATATCCGCATTGACAACCACCTCGATGAGCAGAGCAATGCGGGAACGTATACCTATGATTCGTCCAAATCGACAGACGGGTCAAAAGCCTTTACCATTTCCTTGGCAGATGATGCGGCGAATACAGACCAGAACGCCTACAACGCAGACAACTACAATATCTCCTTTGATACGACCTACACCATTGACAAAGCCCCGCTCTGGTACACCTATGAGGGCACGCGCGATTATGGTGCCGACAATACCACGACGAAGAGTACCTTCAAGCTGGTCGGCGTAGATAATGCCGATTCCAATGAGCGTGTCCGCGGCTTCCTGAAATCCTGGGATGCGAAGACGTACGGTGTCGGCACGGATCAGACCATTTCCCTCACCACCGTGGGCGATGACAAGGATGCACTCTACGCCATGACCGGCATGGCCGATGATGCAGCCAACAAGAAGGACACGACCATCCGTAGCATCACGGGCGGCAACAACTCTGACGCGTATTCGCATGTCATTGTCGACAAGGATGGTATGGTAGTCGGCTACAACCTGAGATCCCTTGGCCTGTCGGCGGATGCGAATCTCAGCCTGACGAACACCGCGAAGAACGCGGCCTTCAAGAACAACTACAAGCTGGTCTGGAAGCCGCAGGTTACCGGGAATGCCGGTGAAGCTGGTACGCTGTCAACGTCTCAGGCGGCAGAAGTATCTGTACATACGGCTGATGGCAAGGGGACGACTGTGACAACAAAAGACGTTGCCATCGACCCGAGCACGCTGACCATCAATCCAGTCAACTTGACCGTTGAAGTCACGGGCAAGCGCGAATACGGCCATACCATGGGAACCGACTACAAGGTCTCGAAAGATGCGGATCGCACGGCGATTGCTGCCGATGGAAACGGCACGGTCAAAGCTGCCGATTTGACGAATGAGACCTACAACATCAATCTCGACGGCCTCAAGAATGACGACGGCAAGACTATCCTTGACGATACCGCTGTAAGAAATCTCCTGGGCGGTATCGACGCAGGCGATTCAAACGATGCGGACAAGATCAGCCGCTACACGTCGGTCAAGCAGTCGGGAAATCTCGCCACGGATATCAGTTATCAGGGGGAGAAGGTCTATGCCTATGACCTGACGAAGAAGTCGGGGAACAGCGACAAGACTGGCAGTCAGATTACCGTGACCGGCAAGACGGGTACGGAAGCCAACCACTACGACCTGCTGGCTGCAGGCAACTACGACTACAAGCTCCAGGACGGCACCCATACCCTGACCATCGACCGCCATGACCTAAACCTCAACATCACAGCCGAGCGCCAGTATGGCGATATCTCCAACCAGCAGATGGTCAGCGACTACAAGAGCGATGCCAAGGCGTCTGGCACAGTGCCGTCCTATGCGACTGGCATTACAAGCGATGCAAATGGCTTGCAGAATGGCGAGACCATCGACTTCACAAATTCCACCGTCGCCCTGTCGGACAACTTCGCGCAGGCCGATGCGGGAACGTATCAACATAACTGGTACAACGATGATACCAATACCGGCTATACCAATGGCACAGCCGGTATCACCAACATCACCTTGACGGCGGGCACTGGTTCAGCATTCGATCCCAAGAACTACAACATCCACTACACGACCAAGTATACGATTGACAAGGCAGACCTCTACTACACCTACGACGGCGAGCGCAACTACGGCCAGGACAACTCTGCGGCAGTGCATACCTATACGATTGTCGGCAAGGATAGGGATTCCAAGTCGGAAAGCGTCCGCGGCTATCTGAAGTCCTGGGACAGCGGCGTCCTGTCGGACGGCAATGCCCTGAACAAAGATTTGCTGAAGGTGACCAACGAAGGAAGTGGGGCCTATACCATGACAGGCGTGGCCGTTCAGGAGGGGACTACATCGGCCGAGAAGGCTAAAAATGTCACTGATCCTGAGACATCAAAGTCCATCGGCAAGGACAGCGGCTATTCCCATGTCATTGTCGACGAGGACGGCAAGATTCTCTCGTATACGCTCGATACCTTCGGCACCGAGCTTGCCGGTAAAGATGCGTCGGGCACGCTGGCCAGGAACTACAACCTCATCTGGAAACAGGGCGGCAGCTCCCATCAACTGGACAAGGCCTATACCGCGTCTAATACCCCCAGCACCATTGATAGAAATGGTGTACTGCAGGCGGCAACGGACACAGCCAATAAGATTACCGTGAACAACAGTTCCTTCAAGATCGATCCCCTGGCCCTGACTGTCACCGTCACCGGCCAGCGGGACTATGGCGATTCCATGGCACAAGACTATACGACGGGCGAAAGGACAGAAACGGGCAAATACAATCTCACGGTAACCGGTGACTTTGCCAATGGCGAGAAAGCAGACAGCGTTCTCGATACGGACAATGTCAAAAAGATGCTCGCTTCTCTTGAAAATGACGAGACAAAAGGCGACGGTGCCGCCACGCGCGAGAACAGCAATGGTGCAGACGGCAAGATTAGCAGGTACACCGATGTCAAGCGCAAGGCAGACGACCCGTCGCAAATTGACAGCTACCGTCTCAATGTGGGCAGCACGGACACCAGCAGCACCATTACACTGGCATCTGATGTCCAGAAGGATGCCAGCGGTAAAGTCACTTCCATCAAACATGCAAATCAGGCCGATTCGTCTCATGGCTTCAATGTGCTGAACGACAACAACTACGACTATGTGGTCAGCGAAGGCAGCCATAGGCTCACCATCAACCCCGTCGACCTGACCGTCAATGTCAAGGGCGAGAGCACCTATGGCAAGGCGGATACGACCTATACGGTCACCAGCACCGGAGCCAAGACCAAGAACGGGGAGACCATAGTGGCAGGCAGCGAAACAAAGTCAAATCTTGCGGCAAACGCAGCTGCCGGCAGCTATACGGCAGATGCGTGGACCGATAAGACAGGCGCCATCACCTCCAAAGCACCGACCCAGTCCGGCAAGTACCTGAACACCGCAGCGCTTCGCGCAGGCCAGTCATCTGACGATGGTACGGATACCGAGAAAGGCATCTATACCGTACAGCTCGCGGCAGGCGCAAACACAGATGGCAGCGGCCTTTCCACCTTCAGCGCCAACAACTACAATATCACCTACAAAACGACGCAGGTCGTCAATCCCGCAAAGCTCACCATTACCATCGACGGCACGAAGGTCTACGGCAGCCAGCCGACTGGCCTGACTGCGGGCAGTATGACAATCACGTCTGGCGAACTGGCCCAGGACGACAGCCTCAAGGGACTGACGGTGGACGATAATATGGGACAGCTTACCGATGCCGGTACCTATCGCCATAACTGGTCGCAATCTGCGGGCCTCAATGGCAATGCGATTTCAGCAGAGAGCTATACCTATGATACTGTGGATGGGATGAATCAGACGGGCAGCCAGGATGCAGCATCCTGGATCACTGGCGTGACGACCGGTTCGACGGGATTTGACTTCAATAACTACGATGTGGATTTCCAGTCGACCTATGAAGTCACGAAGCGCCCGCTTCAGCTCGATGTGACGAGCACGTCGGTCTACGGCGATACAGGCTACACCTATACAGCTGCAGCTTTGACGCCTGCTGCCGGTGCGGAAGAAGGCCTTGTCAGTGGTCAGCAGTTCAATCCGACGGATATCTCGGTGACCGATGATATCGATAAGAACACTGATGCCGGCACCTACACCCATACGTCAGCTGGCACGAGCTACTCGGATGCGGGCAATCAGCCAAAGGAAACTACCTATAAGGGCATTACCGCGGTAGTGGCGGACAGCCTCAAGGATACGGGGCATACCGGATTCAAGAGCAGCAACTACGATATCACCCTGCATCAGGGCACCCATGCGGTGGAGAAGCGCACGGTTCGCGCGACAGTCTCCGGCTCGCAGGTCTACGGCGAGTCGGCACCGACAAGCGGAGAGGCCTATCAAGTCGCCTTCGACATGGCAGACGGCACAGATGTCAATGCACACGAGGGCCTTGTGGGCGGCCAGACCATCTCCAAGAGCCAGGTCACGGTGCAGAACTCCGTCGGCGTGACGAACGATGTCGGCACCTATACGACTACACAGTCGGATGTCGGTGCGCCGATTGCCTATGGCAAGAATCCAGAGCGCGTCGGCGGCAAGGATCAGGGCATTGATGGCCTCGTCGTTTCGGACGGCACAGGTACGAATGCTTTCAAAAACAATAACTACAACATCGTCCTCGAGAAGGGCAGCTACACCGTCACAAAGCGCCCCGTCACCTTTCTGACGACAGGCAGCCGCACATATGGAGAGGAGAACTCTACAGTCAATAACTATACAATCCAGCAGCAGAATACCGCTGCCCAAGAAGGCCTGACCGGCCGCAATGCCAATACGGTCACGGCAGATAAAGCCAACGTCATCAACAGTACCCAAGCGCTGACCGATGCCGGCAGCTACGGCACAGAGTCGGATTCGGCACAGGTGCTGGACATCGACCCGGCCGTCAGGACAATCCTCGGTGACGACTACAAGAACTACGCCATCACCTATCAGGACAAGTTCACCATCAACCCGCGCACGGTGCGCGTCACAATCGCCGGGGAATCCACCTACGGCGACGCGGCGCGGACGGCTGGCAAGGACTTCCAGACGATTGCATTTGAGAAAGCCGGTGACGCTGATGTCAAGGCTCAGGAGGGCCTTGTCCTAAAACAGACCATTGATAAAAGCCAGGTCACGATTCAGACCAAAGGCATTGACGAAAAGACGGATGCCGGTATCTACAATCTGTCGCAGGAGGGCGGCAAGCCGGGCATCAGCGGCATTACGGTCACGGATGGCAATGGCTTCAAGAACAACAACTATCGTATTGTCATCGAGGATGGCAGCACCTATACGATCAAGCCACGTGATTTGAAGATCACCATCAAGGGCGAGAAGACCTACGGTGACCCGACGAGCTTCAGCGGCGGAGATTATACCGTCTCGCAGTCGGGCCTCCAGAATCACGAGACCATTGACTTTGGCAACGCCAGCGTCGTGCACAGCCATGATACGGATGACCGCTTCAGCAATGCGGGCGATTATCACTCGAACGATGGCAAGGGCATCCTCGGCTTTGACTCGGCTACCCTGCACGGTGATGGCTTCAAGCTCGGCAACTACGATATCACGTACGACACGGTCTTTGTCATCGACAGGCGTCCGGTCGACGTCTACATGGAGAGCCGCCGCACGTCTGGCTCGCCGAGTTCGCTGCGCATGGATGAACCCATGCAGATGCGCAATGTGCCGCAGGAGCATCAGGCCCGCTTCCTATCGGATCTGCAGGTCATCGATACGGCTCCGCAGGTCATCGCGGCCGGAGATTACCCAGGCGACTACCTGGACGAGCATGGCGCAGGCTACCTCGACCTGAGCTTTGCGGGCGATATCTACCGCAACTACATGATCCACCGCCACACGGTCTACCACATCCTGCCGGACCGCATGATGAAGCCGAGCGTCTACAATGCCGTGCAGCCGGTTCGCCGCCCAATCCTCGATGTCATGTACCTCAAGGTCGACGGCAGTGAAGGCATCAACCGCTGGGGCGGCGCCGAGACGCCGGAAAACGATGGCGCCATCATCCTCAAGGACAATGGCATTGCCGGCAGCAGCCGTGATAGCACGGACCGCACGAGCCAGGCGAACCAGAGCCAGCCGAATCCATCCGAACATCTTGACCAGCCGACGCGGCCTGTCACGGCGGACGGCATGGGCGAGCTGCACGAGGAAGTCGAACAGGCGGTCCCTGTCATCTACACGGACGGCGAGAACAAGGAGCTCGGCGGCCGCTATCATCTCGCCTACGAGAATGACACTGTCGTCGTGCGCCCGACTGCCGATGCGGCAGAAGTCCCGGCGCTCAGGACAGCATCCGCTGCCGAAGAAGCGCGCAAAGTCCTGCGCGTTCCGTATCAGGGCGCTGAGGGCGAGTACGAGGTTGCCTATGCCGACGGCATCGTTCAGCTCTACCCGAAGAATGACACCGCGCGCCAGCTCGCAGAAGCCAGAGGCAAGGATGAGCAGCGCCTGCTGCAAAGCGGCCTCGAATCGGCCGTACAGCAGCTCGGCGTCCAGCTCGAGGATGTCGAGGCCGTCTACATCTATACGGATATGCGGAAATGAAAGCGGAGGGATAAAGCGAAAAAACTTTCTGTAAAATTTTCGGTTCGAAAGAGGAATCCGAACGCGTGAATGCGAATATTACCAGTAAGAGACAGTAAGAGTAACGTGTATCTAATAGGAAGACAACCAATACAGATGTAGACGTATAAGTATAAGGGGGCATTTCTATGCGACTCGAATTCTTAGGTGCGGCTCATACGGTCACGGGCTCCTGCTACTTGCTGGAGACGGGGGAGGACCGCTATCTGATTGACTGCGGCATGTTCCAGGGTGCCAAGCGCATCCGCGAGTACAACTACGACGCCTTTTCGTTCAACCCGGCGGACATTGACGGCATGCTCTTGACGCATGCGCACGTCGATCACTGCGGCCTCGTGCCAAAGCTCGTGCGCGAGGGCTTCAAGGGGACGGTCTACGCGACGCAGGCGACGTGTGATCTCGTCCGGATCATGCTGCCCGACTCCGCGCACATCCAGGAGTCGGATGCGGAGCTGATGAACCGCAAGGGGAGGCGGCGCGGCGATGAGCCGATTCAGCCGCTTTACGGCATCGACGATGCGATGGACGCGCTCAAGCAGTTCGCGCCCGTCCCGTACGACCAGGAACTGCGCCTGTCGGACAACCTGCGCGTCTTCTTCCGCGATGCGGGCCACATCCTCGGCTCGGCCATCCTCGAGATCTACGTGAAAGAGGGCGGCAAGGAGACGAAGCTCGTCTTCTCGGGCGACCTCGGCCAGCCGGACCAGCCGCTCCTGCGCGACCCGACGATCATCCACGGCGCTGACTTTGTCATCACGGAGTCGACGTACGGCGACCGCCTGCACCAGCTCTACGACAAGGAGACGGCGCTCATCGAGATTGTCAACGAGACGATGGACCGCGGCGGCAACCTCATCATCCCGTCGTTTGCCGTCGGCCGCACGCAGACGCTCCTCTACTACTTCTACCGGCTGCACTGTGAGGGGAGGCTCGACCCGGACATCCCGATCATCATCGACAGCCCGCTGGCCATCAATGCGACGCGCGTCTTCCTCAAGAACTTCCGCGACTTTGACGAGGAGTCCCTGAAGGTCTTCGGCAAGGACGGCAAGGTGCCGGACTTCGCGCAGGTCCACCTCTGTGAAACGGCGGCGGAGTCGCGCGCACTCAACACGTCGGAGGGCTCGGCCATCATCATCTCGGCTTCGGGCATGGCCGATGCGGGCCGCGTGCTGCACCATCTCAAGCACAACCTCTGGCGCCCGGAGTCGACGATCCTCTTCGTCGGCTACCAGGCAGAGGGGTGCCTTGGCCGTCGCCTCATCGACGGCATCACGCGCGTGCGCGTGCTCGGCGAAGAGATTGCCGTCAAGGCGCAGATCAAGAGCCTCGACGGATTCTCGGCACACGCCGACGCGAACCAGATCATGAGCTGGCTCGGCGAGTTCCGCGACCCGAAGCCTGCGAAGATCTTCATCGTCCACGGCGAGTCGACGGGGCAGGAGGCGCTCAAGAGCCGCATCCAGAAGGAGCTCGGCATCGAGTGCTACATCCCGTTCCGCGGCGACCTCGCAAAGATCTCGGGCCGCGCGTCGGAGATCATCCCGTCGAACATCCCGGCCGTCTCGGTCGAGAAGGAGATGGAGGATGTCCTGCGCGACTTCGATTCCGACTACCGCCAGCTGCGCCGCCGCGTCATGCAGTATGTCGTGCGCCAGCCGAAGATGATGGAGCCGGTCATCAAGGTCATGAGCAAGGCGCGCAACTACATCCGCAAGCTCTTCACGCCGTTCAATATCTGATGGGAGATCTGATGGGAGGGAATTTCTCATCTGCCTTGCGTTTCGGTCTGAGATACGATATAATAGCTACAGTCAGATGACACAGACGAAAAAGGAAAATTGCCTTTTTAAGATGCGTACTGCGATGCGCATAAAGGGAGCCACAAAGTAACGTCATAAGCTTACGTAAAGCCAGGAGCTTTCTTATGCATACGCATAGGGAGCTCCTTTTCTGCATATCAGGGGCTAAAAAGACAATGGACCATTTCTAGCGGATTCTTTAAGGAGTGATCAACTTGGGGAAAACAAATGTATCCTTACGAGGCAAGAACGTCCTCGGACTCGCTGACTTCTCGGCGGAGGAGATCCGTCTCGTACTCGAGACGGCCAAGGAAATGAAGAACATCATCCATCGTGACATCAAGAAAGTCCCGACGCTGCGCGGCAAGTCCATTGTCACGCTGTTCTACGAGCCGTCGACGCGCACGCGCACGTCGTTCGAGCTCGCAGGCAAGTACCTCGGCGCCGATGTCGTCAACATCACGGCGGGCACGTCGAGCATCGTCAAGGGGGAGAGCCTGCGCGACACGCTCTACACGATCGAGGCGATGGGCGTCGATGCCATCGTCATGCGCCACAAGGCAGAGGGCGCGGCGGAGTACGCTGCGCGCGTCGTGAGCCCGGTCATCATCAACGCCGGTGACGGCGCCCACGCGCATCCGTCGCAGGGCCTGCTGAATCTCTTCACGATCGAGCAGCACAAGGGCCATCTCGAGGGCCTCAAGGTCGCCATCCTCGGCGATGTCCTGCACAGCCGCGTCGCGCGCTCCGATATCTACGGCATGCGCAAGATGGGCATGGAAGTCCACATCGCCGGCCCGAAGACGCTCTTGCCGCGCTTCCTCTCGGAGGAGCCGGGCATCGTCGTGCACGAGCGCATCGAGGACGCCATCAAGGACGCGGACGTCATCGAAGTCCTGCGCATCCAGCTCGAGCGCATGAAGGGCGGTCTCTTCCCGACGACGCGCGAGTACGCCCGCATCTTCGGCCTCAACAATGAGCGCCTCGCCCTCGCGAAGGACGATGTGCTCGTCCTCCATCCGGGCCCGATGAATAAAGGATGGGAAATCTCGCCGTTCGTCGCGTACGGCGACAACTCCGCGATTCAGGAAGAAGTCCAGAATGGCGTAGCCGTCCGCATGGCACTCTTTACCTTGGTTCTGACGGGAGGGAAACAGGAATGAAACTGATACTCAAAGGTGGCCGGGTCATCAATCCGGCAGAGCATTTTGACGAAGTCGCTGATGTGCTGATCGAGGATGGCAAGATCACTGCCATCGGCAAGGACCTCGCAGCTGAAGGTGCGGAAGTCTACGATGCAGCGGGCAAGCTCGTCACGCCAGGCCTCATCGACATGCACACGCACTTCCGCGAGCCAGGCCAGGAGGCCAAGGAGGACTTTGAGTCCGGCTCGAAGGCAGCAGCAGCCGGCGGCTACACGACGGTCGCGACGATGCCGAACACGAAGCCGGTCGTCGATGCGGCTGACATCGTGCGCAGCCTCCAGAAGCGCGCCGAGGACGTCGCCAAGGTCCACATCCGCATCATCGGCGCGGTGACGAAAGGGCAGAAGGGCCAGGAGCTCGCCGAGCTCGGCGACATGGTCGAGGCAGGCGCTGTCGCGTTCTCCGATGACGGCCACTTCGACCCGACGGCCAAGGTCCTCTTGAACGCCTACGACTACCTGCACACGTTCGACAAGGTCATCATCAACCACGAGGAAGAGACGTCGCTCGTCGAGGACGGCGTCATGAATGAGGGCCACCGCAGCGCGATGCTCGGCATGAAGGGCCGCCCGACGGTCGCCGAGGACATCGCCGTCGCCCGCGACATCCTGCTCGCGGAGTACGCCGGCGCGCGAGTCCACGTCGCCCACATCAGCTCGGGCCGCTCTGTCGACCTCGTGCGCCGGGCCAAGAAGCGCGGCGTGCGCGTCACGACGGAGGTCACGCCGCACCACCTGACAATGACGGACGAGTGCGTCAACCTCTACGACAGCTCGACGAAGACGAATCCGCCGCTGCGCACGCAGAGCGATGTCGACGCGATGGTCGAGGGCCTCAAGGACGGCACGATCGACGCCATCGTCACGGACCACTCCCCGCACGCACAGGAGGAGAAGGACCGCGAGTACGTGTACGCTCCGAGCGGCTTCCCCGGCCTTGAGACGGCCATCGGCGTGCTCTTCACGGATCTCTGCAAGACGGGCAAGGTCGACATCCCGACGATCATCGAGAGGATGACGTGGGGCCCTGCAAAGGCCTTCAAGCTCGATGCCGGTACGATCTCTGTTGGCGCGAATGCCGATGTCACAGTCATCGACCCTGATCTTGTCTGGACGGTCGACCCGAAGAAGTTCTACACGAGAGGCAGCCATTCGCCGTTCGTCGGCCGCGAGCTCACGGGCAAGCCGGTCCTGACGATTGTCGATGGCAAGGTCGTCATGAAAGACGGCGTGGTTCTCTGATTAGTGAGGTGTTTTGAGTGAAAGGAAAATTGATCCTGGAAGACGGCAGCGTATTCCACGGGGAACTCTTGAATAATATCAAGGCAACGGGTGAAGTTGTCTTCAATACCGGCATGGTCGGCTATCAGGAAAGCCTGACGGACCCGTCCTACTGCCGCCAGATCCTGACGCTGACGTATCCGATGGTCGGCAACTACGGCATCGCTGACATCTTCATGCAGTCGCGCAAGTCGTTCGTCAATGGCTTCATCATCGGCGAGCTCTGCGAGCACGGCAGCAACTGGCACTATGAGACAAGCCTCGCGGACTTTCTGACAAAACAGGGCGTCCCGTGCCTCTACAACGTCGACACGCGCGCTGTCACGCGCAAGATCCGCAATGCCGGCACGATGAAGGGCATCATTGTCCCCGAGGATGCCGCGCAGACGGAGATCGACGAGCTCTTCGCCGTGCCCATCAAGAAGGACGTCGTCATGGAAGTCACGACGCCTGAGGCCTACACGCTCGAGAGCGAGAAGGAAGATGCGCCGTTTGTCGTCGCGATGGACTTCGGCGTCAAGCAGAACATAATCAAGTCGATGCACGATCTCGGCTTCAAGATCACGGTCGTTCCGGCTCACACGACGGCAGAGGAAGTGCTCGCCATGAACCCGGACGGCGTCTTCCTCTCGAACGGCCCTGGCGACCCGGCTGACGTGCCGGAGATCGTCGAAGAAGTCAAGAAGCTCATCGGCAAGAAGCCGATCTTCGGCATCTGCCTCGGCCATCAGCTCTTGGCGCTCGCGATGGGCGCGAAGACCTACAAGCTCAAGTTCGGCCACCGCGGCACGAACCAGCCGGTCAAGGACCTGCGCACGGGCAATGTCTACATCTCCTCGCAGAACCACGGCTACGCCGTCGACGAAGAATCCCTCAAGGACCTGCCGCTGACGGTCACGCACATCAATGTCAACGACGGCACGGTCGAGGGCATGCGCCACAATACGCTTCCGATCTTCTCCGTGCAGTATCATCCGGAAGCAGCGCCTGGCCCAGACGACAACATGTACCTGTTCGACGAGTTCTGGGCAATGCTGAAGAAAGGGGAATGACTCGTGCCAAAGAAAGCGAATCTCAAGAAAGTAATGGTCATCGGCTCTGGCCCAATCATCATCGGCCAGGCCGCTGAATTCGACTACGCCGGCTCCCAGGCCTGCCGCGCGCTCAAGGAAGAAGGCCTCGAAGTCGTGCTCGTCAACTCGAACCCGGCGACGATCATGACGGATACGCACATCGCGGACCGCGTCTACATCGAGCCGCTGACGCCGGAATTCCTCGAGGAGATCATCTCGAAGGAGCGCCCGGACGGCCTGCTCGCGACGCTCGGCGGCCAAGCTGGCCTGAACCTCGCGGTACAGCTCTCCGAGAAGGGCGTCCTCGAGAAGTACAATGTCGAGCTGCTCGGCACGCCCTTGAAGGCCATCGAGCGAGCAGAGGACCGCGAGCTCTTCAAGGAGACGATGCAGAAGCTCGGCGAGCCGATCCCCGAGAGCACGATCGTCGAGGATGTGCCGTCGGCTGTGGCGTTCGCCAATGAGATCGGGTATCCGGTCATCGTCCGCCCGGCCTACACGATGGGCGGCACCGGCGGCGGCATCGCCGAGAATGAGGAAGAGCTCGTCGAGATCGTCATCAAGGGCCTGACGTACTCCATGATCGGCCAGGTGCTCATCGAGCGCAGCGTCGCCGGCTGGAAAGAGATCGAGTACGAGGTCATGCGCGACGGCCACGACAACTGCATCACCGTCTGCAACATGGAGAACTTCGACCCGGTCGGCGTCCACACGGGCGATTCCATCGTCGTCGCTCCGTCGCAGACGCTGACGGACCACGAGTACCAGATGCTCCGCTCTGCGTCGCTCCGCATCATCCGCGAGCTCGGCATCGAAGGCGGCTGCAACGCGCAGTACGCACTCGACCCGAACAGCAACCGCTACTACGTCATCGAGGTCAACCCGCGCGTCAGCCGCTCCTCGGCGCTCGCTTCGAAGGCGACGGGCTACCCAATCGCGAAGGTTTCCGCGAAGATCGCCATCGGCTACACGCTCGATGAGATCACGAACGCCGTCACCCAGAAGACGAAGGCCTGCTTCGAGCCGGCCCTCGACTACTGCGTCGTCAAGTTCCCGCGCTGGCCGTTCGACAAGTTCGTCTACGCTGACCGCACGCTCGGCACGCAGATGAAGGCGACGGGCGAGGTCATGAGCATCGACCGCCACTTCGAGGGCGCCATCCTCAAGGCGGCCCGCTCGCTCGAGATCGGCGTGCACCGCCTGCACATGGACAAGATGGACGCCTGGGACGATGCCCGCGTCAAGAAGAACCTCGCGCGCATCAACGACGAGCGCATCTTCGTCATCGCCGAAGCCCTGCGCCGCGGCATTGCGACAGTCGACGAGATCCACGATATCACGAAGGTCGACAAGTGGTTCCTCTACAAGATCCAGAACATCGCGACCATCGAGAACAAGCTCAAGGATGAAGCCCTGACGCCGAGCCTCATGCTCGAGGCGAAGAACATCGGCCTTGCCGACCGCTCCATCGCCGAGATCACGGGCAAGACGGCAGACGAGGTCCGCACCATCCGCAAGACGATGCACATCCTGCCGAAGTACAAGATGGTCGATACGTGTGCAGCCGAGTTCGAGGCCGCCACGCCGTACTACTACTCGACCTTCCAGGCAGAGGAGGACGAAGTCCGCGTGTCCGATGCCCGCAAGGTCATCGTGCTCGGCTCTGGCCCGATCCGCATCGGCCAGGGCGTCGAATTCGACTACTGCTCCGTACACTCCGTCTGGGCACTGCGTGAGATGGGCATCGAAGCCATCATCATCAACAACAACCCGGAGACGGTATCGACGGACTTCGACATCTCCGACCGCCTCTACTTTGAGCCGCTGACGACGGAAGACGTCCTCAACATCATCGACAAAGAGAAGCCGGAGGGCGTCATCGTCCAGTTCGGCGGCCAGACGGCCATCAACCTCGCCGCATCCCTGCAGAAGGCCGGCGTCAAGGTCTTCGGCACGTCGGTCGACGACATCGACCGCGCAGAGGACCGCGAGCGCTTCGATGAAGTCCTCACGCAGACGCAGATCCCGCGCCCGCAGGGCATCAGCGTCACGAACCTCGACGATGCCGTCACGGGTGCCGCCAAGATCGGCTACCCGGTCATGGTCCGCCCGTCGTACGTCCTCGGCGGCCGCGCGATGGAGATCGTCTACAACGAGGCGGAGCTGCGCGACTACATGAGCCGCGCCGTCAAGGTCACGCCGGACCACCCGGTTCTCGTTGACCGCTACATGCAGGGCACGGAAGTCGAGGTCGATGGCATCTCCGATGGCGTCGATGTCGTCATCCCGGGCATCATGGAGCACGTCGAGCGCGCCGGTGTCCACTCGGGCGACTCCATCGCCGTCTACCCGCCGCAGACGCTCTCGTCGAAGGTCATCTACACGATCATCGACTACACGAAGCGCCTTGCGCTCTCGCTGCACGTCAAGGGCCTCCTGAACATCCAGTTCGTCGTCGTCGACGGCGAGGTCTACATCATCGAGGTCAACCCGCGCTCCTCGCGCACGGTGCCATTCCTCTCGAAGGTCACGAACGTCGATATGGTCGGCATCGCGACGCGCATCGCCATGGGCCACACCTTAAAGGAGCTCGGCTACAAGTCGGGCCTCGTGCCGCCGAAACCGTACGTCGCCGTCAAGGCACCGGTCTTCTCCTTCGCGAAGATGACGGATGTCGACATCGCCCTCGGACCTGAGATGAAGTCGACGGGCGAGGTCATGGGCATCGACTACCACTACGCGCGCGCCCTCTACAAGGCCATCATCGGCTCGGGCATCCACGTCCCGACGAAGGGCTGCATCCTCTTCACGGTTGCCGACAAGGACAAGGAAGAGATGAAGCAGCTCGCCAAGGCCTTTGCTGAGCTCGGCTTCGAGATCTGCGCGACGGAGGGCACGGCCAAGGCCATCCAGTCGATGGGCATCGACGCCGAGGTCGTCGGCAAGGTCCACGAGCGCAGCTCCGACATCATCCAGATGATCAAGAACGGCAAGATCAACATGGTCATCAACACGCTGACGCAGGGCAAGCACTCGGCCAAGGACGGCTTCAAGATCCGCCGCGCGACAGTCGAGCACGGCATCGCCTGCCTGACGTCTCTCGACACGGCCTGGGAAGTCCTGCGCGTGCTCTCCTTCATGCGTGAGCGCCGCCTCGTCTACTCGCTGGCCATCCAGGACTATGTAGGTGGTGGTGATGACCTTGCCTAATCATCCAGAGAAAATCGTGCGCGACGCGAAGGTCCTCGCACAGCAGGAGCTCGCGACGAACGTCTACTTCCTCGTCGTCGAGTCGCCGGAGATCGCGCGCCGGGCCAAGGCCGGGCAGTTCGTGCAGCTGCGCATCCTCTCGGGTGCGTTCACACTGCGCCGCCCGGTCGGCGTGGCCGCCGTCGACGAGAAGAAGGGCAGCATCGCCTTCATCTACCGCGTCGTCGGCAGGGGCACGAAAGCGCTCGCACAGCTGATGCCGGGGGAGATGGTCAACGTGCTCGGCCCGCTCGGCCACGGCTTCGCCATGGCGTACAAGCACCCGCTGATCGTCGGCGGAGGCATGGGCCTTTCGCCACTCCTTTACTACGCAGCAGCCATGCAGGGCAAAGCCGACGTCCTCATGGGGGGCAAGACGGCCGAAGAGCTCTTCTGGTCGGACCTCTTTGACGACCTCTGCGGCCACTGCTTCCTGACGACAGATGACGGCTCGCGCGGCACCAAGGGATTCACGACGACCGTCCTTCCCGAGATCCTCGAGAGGGGCGACTACGATGTCGTCGTGACCTGCGGCCCGGAGGTCATGATGCGCGGCGTCGCCAAGATCGCCAGAGAGCACGGCATCCCGTGCGAGGTCTCGCTCGAGAAGCGCATGGCCTGCGGCCTCGGCGCCTGCCTCTCGTGCTCCATTGACACGACGGACGGCCAGCGCAAGAAAGTCTGCAAGGACGGCCCCGTCTTTCCCGCAGAGGAGGTGTTTGCATGAGCGACGAACGACTCCACACGGACCTGCTCGGCATCGCCATGAAGACGCCGGTGCTGACGGCCTCGGGCACGTTCGGCTTCGGCGAGGAATTCAAAGACTTCGTCGACCTCTCGCGCCTCGGCGGCGTCATGGTCAAGGGCACGACGCTCCTGCCGCGCCGCGGCAACGACGGCGTGCGCATCACAGAGACGCCGGAGGGCATGCTCAACTGCATCGGCCTCGAGAATCCGGGCGTCGAGCACTTCCTCGAAGAAACCCTGCCGCGCATCCAGCAGTACGGCATGAACGTCATCGTCAACATCTCGGGCAGCACGGCAGAGGAGTACGGCAAGCTCGCCGAACTCCTCGACGTGCCGGGCGTTGCGGCCATCGAGCTCAACGTTTCGTGCCCGAACGTCAAGGAAGGCGGCATCGTCTTCGGCACCGACCCCGAGGCGGCTGCGGCCGTCGTCCGCGAGGCCAAGGCGCACACGAAGAAACCCGTCATCCTCAAGCTTTCGCCGAACGTCACCGACATCGTCGCGATGGCCAAGGCCGTCGAGGCTGCCGGCGCTGACGCCGTGTCGCTGATCAACACGCTGCTCGGCATGGAGATCGACATCAACAGATTCCGCCCGGTGCTCGGCAACGTCACCGGCGGCCTCTCGGGCCCCTGTGTCAAGCCGGTCGCCGTGCGCATGGTCTGGCAGGTCGCGCAGGCCGTCCGCATCCCGATCATCGGCATGGGCGGTATCGCAAGTGCAGAGGATGCCGTCGAATTCTTCCTCGCCGGTGCGAGTGCCGTCGCCGTCGGCACGGCCAACTTCACCGACCCGGAGATCACGATGAAGATCTGCGACGGCCTCGACACGTACCTTGCTGAGCACGGCTTCTCGAGCATCGAGGAGATCGTCGGCAAGGCCAATCCGGGCTTCCTCGGATTCCGGAACGATGTTCAGAAAGGATGACAGAGATAATGGCAATCCAAGCAGATGACCGCTTGATCGTGGCCCTCGACTTCCACACGATGGAGGACGTCAAGTCCCTCGTCGAGAAGCTCGGGGAAAGCGTCTCATACTATAAAGTCGGCATGGAGCTCTTCTACAGCGTCGGCGGCGAAGTCGTCCGCTGGCTGCGCGGCCAGGGCAAGCACGTCTTCCTCGACCTCAAGCTCCACGACATCCCGAACACCGTGGCCGGCGGGCTCTGCTCGCTCATGGACCTCGGTGCCGACATCCTCAATGTCCACGCTAGTGGCGGCTACACGATGATGAAGACGGCAGCCGACCGGCTGCACGCGGCAGCAGAGGAGCGGGGGATTCCCTGCCCGAAGCTCATCGCCATCACGGTGCTGACGAGCATCAATCAGGAAGACTGGGCGGGCGTCGGCCAGACCCTTCCCGTCAAGGACGCCGTCGTGCGCCTCGCAAAGCTCGCCAAGTCGGCCGGCCTTGACGGCGTCGTCGCTTCGCCGCAGGAAGCAGCCCTCATCCGCGAAGCGTGCGGCGCAGACTTCCTGATCGTGACGCCGGGCGTGCGCCCCGCAGGCTCGGCCATCAACGACCAGAGCCGCATCGCGACGCCTTCGGCAGCGCTCAAGAGCGGCGCGAGCCACCTCGTCATCGGCCGCCCAATCCGCGCCGCCGAAGACCCGAAGGCCGCAGCCGAGGCTATCTTGAAAGAAATGGAGACCGTACAATGAAAATGACCGAAGAAGAAGTAAAAGACCTGCTCGTCAAGACGAATGCCATCATGAATGGCCATTTCCTGCTGACGTCCGGCCTGCACAGCCCGCATTACGTCGAGAAATTCAACGTGCTGCAGCATCCGAAGTACACGCAGCAGCTCTGCGAGGCGATGGCCGAGAAGTTCAAGGACGCTGACATCGAGACCGTCGTCGGCCCGATGACCGGCGGCATCCTGCTCGCCCACGAGACGGGCAAGGCCCTCGGCACGCGCGCCATCTTCACGGAGCGCGTCGACGGCAAGATGACCTTCCGCCGCGGCTTCCACCTGCATCCGGGTGAGCGCTGCCTGATTGTCGAAGACATCGTCACGACCGGCGGCTCCATCAAGGAAGTCATCGACGTCGTCAAGGCAAACGACGGCATCCCCGTCGCTGTCAGCATGCTCGTCGACCGCAGCGGCGGCAAAGTCAATTTCGGTGACGTCCCGTGCACCGCACTGCTGCACCTCAACGTCGAGACCTACAAGCCAGAGGACTGCCCGCTCTGCAAACAGGGCATCCCGATGACAAAACGCGGACGGACTGGTCGCTGAGGGCAAAAGGCATACCAGTAATGCGACCGTGTGTGGACGGACTGGTCGCTGAGGGCAAAAGGCATACCAGTAATGCGACCGTGTGTGGCAGCACCGGGAAAAAATAAGACTGCGTTTTTAAGCGTGAAAAAGCAGCATCGCTCAGGAATGGCCTGACGATGCTGCTTTTTACTGTCTTGTATTTATTTGGCAGGAAAAAACAAACGTGCTGTCGAATCGTTATCTTAAGAAAACTTAAGGAATGATTGACGCAAAGACGCAAAAGAGAGGGGATTTCTGTTGAGCAAGGTGTACGATGACATGATGAATGGCGAGATCTACTGGCCGGGTGATGAGGAACTGATGAAGCAGCAGCTCGACTGCATGGAAAAGCTCTACGACTACAATGCCACGCGGCCGCATGAGTGGGAGAAGCGGCAGAAACTGCTCAAAGAGATGCTGGCAGAAGTCGGGGAGGACTGCTATATCGAGCCGCCGCTGCACGCGAACTGGGGCGGCCATCACCTGCACCTCGGCAAGCAGGTCTACGCCAACTACAACCTCACCGCCGTCGACGACGGCGAGATCTTCATCGGCGACTACACGATGATCGGGCCGAACGTCACGCTCGCGACGCCGAACCATCCGCTGGCACCGGAGCTGCGCGAGAAAGGCTATCAGTACAATCTGCCCATCCGCATCGGCAAGAACGTCTGGCTCGGCGCAGGCGTCATCGTCGTGCCCGGCGTCACGATCGGTGACAACACGGTCATCGGCGCGGGCAGCGTCGTGACGCGCGACATCCCCGCAGGCGTGCTGGCCTTTGGCGTACCTTGCCGCGTGCAGCGCGAGCTCGGCGAACGCGACTGGGAATTCTACCACAAGGGCAGGCGCGTGCCGCAGGAGCTCCTGAAGTACCGCAGGCCCGGCAAAGAGACGGAGGCATGACCACGGCCCAGCTTATGCTGGTCACGGTCAAAGGATCCTGACCGGCTTGAAATCGAGATAGTCGCCTGAGACAAGCCGGTAGGTGATGCCGCGCACGACGCCCTGCAGGCTGTCGTGGAAGCGCTCCTCGCCGTGGCAGTGTGAGTAGATGACCTGCTCGGCGCCGTATTCCTCGGCGATGTCGGTGAAGGGGCTCTTCTGCTCGAGGATGTTCGTCGGCGGATAGTGCAGGAACAGGATAAACTTCTGGAAGCCCGCAGCCGCCGCCGCATCGAGCGAGCGGCGCAGCCGCGTGCACTCGCGCTCGACGAGCATCTTGGCGTGCGCTTCGCGCTCCTCATCCCAGCCGATGACGCGGCCCTGCCCGTCGAGATAGAACGGCCCCTCAAACGTGAAGCCCTTCGTGCCGACGAGCGCGTAATCTTCGTAGGCAAAGAAATTATTCTGCAGGAAGGACAGCTTCCCCGCAAAGCGGCGGTTGAGAGAGGCTGTCCTCTTTGCGTCCCAGAACATATCGTGGTTGCCGCGCAGCAGGATCTTGCGTCCCGGCAGCGCCTCGATGAATGCGAGATCCTGCTCGCACTCCGCGAGCTTGCGCCCCCAGGAGTGATCGCCCGTGATGACGAGCGTGTCGTGCGGCCCGACGAGCGCCTCGCAGTTCTGCTTGATTTTTTCTTCATGGTGCCGCCACACCGCGCCAAAGACGTCCATCGATTTCTCGGGCGTCTGGAACGAGAGGTGAAAGTCACCGATTGCAAAGAGAGCCATAACGAATCCTTTCTTGCTGAGCTTGATTTTATAGAACCAATACATATTTCTCTGCCAGCGGATAAAATCCTGCTGTACCATGCCTGTGCCATGAAATGTGATGAGGGAGATAATACGATGAGCAAGATAAACGAAATAAACAAGATAAATGAGATAGAAGGGAAACAGCTAATCGTGATCAACGGCAGGAAATGGCAGTGCGACGACCTTCTCGCCACGATCCACGCAGCAGGGAAGGGATGCCTTCTCCTGCAAGAGCCAGAGCCGCGCGCCCTACTCGTGCAGCCCGTCGAGCAGGAAGAGATTGTTGCGCGCAAGGGGCTCTTTGAGGAAGTCAGCGCCATTGCCGCTGCTGTCAGCATGCCGCTGGCTGTCGCCTTCCTTGCCGTCGAGGAGTGGAACCATCAGCTCTCCCCGTGGACGGCACCTGCCGTCTTCGGCAAGCAGGATTTTGGCGCAGGGGCAGAGGAGACGCTGAAGTCCATCGAGGCCATCCTGCCCGCGCTTAAGAGTCATTGTGCTCTGGCAGAGGATGCGCCCGTCGTACTCGGTGGCTACTCCCTCGCCGCGTTCTTCTCACTCTGGAGCGCCTACGAGAGCCAGTCCTTTGCTGCCGTTGCCGCCGCATCGCCGTCCGTCTGGTTCCCCGGCTGGCTCGACTACGCCAAAGCCCACGAGCCAAAGGCAGGCATCATCTACCTGAGCCTCGGCGACCGCGAAGACAAGACCCGCAACCCCGTCATGCGTACCGTCAGCGCCTGCATCAAAGAGCAGCACGCCCTGCTACAAGGTGCCGGCATCAAGACCACCCTCACCTGGAACCCCGGCAACCACTTCCAGCATCCCGAACAACGCTGTGCCAAGGCGTTTATTTGGTGCCTCGAGCAACTGTTACTATATTAATAAAGGCTCATGAAGGGAAAAGTCCTATTTTACAATATAACCTGGATGAAAGGAGATACAATCCTAAAAAAATCTGCTAAAGTGTTAGTATGATCTTGATTTTTTTATTAAAACAGTGTATTCTGAATATATCAGCTGGATAGTTGAAGGTGTGGCCGGATGGTCGTCAAAACTGTTTTTTAGACCGACGGGATGTCGGTCTTTTTTGTTGAGATTTGCAGAGAGGAGCTATCTGATATGTCAGAACAATTCATTATTCGCTTTGAAGGCCGTCCAGGGGAATTGACGATTGGTGACATGAAGAAAATCAGTGGCCATGTGAGCGGCCGCACGTTTGCTTCTATCATCGATCACTTGGGTTTAGAGGCAAATCCTCGTGAGGCAAAAGTCGGTGCGGTGACCGATGCGATTCAAGAAACAATTCGCTTGACACCTGAACTGCTGCCTTTCAAGACGAAGGGCGTCTTGCTGGCTGTTTCTAGCTACGAGGCACTGGAACGCAATCGTTATCGCATTGCACCAGTCAATCAACGCATAGAGGGGATCCTTGATGGTGGTCATAATACGTTGGCCATTGGCATGTACATTCTAAGTAAAGCGTTAGAAGCAAATGAGCAAAAAATTTCTCATAAGGTCAAGAATTGGGACGAATTTAAAGCAAGCTGGAAGACCAATCATGATATTGTTGAGGAATATCTAATACAAGAAAAGGGAAAGGCAGAATCACCGATTGATTTTCTCATTCCTGTAGAACTGCAAGTGCCAGCAGATATGAATGATACGGCTGGCGTACGAAACTTCAGAAATCATCTTTTCGATATTTGTGAATCGCGCAATAATAATGTCGAATTGCAACTTTCAGCTAAAGTTCATCAGAATGGCTACTTCAATGAACTTGAATTGATGATGCGCGAACACAACGAGAACATTGCAGATCGGATTGAATGGAAGACGAATGATGGGGGTGCTGTAAAGGTACAGGATTTGATTGCCCTTTCATGGATTCCACTGCAGCTTGTTAATCCAGTACGCGAAGCAAAAGATCCTAAAAAGATTTTCAATCCAAGTGAATTCAAAGAAACGTACATGTATAGTTCAAAAGGGCAATGCCTGAAATTATTCGAGCGCCTGATGAGTTCTCCTGATGTCTCAGAGAAGTCAGCTGGTGATTATACAAAGGATATTATTAATGAAGAAGTAAAATCTTCGTTCAAGATTACAACAATACTTCCAGAACTATACGATTATATCTATGCGCGATTCGCTGACCTTTATAATGGCAATGATGGTTCTTTCGGACGTATTGGAGCGGTCAAGAAGCTCAACAACAAGACCAAGAATAAGAAAACGCCATTTGGCGGTGAGCCGATAAAATCCGATGTCAATATCAGTCCGGATGGCTTTATACTTCCATTATTCTATGGACTTCAGGCATTATTAGAGAAAAAGAAAGTCAATGGAAAGACCACCATTGACTGGGTTACTGACCCAAAGATCTTCTTGGATAAACACTTGTCGAATATCATGGGTGAATACAAAGGCCTGTTTGCACTCTGTGATTATGATCCACAAAAAGTTGGCAAAGCAGAGCAGTGTTATAAGAATGCATTGAATAGCTTCAAAATGGCCTTGATGCAGGACAAGATTGCTAGATGATGAAGCAATAAGATATTGAATCACGATCATGTGGAAGAGGGGAGTTATATGCGAGAGGATGGGAAATGGCGATTCGCCTCGAACAACAAGGGGATTGTCGATGGGTTCAATGATCCGGGCATTGAGACGTTCAGTGCAAATTCAATTGCATCTATGGTTCGAGAGGTCATTCAGAATTCTGTCGATCAGCAGGTGGATGACAGTCGACCGGTTGTCGTCGATTTTGATTTCTTCCAAGTCACGCAGGATGAGATCCCCGGTGGCAGGCAGTTGGGAAATATCTTTGACCGTTGCATTACGGCATCGAAAGGAGATCCTGTAGCGACGGGATTCTTCCAGCAAGCGCAGAAGCTGATGAAGGGCAAGATTGATGTCCTGCGCATCAGTGACCACAATACGACAGGGCTTGTCGGTGCGGAGACAGATGATACAAAAACGCCTTGGCATCAGCTGGTGAAGGGGCGCGGTTCATCCAACAAGAATATCAATTCCGGAGGCAGTTTCGGCATCGGCAAGGCCGCTCCTTTGGCTTGCTCCTATTTCCATACCATCTTCTATGCATCAAAGGTAGACGCTATCGATTCTTACGTCGGTGTATCACGGCTGCTCTCATTCAAAGAGAAAGAATCTGGATTCTTTGGCAAGGAATACACGACGACTGGCACGGGGTTTTATTCGTCTTCTGACAACATGAATGCCATACTCAAGCCGTTTGCCATGGGGCATTTCAAACGCAGGGACAATGGCACCGACATATACATCCTGGCACTTGAGAAGGACAAAGACCTCTACGGGACAATCCGTTTGGCTGTCCTCGAGAATTTCTTTGTCTCGATTGAATTCCAGAAGCTCATCGTACACGTTGGTCAAGATACAATCAATCGCAACAGCTTGGCACAGTATATCGCGCAACTTGATGACAAGAAATACGCTGCACTGAAGGATTACTACAATCTCCTGATCCATCGCCACGATGACCCAGAGGAGAATCGTGTCATTTCCTTAGATGCCGACGAATACGGCAAGAAGTACGGCATCAAGGATGGAGAATGTACACTGCTGCTTCATCAAGGGGAGGACCTGAATCAGCGCGTCCTCATGACGAGAAAGACGGGCATGACACTCTTCCCGCAGAGCCGACTCGGGAACAGCATTTCCTATACTGGTATCTTACTGATTCAAGGCGATACCATGAATCAAATCTTCAAGACGATGGAGATGCCGGCCCATGATAAGTGGGAGCCGGGCCGATGCAAGGTCAACAAGACCTTCTATGAAAATGCTTACACCGATCTGAAACAATATCTGCGCAAGAAAATCATAGAGAATTTCGGCGCACCACAGCAAGATATCGAGGCTGCTTACGGTATGGATGAGTTCTTTGCCGATGCCGCAGGAGATGGAGCTCTAAATGTTGAGATCAAGGAGCAGAAGCCAAAGGCAAAGATGATAAAGAGAAAGGCTCGTCGTCGTCGGACAGATAGAGAAATCAAGGTAAAGGAACCGCTAGAGGAAGGCGGACTTGATGACAATCCACGCACAGATGCTAAGAAGGATGATCCGAAGAAGGACGGAAGGACTACAAAAGATCCTGCAGATCCTGCAAAAAAGAAGTACAATTTCAAGTTCCGAGCTGTCAAGAAACGACTGGTTGCCAATAACATGATGAACGGAGAGTTCACACTTGCGTTCACGATCCCCATCAGCAAGTCACGAATCCGCCTAGAGGTCGTCGGACTTGCCGAACGCGGCAACTATAAGATCCCTGTTCACAATGTACGGATTGATGGAAATGATTCAGCAGTAGAAGTTGAGAAAAACAGCATCACATTTGGTCCTGCAAAAAAGGGGCAGACAATCGCTGCGCATTTCTCAACGGGCTTCCAAGGACCGATGATGATGGAGGTGAACTACTATGAGGCTAAATAAGGGACTCACCCCATATCCTGTGCTCAGCAGTATGGATGACGATTATGTTCGTGGAAGTTTTCGGGCAGAGGTACAGGAAGAGATATCCTTCGGACAGCTGAAACTCAGCATTGACTATATGCTCGACGAGCCTGGTCTACAGGAATTGTTCGCACAGGGGAAGGTCAGCTATGCAACACATGTGGAATGTTCTCTGGTCGGCTATCGTCAGCTTTTCTCATCGAAGAATAATCATGAGGATGTGACCATCGATGCAGGGAATCTCACGAATGAAGTCGAGATCAGCACCTACATTGTCGCAACAGAGGATATACACGGATATCACAATGAACAGTTCAATATCGGATTCGGCAAAGGCGCTTCATTCGATATCTGGAGGGGCGGTATCCTTGCCATCGGACCAGAGTATACGATTGATATCAATCGCGATGGCAAGAACTACGACAAGATGGCCGATATCCTCGCCCTGGCTGTCGATGAAAGCAATCCCGGTGACGTCTGGGTTGACACCGAGGGCGATTGCCTGCGCCTTTATGTGAGCCGAGACCTTTTCAATGTCTACCATCGTCACAAAGCCAGTGATCGTTACTTGATGATCCAGATGTTCTTTGTCCCCGCTATCATGTCAGTCCTGATGGATATGAAAGATGTAGACGAGGAAAATGATGAAGGAATGGCTTCGTATCGCTGGTACGGTGTATTCGCAAAACTGCTCGAGCAGAATGGCATTGACATCAAGGATATCCAGCTGGGCACGGGCAACAGCAAGAAGAACATCGGACGGCTTGCACAGCAGATTTTTAAATACCCGCTGCTGCATGCGATGGATGAGCTAGAACGAGCAGAACACGACAGGGATGATGACGAATGAGACTGCAATATTTGACGGATGACGGAATCCAGTATCTGAAGGGAAACTTTGAGACAAATCTGCCGCATTATATTCAGAAAGATTTCGCCTTTTTTGCTAAAATGCTGAAAGAACATGATTTCCTGCAGGACACAGGCTATGATTTCAATCCATTTGTCACGAATCTGCAGGTGACGGGCGATGAATCAGCAGATGACGTCCACAACGCCGAAGTCATCCATCGGGCGCTCAGCAATCTTCCGTATTATATAGCAATTGACGAAAAGATATGGGCTGCTTTACTGCACACCTATTTATTTGATTTTGTCTGCGAGAAGAGAAAAGACTTCCTGGATGAAACGGTTCGGGATTACCAGAACAAGATATACAATTCTTTCTTCACCTATACGAGACATGGCAAGCGTAGGGGAACCTTCGTTAATTGTGTGGCCAGTCTGTACTGGGGCGCTGAGATGGTCTACGCCCCAGACAATCGAGATGATCCTTATGGACTGCTCAGGGAAATTGCTGCGACAGGCTATCCTAGTACAATTGTCATATTCTCGTCCAGTCGTATCCTCGGTCGGCGCGAGACGTGCATCGGTTTTCTCAAGGCAATCCACAAATTGCGCTTGGCGCAAAAATGGAATGTTGACCGTCCGGCTGTCGTCTCAGGTATCAAATACCTCAACCTCATTGCAGGACTCAGCATGCTTGACATGCGTTCCGAGGAAGAGATAGAAAACATGACAGAAACGTTCTACCAAGGATATTTCCAGACCCTGGAGCGTAAGGACAAGTAGTAGAGACTATGGCTTGATTATCCTGCATAGCAAAAGAAAACGCCCTTTCCATGTGCTGTTTCGCGAATGGGAAAGGGCGTTGCTGCCTGGGAAGCTGACTACGATCTGGGGATTTCCGGCTTAGGTAACGGGGAGTTACGCGGCCGTAGAAGGCGCGGGGATAAGGTAAAATATATTTCGCAAATTCAATTTCATAAAAAATAGACCATGTCTGGTAACATGCCAAAGCCAGACGGCTCGACTACCGATGACCATCAATTGCATCGTAGATGACAGCAAGATGCTGTGTTCGCTCTAAGGGGGAATCCCCTCTGTTACAGTATAACAGGAACGAAGAATGCTAGCAAGGAGTGTTAATTTTGATAAAGAAAATTGCCAATCCGTGCAATAGAGAGTAAAATGGATAAAGATAATATAGAGATCCCCAGTGACAGGCTTCTGCGTGGTTTGCTGCTGCTCAAGAATTTTGGATGGGGTCAATTGGTGCGTAAAGGAAAAGGTGAAAACATGGCAAGACAGTCTTATTTGGAACACAGCGCCGTGACGGTGCGAGATATTGAGTGGTCCAAAAATTTTTTTGAGAAAATCCTCGGCATGATAGAAACGCGCCGCAAGGAAAAAGATGGTCATCTCAAGATGGTCTGGCTCAAGGGTGGCGTGCAGCTTGTGGCCGCGCCAGAAGACTATAAAGCGGGACAGGGACATCATCTCGGCATCGTTGTCGAGGATATGCCCGAAGTCCTCAGGGAAATGCTTGCTGTCAAGGGTGTCCATCACATCGAGGGCAAGCCCGAAAAATGGGTGCAGCTGCCCGACGGCCTGACGCTCGAGCTGTTCCAGGAAAAGCCCGGTGCTATCCAAAACGTGCTGAATATCGAGGTAAAATAAAGCGTAAACAGAGCAGCCGTTCTGCAGGCGGCCCTGCTCGTGAATGACGTCTGCGCGCAGAAGGTCTGACGAGGCCGACACTGAAAGCGTTGCAGCATAAATAACCCCCCTGGCATGGCCAGGGGGTTATTTTCGTTTTCCGGGCCGGACAATGGGAAGCTTGCAGCCTGTATTCATCAGGCTGCTGTGGAGGTGGCGGCCTTTTTGGCTGCCGCCTGCGGGAACTGCTCGGGCAGGAAGCGCAGCAGGGGCCGGTAGACCATGAGGAAGAGGCCGACTTCCATGGGATAGCAGAGGAGGTTCTTGATGAGGCGGCTCAGGAAGATGGCCGAGGCGGCTTTGTGGTAGAAGATGGTCAGCCAGAGTGTGTTGAGGCCCAGGTGGATGAAGACCATGACGAGGAAGAAGGGGATGCAGGCGCGCAGCCATGTGACGCGCCTGCGGTAGAAGAACCAGCCGTAGATGTAGCCTGTGAGGAAGCCGGAGACGAGGAAGCCCGGGAAGAAGATGCTCGTGCCGAGCAGGGCCGTGCCGATGAAGTCGGCGGCCGCGGCGACGAGGCCGGCCTTCATGGGGCCGTACATCGCGCCGTAGATGGCGATTGGCAGGAAGCCGAAGGTGATGCGCACGAAGATCGTCTGGATGGCAAAGACATAGGAGAAGAGTACCGCCAGGGCCACGGAGACACCGGCGTAGACGAGTGGCTTGACAGAGAATCTGGACATGAAAAAAGACCTTCCTTTCCATTGTGATTTGTGGCACAAGCCCCTAGCTTCAGCTACGGGGATAACCTCATAAGCAATAAACGACAAGCTCCTAATCTCATAGTTAAAACAGCCAAATGGTTATTTGAAAACTTTCATATTTCCAATCCTGTTAAACCTTATCATGTTGTAAGTATCTCTACTTTTTGATATAATAAAATCAAGGAATTAAGCATGAGGAGGTGGCGATATGGTTAAACAAAGAAAAGACTGCTTCATTCTCCAGTTCAGACTGAAAACGGAACGATGGCAGGAAGATGTCATCGACAGCCGTCTGGAAGCTGGGCGAAAGATATATAATACTCTTACCAGCAAGAGTCTCAAACGGCTGAAAGAGCTCAAGAAAACAAAAGCGTATCGCAACCTCATCGAACGCCTGAATAAGGACAAAGAGCACGATAAACTAATCTGGGATGAAATCCATCAGCTCAGGCAAAAAGCTGGCTTAACAGAATATGGACTTTCCCGTATGGCCACACCGATACGGCAGCATTTCAAGAAACAGATTAACGCCCCTATTGCACAAGCCCTTTCCAAAAGGCTCTGGAAATCTTTTGAGAAACTATTCTATGGTGATGGAAAACGAATCTACTTCAAGAAATACGGACAGATTAATTCGCTGGAAGGGAAGACAAACGATACAGGAATTCGATTCAAGACAATTACCCGTACCTGCGAGTGGTCAGGGTTGAAGATACCCGTCCTTGTTGATGAAACTAACCTCTACGAGGTGGAATCTCTTACACATCCCATCGCTTACTGCCGTCTCGTGCGAAAGTTCGTGAGGGGGAAAAAGAAATACTACTTGCAGATCATCTTTCGAGGAGAGAAGCTAGCCAAGCGACGTAAGTCAGATGGCAGTTTCGTTCACATCCTTGGCAAAGGAGATGTCGGTATCGATATCGGTACATCGACCGTAGCATGGTCTTCCGAGTCTTCGATAAAAATTGTAGAACTTGCCAATAGAGCACAGGGGCACGAACGTGAAAAGCAACTGCTTCAACGCAAGCTGGACAGAAGCAAACGAATGAATAATCCGGATAACTACAATGAAGATAAAACTACGAAGAAAGGCACTCATCTCTGGATTCGTAGCAAGCGATATGTAAAGACCTTGTTCCGCCTCAAAGAAGTCCAGCGTAAGCAGGCTGCGGTCAGGAAACTGCAGCACGAACTGCTTGCAAACGAGCTTCTCAGACAAGGGGATACCTTCTATGTCGAGGCCATGAACTTCAAGGGATTGCAGGCAAGGGCTAAGAAAACCGAGAAGAATGAGAAAGGCAGATTCAAGCGCAAGAAGCGATTCGGTAAGTCTTTAGCCAATCGGGCACCTTCCATGTTCCTAGCAATCTTGAAGCGCAAGTTGAGTTACTTTGGCATATCGTTAATCGAGATTGATACCTTCTTGGCTCGTGCTTCCCAGTTCAATCATACCGACGAATCCTATCAGAAGAAAAAACTCTCTGAGCGCTGGAACATCATAAATGGCATAAAAGTCCAGCGAGATATGTATTCCGCTTTCCTTATCATGAATATCAACCCAGACTTGAAGACGTTCAACCTTGAAAAATGCAACAAAAGATTTGAGACTTTCCTGCATCTGCATAATCAGGAAATCAAACGATTGCGTGGGAACAGAAATCTGAGCTGTATCGGGATATAAACCGTAACACGATTAGAAATATAAGGTCTTGAAACGGGCCTTGCGGGCGCTAATGAGTTCAATGGAACTTTTGCCCGTGAAAGTTTTAAGGAAAATAGTCAGCACTTGCATCTTTCGAGAGCAAGAAAAGCTATTGTACTTAAGAACCCCCTGGCGTTAGCTATGGGGAGTTTCAGTCTGCTTATTCTTTTGCATCGATGTCTGTAGTATAGCGCAGATCTTCTCACTTGGCAACGGCATGGGAAAATAGGACGGGTGTATATCGTATCGCGACAAGATTGTCTTGTCGCATATTGGCTTCTGTAGTACAATGATGCCGACGGAGCGTTTGTTATCCGCGTGGGTTTGGCCAGTGCGATGCAAAAGGACATCGCACTCGGCAGGCTCGTGAATCCCGGTATCCTGATGTGACATGACGAGAAAGGACGGTTATGCGACAACAACATGCGTGCTGGCCGGCGTTGCGGGCAGCGTTTCCTTATACGACGCCGATTCTGGCGGGATTTGTTTTCCTGGGATTCGCCTATGGTGTTTATATGAATGTCATGGGCTTTCCGTTTTACTACCCGTTTTTGCTGGCATTGGTCATTTTCGGCGGGTCACTGGAGTTCGTGGCCGTCTCGATGCTGCTCTCTCCCTTTGCGCCGCTGGCGACATTCCTGTTGGCCCTGCTCATCCAGGCGCGCCATCTATTTTATGGATTGTCGCTCTTTGATACGTACCGTGGCTTGGGATGGAAGCGTTTCTTCCTGATTTACGGCCTCTGTGATGAGACGTTCTCGATCATCTTTTCGGCTAAGCGCCGTTTGCCGGAAGGTGTTGACCGGGGATGGTTCATGCTCTGGATAACCTGGCTCGATGAAGCCTACTGGGTGTTCAGCGCGCTCTTAGGCGGTCTTGTCGGCGGGGCGCTGCCGTTTGATACGGCGGGGCTCGGTTTTGTCATGACGGCAATGTTCGTCGTTATCTTCATCGAACAATGGCTGAATGAATGTCACCATGCGACGGCAGTCCTCGGGCTCGTCGCGGCCGGCAGCTGTCTCGCTGTCTTTGGCGCGCAATCGTTCATGATACCGGCGATGCTCGTGATCCTCTCGGCCCTGTTGCTGGGCAGGCGTCCTTTGGAGCGGTATTATCTTCCGGAATCCGATCAGGCAGGGGGGAGGGAGACGAGATGATGGAAATGACGCTTTACCAGCAGGTCATCACGGTGCTGCTCTGTACGGCGGCCACCATGCTGACACGCTTCCTGCCGTTCCTGCTCTTCTCCAGCAAGAAGCCGACGCCGCTGATGGTGCGCTATCTAGGCAATGCATTGCCGGCGGCAATCTTCGGACTGCTCGTCGTCTATTGCCTGAAGGATGTCGATTGGGGACTCGCGCCGCATGGCCTGCCAGAAGTGATCGGCATCGGCGTGACGGCGGGCCTCCACATCTGGCTGCGCCGGATACTCCTCTCGATGTTCGCGGGGACAGCCATTTACATGCTGCTCGTCCAGATTGTGTTCCGCTGATGCAGGCATTCCGGACGGCAGGACAATATCCTCATGGTGAAATGAGACATCCCGTCATCTGGCGGGATGTCTTTTTTGTTACCGGTGTTGTAATGTCGTAACATCTTTTTTGCCGGAAGAAAAGGCTTTTGGGAAGTTTTGGCGAAAGTATAAAAACATAACGTAGAATTATTGTATCTGCTTTTTATCGACAGAAAGGAGCGTTTTTTCATGAAGATTGCAGTGGTCAATTCCTTTATGAATGATGCACATCGCGAGAAGATAACGGCTGCGGCGGCGCAGCACCATATGGAGGTCGCGTACTACAAGACGAACGATGAGGCGCTGCCGCATCTTTCCGACGTCGACATCATCTACGCGGCGGCGACTGGCGGCGGCTCGAAGCTCGCAGAGGCGGCGCCGCATCTCAAGTGGTTCTGCAGTGTGTCGGCCGGTGTCGACCCGGTACTCAAGCCGGGCGTGCTGCCGGACGGCTGCCTGCTGTCGAATTCATCGGGTGCGTACGGTGTGA
Organism: Mitsuokella sp. UBA4253; assembly: GCF_002395285.1. Classification (NCBI taxonomy): domain Bacteria; kingdom Bacillati; phylum Bacillota; class Negativicutes; order Selenomonadales; family Selenomonadaceae; genus Mitsuokella; species Mitsuokella sp. UBA4253. The sequence continues at coordinate 74,567 of NZ_DGWR01000015.1, read as the reverse complement.
CGATCGCGGAGCACCTCGTCATGGTGACGCTGATGCTCTTGCGCCGCTATCCGGAGTATGCGGAAATCATCCGCCGCCACGAGTGGAAGAACAACCTGCCGCTGCGCTCCATCAAGGACAGCCGCGTGACGATCGTCGGCACGGGCGATATCGGCACGCGCTACGCAGAGCGCATCCAGTCGTTCCAGCCGGCCGCCATCGTCGGCGTCAGCCGCACGGGCCGCAAGCGCAGCCCGGTCTACGATGAGGCCGTCAAGCAGGAGGAACTCGAGGCGTATCTGCCGAAGACGGACATCCTCGTGCTCTGCCTGCCGGGCACGAAGGAGACGACAAACATGATTTCGCGCGAGCGCCTGGCCATGCTGCCGGATGACGCTTTCGTCATCAATGTCGGCCGCGGCAACTCAATCGATCAGGCGGCGCTCGTCGAGGCGCTCAACACGGGTCACCTCGCCGGCGCAGCGCTCGATGTCATGGCCAAGGAGCCGATTCCGGAGGGAGACCCGCTCTGGACGGCGAAGAACGTCATCCTGACGCCGCACTGCTCGGGCAAGATGACGCTGGCGTACACGCGCGACAAGTCGGTCGCGATGTTCTGCGAGGACCTCGAGCACTTCGTCAAGCAGGAGCCGCTCGAGCACGCGGTCAAGCGCGAACTCGGCTATTGATAGAGCGCACTTCCTTCTATTGTATATCGCATCTGGTGGAAGAGCTGCTGTGCAGTGGCACAGCGGCTCTTTTTTCTGCTTTTTGCGGGATACGTTTTGCATCCCCATCATTAAGATGATATAATTGATACCGTATATCCGAATGCCCAGAACACTTCTAGTAAAAAAGCGCGGCCGTAGGGCTGCGACATCAAAGGGGTTGGCTTCATTGACGCAAACACAGTTTGATAAACGCAATATCACGATGATGATGGACTTCTACGAACTGACCATGGCCAATGGTTACTTCGAGGACCACGACAAGGACGTCCAGGTGGCGTTCGATGTCTTCTACCGCCAGAATCCGGATGAGGGTGGCTTTGCCATTTTCGCTGGGCTCGAGCAGGTCATCGAGTATGTGGAGAACATGACGTTCACGGACGAGGATGTCGAGTATTTCCGCCAGCAGCACATGTTCTCGGAGAAATTTCTTGCATACCTCAAGGACTTCCGCTTCAAAGGCGATATCTACGCGCTGCCGGAGGGCACGGTCATGTATCCGAATGAGCCGATCCTGACGGTCGTCGCACCGCTCATTGACGCGCAGCTCGTGGAGACGGCCATCCTCGCACAGATCAACCACCAGTCGCTCATTGCGACGAAGGCGCGCCGCATCTGCAAGGCGGCGGCGGGCCGCGCCGTCTCGGACTTCGGTGCGCGCCGCGCCCACAATATGGATGCGGCGACGTACGGCGCGCGCGCTGCCTACATCGGCGGCGTCGTCGGCACGGCGACGTGCTCGGCCGGCAAGATGTTCGGCATCCCGATCTCGGGCACGATGGCGCACAGCTGGGTCATGTTCTATGGCGACGAGTACGAGGCCTTCAAAAAGTACGCGGTGACGTATCCGGATGCGACGATCCTGCTCGTCGACACGTACGATGTCATCCACTCGGGCATCCCGAATGCCATCCGCATCGCGCATGAGGTGCTTGAGCCGATGGGCAAGCGCCTCATGGGCATCCGCATCGACTCGGGCGACCTCGCGTACCTCTCGAAGCGCGTACGCAAGATGCTCGACGAGGCGGGCCTGCCGGACTGCAAGATTGTCGTCTCGAACAGCCTCGATGAGTTCACCGTCTCGTCGCTCTTGACACAGCAGGGCGCCTGCATCGATGCGTTCGGCATCGGCGAGCGCCTGATCACGGCAAAGTCGGAGCCGGTCTTCGGCGCCGTCTACAAGCTCGCAGCAGTCGGGGAGAACGACCACTTCGCGCCGCGCATCAAGGTCTCGGAGAACGTCGAGAAGATCACGAACCCGGGCCTCAAGGACCTCTACCGTGTCTACGACGAGAACGGCCACGCTGTCGCGGACCTCATCGCCAAGTGCGGCGAGCAGATTGACGGCACGCAGCCGCTGCGCTACATCGACCCGCAGAAGCCGTGGAAGAACCGCTCGTTTGAACACTGCACGTTCAAGAATCTCCGCAAGTGCTACGTCCGCCAGGGCAAGCGCACGGAGGAGCTGCCGAAGCTCGATGCGATCCGCGACTACGTCAAGAACCAGCTCGACCACGAGATCTGGGAGGAGGAGCAGCGCTTCGAGAATCCGCACCGCCATTACCTCGATATGACGCCGGACTACTACGAGCTCAAGATGGACCTCTTGACGAAGACGCGCCGCGCACACGGCTGACGGCGGGAGGACTTGTGATGATCAAAGGAACGACAAAGAATCTTGGCGTCATGGGCTGGCCGATTGCCCACTCGCTCTCGCCGGTGCTGCAGAATGCGGCCATCGAAAAGGCGGGGCTCGACTACGTCTACATCTCGCTGCCCGTGCCGCCCGATAAACTCAAGGAGGCGGTGGCGGGACTCAGGGCCATGCAGTTTGCCGGCTGGAACGTCACGATCCCGCACAAGCAGGCCATCATGGCGGAGCTCGACGCTGTCGATGAGGACGCCCGCATCATCGGGGCGGTCAACACGGTTGTCAATCGGGATGGCCACCTGACTGGCTATAACACAGACTGCATCGGCTTCATGCAGCCGCTCGCGCAGCACAATTTCTCGCCGAAGGGCAGGGAAGTGACGCTGCTCGGCGCCGGCGGCGCAGCGAGAGCCGTCATCTGGGGCCTCCTGCGCGCCAAGGCAGGGCGCATCACGCTCGGCGTGCGCAACCCCGCCAAGGCGGCGCGCCTCGCTGAAGAGTTCTCTGCGTACGGAGAGATTCAGGTCCTTCACTGGGAGGACGGTGCCTTCGCGGACCATCTCGCGGTGACAGACCTGCTCGTCAACACGACGCCGCTCGGCATGTACCCGCACGTTGAGGGCATGCCGCCCGTGGACTGGGCGAAGCTCAAGAAGGCGGCCCTCGTCTACGATATCATCTATACACCGGCGCGCACGCGCTTTCTCTCTGAGGCGCAGGAGTATGGCCACACCATCATCAACGGCGAGGGCATGCTGGCCGGTCAGGGCGCGGCTGCCTTTGCACTCTGGACGGGCGTGACGCCGGACCTTGCGCTGATGAAACACGCTCTGCGCGAGGAGCTTGCCGCACGCCAGGGCCAGTAAATCAAAAATACGAAAGTTGAGGTTTTTATTTGACTGCAATCACATATGAGCTCGTCAAGAAGGACGAGCGCACGGGAGCACGCGCGGGCATCATCCATACGCCGCACGGCAGTTTCCCGACACCAATCTTCATGCCGGTCGGCACGCAGGCGTCGGTCAAGGGCGTCTCGCCGGACGAACTGCACGATCTCGGCGCGGGCATCATCCTGTCGAACACCTACCACCTCTTCCTGCGCCCGGGCATGGACCTCATCCGTGAGGCCGGCGGCCTGCACAAGTTCATGCACTGGGACGGGGCCATCCTGACGGACAGCGGCGGGTTCCAGGTCTTCAGCCTCGGCGACCTGCGCAAGATCACGGAGGAGGGCGTGACGTTCCGCTCACACATCGACGGCTCGAAGAAGTTCCTCTCGCCGGAAGTCTCGATGGAGGTCCAGATGGCACTCGGCTCGGACATCGTCATGGCGTTCGATGAATGTGTGCCGTATCCGGCCGACTACAACTACGCGAAGCAGTCGACGGAGCGCACGATCCGCTGGCTCCAGCGCTGCAAGGAGGCGATGACGGCCCCGAACCAGGGCCTCTTCGGCATCGTGCAGGGCGGTATGTACAAAGACCTGCGCGAGTGGAGTGCCCGCGAGACGACGGCGATGGACCTGCCGGGCTACGCGGTAGGCGGCCTCTCGGTCGGCGAGCCGAAGGAGCTCATGTACGAGATGCTCGAGTACTCGACGTCTCTTCTGCCGCAGGACAAGCCGCGCTACCTCATGGGTGTCGGCACGCCGGACTGCCTCGTCGAGGGCGTGCAGCGCGGCATCGATATGTTCGACTGCGTCTACCCGACGCGCGTCGCACGCAACGGCATGGCCATGACGTGGACAGGCCGTCTCGTCATGAAGAACGCTCAGTTCACGCACGACCACACGGTGCTCGAAGAGGGCTGCGGCTGCTACGCCTGCCGCAACGGCTACACGCGCGCCTACATCCGCCATCTCGTGCGCGCGAACGAGATCTTCGGCCTGCGTCTCCTGTCGCTGCACAATCTCTACTTCCTGCAGGAATTCATGCGCCGCATGCGCCAGGCCATCCTCGAGGACCGCTTCACGGAGTTCCGCAGTGATTTCTTCAACCATTATCAGATGCACGGCAAGCAGTGAGCCTGCCGCCATGACCGATATATGTCCACACATCATTTTTATCTGAAAAGGAGTTGTTCATTATGAGTCCAGAAGCACTTGGAACGTGGGGCCCGATCGTCGTCATGATCGCGATCTTCTACTTCCTGCTCTACCGTCCGCAGAAAAAGCAGCAGAACCGCCGCCGCGCCATGCTCGACAACCTCAAGAAGGGTGACCAGGTCATCACGATTGGCGGCATCTACGGCACAATCGTGGAGCTCGGCGACACGTCGCTGAAGCTCAAGATTGCCGACGGTGTCGTCATCGAGGTCGTGCGCTCGAGCGTCAATGCCAACGTCACGCAGCAGGAGGCCGCCTGATGACGCCGCGTGAGCTGCACGAAGTGAAGCTCGCCGAGAAGAAGGCACTGCGCCAGAAGATGCTCGCTTTCCGCAAAGGGCTGACGAAAGAGCAGCACGAAGCGAAGAGCCGGGCCATCCTAGCGCGCCTCTACGAGGAGCCGCGCTTCCAGCAGGCAAAGACCATCTTCGCCTACGCCTCGATGCCCGACGAAGTCCAGCTCTACGACCTGCTCGCCCATGCCCTCAGGGAGAGCAAGCGCGTCGGCCTGCCGCTCATCACGGGCAAGGGGCTCATGGAAGTCGTCAACCTGCCGTCGCTTGCGGCGCTCGTGCCGGGCAAGTTCGGCATCCTGACGGTCCGCCGGGAGGAACAGGCCATCATCCCCGCAGCCGAGATCGACTTCGTCGTCGTTCCCGGCGCGGCGTTCTCGCCGGCGGGGGAGCGGCTCGGCCTCGGCGGCGGTTACTACGACCGCTATCTCATGGAGAAGGCGCCGCAGGCTTACCGCGCCGCACTGACCTTCGACGGTCAGGTCGTCGCGAGCGTCCCGATGGAAGCGCATGATGCACGCGTCAATCTGATCCTGACGGAAACGCGTCGGATTGAACCAAATACATAGACCACGTAGAAAGGGTTGTGAAACGTTGAGAAAGAATAGTCTCATCAAACTCATTGTCTGCATCGTGGCAATCGTCGGCTTATTCCTTGCATTCGTCCAGCCTCTGGCCAATTCCATACGCCAGGGCCTCGACCTGCAGGGCGGCACGCACGTCGTGCTCGAAGCCGAAGATACCGATGTAGCAAAAGTCAACGATGATGCGATGAACCGCGTCGTCACCATCATGGAGAAGCGCGTCAACGCGCTGGGCCTCACAGAGCCGATCATCCAGCGTGAGGGCGAGCGCCGCGTCATCATCGAGCTGCCGGGCGTCAAGGACCCGGATGCGGCCATCAAGACCATCGGCAAGACGGCCATGCTCGAGTTCAAGGACGAGGACGGCAATACGGTGCTGACCGGTACTGACCTCAAGGACGCGCAGGCCGCAACGAACCAGCAGAACGGCCAGAACGTCGTCAACCTTGAGTTCACCGACGAGGGCGCGAAGAAATTCGCCGACCTCACGACGAAGAACGTCGGCCGCACGATCGCCATCCTGCTCGACGGCGAGGTGCTGACGGCACCGAATGTCCGCGAGCCGATTCTCGGCGGCAAGGCTGAGATCTCGGGCCAGAAGACGCTTGAGGAGGCGCAGAACCTCGCCGTCGTCCTCCGCAGCGGCGCGCTGCCGGTCAAGGTCAATATCATCGAAACGCGCACCGTCGGCCCGACGCTCGGCCAGGATTCCAAGGACAAGTCGGAATTCGCCTTTGCCGTCGGACTCGGCGCTGTCCTCCTGTTCATGATCCTCTTCTACCGCATGTCGGGCTTCATCGCCGACATCGCGCTGATGGCCTACACGCTCATGCTGCTCGGTCTTCTCTACCTGCTCGATGCGACGCTGACGCTGCCGGGCGTTGCCGGTATCATCCTGTCCATCGGTATGGCCGTCGACGCAAACGTCCTGATCTTCGAGCACTTCAAGGAGGAGTACCAGATCCAGGGCAAGACGCTGCGCCTCTCGATGGAGTCGGGCTTCAAGCGCGCCTTCACGACGATCTTCGACTCGAACATCACGACGATCATCGCAGCGGCCGTCCTGTTCTTCCTCGGCACGGGCACGATCCGCGGCTTCGCCATCACGCTGGGCCTCGGCACGGTGCTCTCGATGTTCACGGCCATCACGCTGACGCACTACATGCTCAAGCTCATGGTCGATTCGAAGCTCTTCGAGAAGCCGGGTGCCTACGGTGTCACGGGCTTCATGCTCTGGAAAAAAGAGGATTTGCAAAAGGAGGATTTGAAGAAGAATGCTTAAATTCGATATAGCAGGTCATCGGAAAATCTGGTTCCTCATTTCCGCTTTGATCATCATCCCGGGCCTCATCTGCATGGCTGTACGCGGCTTCAACTTCGGCATCGACTTCACCGGCGGTACCATCATCGACCTCAAGTTCAATCAGCCGGTCAGCATCGCAGAGGTCCGCACGAGCCTCGCGAAGTACGACCTCGACGATGCGACCATCCAGCTCTCGGGCACCCAGTCGGACGTCAAGGAGTCGGAGAACGTCATGATCCGCACGCGCGATCTCGAGGAGGACCAGCGCAAGGAAGTCATGGCGACCATCAAGAGCGATGTCGGCGACTACAAGGTCCTGCGTGAGGAGAAAGTCGGCGCGACGATTGGCGGCGAGCTCATCACGAACGCTATCCTGGCCCTCGTCGTCTCGTGGGCACTGATCATCCTCTACGTCGCATACCGCTTCGAGCTGCGCTTCGGCATCGCCGCCGTCCTCGCGCTCATCCACGATATCCTCATCGTGCTCGCGGTCTTCTCGCTGACACAGCGCCAGATCGACTCCTCGTTCATCGCGGCGCTCCTGACGATTGTCGGTTACTCGATCAACGATACCATCGTCATCTTCGACCGCATCCGCGAGAACCTCAAGCTGCACTTCCGCCGCGGCGGCGACATCAACCAGCTCGTCGACCGCAGTATCTATCAGACGCTGACGCGCTCGCTCTACACGGTCTTCACCGTCCTCTTCACGACGGCCGCCCTCTATTTCTTCGGCGGCGATACGACGAAGGACTTCGCGTTCGCCCTGCTCGTCGGCTTCACCGTCGGCTGCTACTCGTCCATCTTCATCGCCAGCCCGCTCTGGGTCGTTTTCCGCAACTGGGGCGAGAAGAAAAAGCACCAGCCGAAACCAGAAGCTGCTGCATAATTGCATACAAGCTCTTGCAAGAGACTGCTGTCACGGCAGTCTCTTTTCTTTGTAATTCGCACGGTTGATTCGCTTTACATCGAGGAAAGGGGAGGGGGCTGTATTTCAGCTTCGTTGCGGCAGGGATGTGCAGATTCGAGACAGATTGTCGTAGCAGGGAGGGAACCCTTCCGGTTTCGTCACTCTGTTAAATGGGGCGCATGACACTTCATCGTCCTGAAGTCCATTCGCCGCCTGCCACGGCGTTCCTACATCCGTGTCCCAGCAAGTGCGTGGTGCGCCCCATCCCTGCGGGCAATCACGCCGTTCCTGCAAGCGGAAGGGTTCCCTCCCCGCTCAGATACGCCGCGGAATCTCGCCGCACGAAAGCTCGAAGCGCATTTGCGGGCATGAGCTCTGGCCGGGGGGATGTATTTCACCTGCAGGAGCGCAGTGACCGCCCGCAGGGATGGCCCCCAAGACTCTTTTTCGAGGGAAAGCCAATGTCAGAACGCCGCGTCAGGCGGCGAAGCAACTTGAGAGGGCGTTGCAGCATGGGGGACATTTAACGGAGCGACGAAGCTGAAATACATCCCCCCGGCCCTTTGCCAATAGTTTCTCGATTAAAGAATGTTGGTACGGTGTATCTTATAAATTTTAGTTGTCATGTTTTTGCTTTTCCTGTATGATAGAGAGAAACATTGTAAACTATGATATAATAGAAGCAACGTAAATCACGTAAATAGATACGGGAAATAAAGAGGGATAGAAGTTGTATAAGAAGTGGAAATTGTATGAGCCGGTGCCAGAGCTTCAGGCGTTTGCGCGCAAGATCGGCCGGGACACGACGGTGGCGGCTCTTTTGTGGCACCGCGGCATCCGCACGCGCGAAGAGGCACAGCTCTTCCTGCATCCGGAGCAGCTGCCTTTTTGCGATCCCTTCCAGATGCGCGACATGGACAAGGCTGTCGCGCGCATCATGCGCGCTCTGGAGCAGGGCGAGCACATCACGGTCTACGGCGACTACGATGTCGACGGCATGACGGCGACATCGCTCTTGACGCGAACGCTGCGCAAGGTCGGGGCAAGGGTCGACTTTTACATCCCCGACCGCATGACAGAGGGCTATGGCCTCAACCGCAAGGCGCTCGAGGCGATTGCCGAGCACTCGGACCTCTTGATCACGGTCGACTGCGGCATCGCGTCGGTCGCGGATGTCGCAGCGGTACAGGGGGCGGGCCACCTCGACATCATCATCACGGACCATCATCTGCCCGGCAGCGAACTGCCGCCCGCCTGTGCGGTGCTCAACCCGCACCGCGCGGACTGCCCGTATCCCGACAAGGATCTCGCCGGTGTCGGCGTGGCTTTCAAGCTCTGCCAGGCTCTCGACGCGAAGCGCCGGGGCGCAGAGTGGGACGGTCAGTCTGTCTTTCTCGATGACCTCGAGCTCGTAGCACTCGGCACGGTGGCAGACATCGTGCCGCTGCGCGGGGAGAACCGCCGCATTGTCAAGCAGGGCATGGCCCGCATGGAGGCGACTTCGCTGCCGGGCATCGCAGCGCTCGTCGAGGTCGCGGGCCTCAAGGACAAGAAGATCACGGCAGGCCATCTGGGCTTCCTGCTCGCGCCGCGACTCAACGCGGCCGGGCGCATCGAGTCGGCGAGGACGGGCGTCGCACTGCTGACGGCAGAGGACCGGCAGACCGCCGACAAGCTCGCGCTCGAGCTCGACATGCTCAACACGGAGCGCCGCGAGATCGAGCACAAGATCTGCGAGACGGCAGAAGAGGAGCTTTCCGGGCTCGACATGGCGGCGGAGAAGGCCATCGTCGTCGCGGGCAAGGGCTGGAATCCCGGCGTCATCGGCATCGCGGCCTCGCGGCTCGTCGACAAGTTCTACAAGCCGACCATCGTGCTCTCCATCCAGGAGGACGGTGTCTGCCGCGGCTCCTGCCGCAGCATCGAGGGGCTCAACATGTACGAGGCGCTCTCTGCCTGTAAGGAGCACTTGCTGCAGTTCGGCGGCCACGCGATGGCGGCTGGCCTCTCGCTGCGCGAAGAGGAGCTGCCTGCCTTCCGCGAGGCATTTGCCGCCTATGCGGGCGCACATCTCTCAGAAGAGGACTACGAGCCGAAAGTCTCGGTCGAGTTCGAGATGATGCCGGAGGAGCTGACACTCGACCTCGTCGAGGAGCTCTCGCTGCTCGAGCCGTACGGCATGGGCAACCCTAAGCCGTACTTCGGCTGCCGCAATGTGCGCGGCCGCGAGGCCATGGCCATCGGCCGCGATCAGACGCATCTGCGCTTCAAGCTCGGCACGGACGAAGCGCCCGTCACGAGCCTGATGTGGAATCGCGCCGATCTCGCGCCTTCTGTGAACCGCGAATCGCTCGACATCGTCTACGCACCGGCCATCAACGAGTGGAACGGCCGCCGCAGCCTGCAGTGCATGGTCGAAGACATGAGCCCGGCAGAGAGCGAGCGCGTCTTCCCCGACAAGGAGCTCCTGCGTGATGTCTACCGCTTCCTCTACGGGCTGCAGAAGATGCAGGGCAGCATCCCCTTTGAGACGGCAGCGCTTGCCGCGCGCTTCTGCCAGTCGTTCCATCATATTTCTCTCTATACGATGGGCGCGGCCTTGCGCATTTTCCAAGAATTGGGTATCCTAAGAGAGAATCTTGATGAAAATCACTATTATTTGCCACCCGTTCAGGGCAAGCAGGGAAAAATGGAACTGGAGGCGTCGCCGACGTATCGGCGCCGCAAGGTCATCTGACAGGGAAAGCAGGGACCTCGCATCGCGCGGCGAGTCTGCGCGATGACGCAAAGGAGTGGGACGTATGAATGACAAAGAGAAAGAACCGGTGACTATCGAGATGATTCTCGACGCCGTGAAATCGTATTCGCCGAAGGCCGACCTCGACCTCATCCGGCGCGCCTATGAACTCGCGAGGAAGGCCCATGAAGGGCAGACGCGCGTGTCGGGGGAGGCCTACATCATCCACCCGCTGCACGTCGCCCAGATCCTCACGCAGCTGCACCTCGACGATGCGACCATCAGCGCGGCGCTCCTGCACGATGTCGTCGAGGACACGATCTACACGAACGAGCAGATGAAGGAGATGTTCGGCGACGAGGTCGCGATGCTCATCGACGGCGTGACGAAACTCGGCCGCCTGCAGTACAAGTCGAAGGAGGAGGCACAGCTCGAGAGCTACCGCAAGATGTTCCTCGCGATGGCAAAGGACATCCGCGTCATCATGATTAAGCTGGCCGACCGCCTGCACAACATGCGCACGCTCAAGTACATGCGCGAGGACAAGCAGAAGCGCATCGCGCGCGAGACGATCGAGATCTACGCGCCGCTCGCGAACCGCCTCGGCATCTCGAGCATCAAGTGGGAGCTCGAGGACCTCTGCTTGCGCTATCTCGAGCCGGAGATCTACTACGATCTCGTCGAGAATGTCAAGCAGAAGCGCAAGGAGCGCCAGAGCTTCATCGATACGTCCATCGAGCAGATCAAGGAGAAGCTCGCGGAGGCGAATATCAAGGCAGATATCAGCGGCCGTGCGAAGCACTTCTACAGCATCTACAAGAAGATGAAGCGCGACAACAAGGACCTCAGCGAAATCTACGACCTCTCGGCCGTCCGCGTGCTCGTCGACTCGGTCAAGGACTGCTACGGCGTGCTCGGCGTCATCCACGCGATGTGGAAGCCGATCCCGGGCCGCTTCAAGGACTACATCGCCATGCCGAAGTCGAACGGCTACCAGTCGCTGCACACGACGGTCATGACGCGCGGCTATCCGCTCGAGATCCAGATCCGCACGTTTGCGATGCACCAGGTATCGGAGTTCGGCGTTGCGGCACACTGGAAGTACAAGGAGGCGGGCAAGGGCGCGAAGGCGACGGGCGCCGTCGACCAGAAGATGAGCTGGCTGCGCCAGATGGTCAACCTGCAGCAGGAGCTCAGCGACCCGAAGGAGTACTTCGAGGCTTTGAAGGTCGATGTCTTCTCGGACGAAGTCTTCGTCTTCACGCCGAAGGGCGATGTCGTCGACCTGCCGAAGGGCTCCATCCCGATTGACTTCGCCTACCGCATCCACACGGAAGTCGGCCATCACTGCGTCGGCGCGAAGGTCAACGGCAAGCTCGTGCCGCTCGAGTACAAGCTCAAGAACGGCGACATCGTCTCCGTCATCACCAACAAGGCCAACAACGGCCCGAGCCGCGACTGGCTCAACATCGTCGCCTCGTCGGAGACGCGCAGCAAGATCCGCTCGTGGTTCAAGAAGGAGAAGCGCGAGGAGAACATCGAGCAGGGCCTCGAGCTCATCAAGGATGAAGCCAAGCGCCTCGGCTACGCGCCAAAGACGCTCTTGAAGGAAGGGCGCCTGCAGCAGGTAGCCGAAAAGCTCAACAACCTCAGTGAGGACGACCTGCTCGCGGCGCTCGGCTACGGCGGCATCACGCTGCGCAGTGTCATGACGAAGCTCATCGAACTCTACAAGAAGGACCTCAAGGAAGCCACACCGCCCGATGTCTCGAAGATGCTCTCCGAGCTCAAGACGCCGCAGCACAGCAGCAAGCGCAACCGCTCGAGCCACGGCGTGCTCGTCGAGGGCGAGAGCGGCTTGCTCGTCCGCCTCGCGCGCTGCTGCAACCCGATCCCCGGCGACCCGATCACAGGCTTTGTCACGAAAGGCCGCGGCGTCTCGGTGCACCGTTCGGACTGCCCGAATGTCCTGCGCGACAACGACCTCTCACGCATGATTGAGGTCAGCTGGGATATCGGCCTCGATAAGGACTACACCGTCGAGATCGAGATCGTCTGCAACGACAAGAGCGGCGTGCTCGCAGAGCTTTTAGCCGTGCCGTCTGAGATGAAGATCAACATCCACAGCGTCAACGCCAACCCGAACCGCAGCAACAAGACGTCGACCGTCGTCATGGGCCTCGATGTCAAGAATGCGACACAGGTCGCGCAGATCATGACGAAGATGCGCCGCCTCAAGAATGTCTACAGCGTCTCCCGCGCGCTCAGCAGCCATCCGGGGCAGTGAGAGCGCGGAGGCACAGCAAAGGTCTATCCCAGATTCCTGGATTGTATTTTTCTTACATTCTTGTTATAATATATACATTTGAACGTACGATATCCTGTGCAGGGATTGAGGGCTGACAGGAATCAATAGACGCTAGAAAAGGGGACTACATTATGTCACAGACTTTCACGATGGACGACCTCAGGCGGATGCTGCAGGAGCGCCAGCACAAGATGACGCCGCAGCGCCAGGTCGTGCTCCAGATCTTCCTCGACCATCCGGGCGAGCATCTCTCGGCCGAGGATGTGCACGGCATCCTGCGCGACAACAAATCCGAGATTGGCCTGGCCACGGTCTACCGCAGCCTCGAACTGCTCTCGGAGCTCGGCATCCTGCAGAAAATGGAGTTCGGCGACGGCTGCAGCCGCTACGAAGTCAACAAGACGGACCCGTCAAAGCACCATCACCATCACTTGATCTGCACGAACTGCGGCAAGGTCATCGAGTTCCAGGACGACTTCCTGGAGCCGCTCGAAGAGGACATCAAGAAGAAGCTCGGCTTCAAGGTCAGCGACCACCAGGTCAAGTTCTTCGGCCTCTGCAAGGAATGTCAGGAGGCCCAGCAGTGACGCAGGAGAGACGATTGCGCGTCCGGACCTTCACGCTGAGCGACCGCAAGGAGATCATCTCGAAGATCGTGCGCGAGGTGCTCGTGCTCTTCAAGGTGGAGATCGTGGGGCGCAGCGGCGAGGCCGACTATCTGCAGCTCTCCGTCGTCAACCACCGACTGCCCGATACGGCAGACGGGCGCGTCGTCATGGAGTCGAGGCTCATGCTCTTTGACTGCAGCGGCAGGGAGACGTCCTTCACGCGCCGCAGCACGGGTGCGCTCGACGAACGTGAGGGCGCGGCCGTCAACCGCCTGATCAAGCTGAATCTCTACCATATCTTCCGCGAAGAACTCGACATGCCCCAGGCACCCTGGGGCATTCTGCATGGCGTGCGTCCGACGAAGATCGTGCACCGCTGGATCCGCGGCGGCATGGGAGAGGAAGCAATCATCGAGCGGCTGCAGCAAGACTACGCCTGCAGCGAGGGAAAGGCCCGCGTCATCGTGCCGATGGCCTTCCGCCAGCTGCCGTTCCTCGCGCAGTCCGACGAGAAGACGGTCAGCGTCTACATCGGCATCCCGTTCTGCCTGACGCGCTGCCTCTACTGTTCCTTCCCGTCGAACATCCTGCCCGGCAAGAAGCGCGTGCAGGAGTTCCTCGCCGTGCTCCAGAAGGACCTGCTTGCGGCCAAAGACGCCATCGAGCACTACGGCTTTTGCGTGCAGAACATCTACGTCGGCGGCGGCACGCCGACGAGTCTTCCCGATGAAGCCTTTGCTGAAATGCTCAATATGGTATATAATGCTTTCTATGGGCCTTCTATCGTGGAATTCACGGTGGAGGCGGGCCGCCCCGACAGCATCACGCCCGCGAAGATTGAGACGATGAAGCGCCTCGCTGTCTCGCGCGTCAGCGTCAACCCGCAGACGATGCAGGAGAGGACGCTCCGCCGCATCGGCCGCCAGCACACGCCGGAGGACGTCGTCACGATGTTCCACGCGCTGCGCAAGGCGGGCATCCCGCACATCAACATGGACCTGATCCTCGGGCTTCCCGGCGAGACGGCCGAGGATGTGCGCGACACGATGGAGAAAGTCACCGCGTTGGGGCCGGATGATATCACGCTGCACGCGCTCGCCCTGAAGCGCGGCTCACGCCTGAAGCTCCTGATGGAGGAGCAGCACGTCGAGCTGCCGTCTGACGAAGAGACGCGCCGCATGTCGGAGATCGCGATGGCCTACGTCAAGAAGATCGGCATGCGCCCGTACTACCTCTACCGCCAGGGCTACATGAGCGGCGACCTCGAGAACGTCGGCTGCTGCCGCGCCGGTGCGGAGGGCATGTACAACATCCAGATCATGGAGGAGCATCAGACCATCATCGGCATCGGCGGCGCGGCGACGACGAAAGTCGTCGACTTCCGCAGGAAGCGCATGAAGTCCTCGTTCAATGCGAAGGACCTCGTGACGTACCTGCGCGACATCGACATCTACATCGAGAAGCGCCGCCAGCTGCTCGACGAGGCGTACGGTCCGCAGTCATGAGATAAGCAACCAACAACCATATTAATACATACAGGGGGAACGATTCATGCTCACCAATGCCCCTAGGGGAACAAAAGACATTCTGCCCGACACTGTCGGCGAATGGAATTACGTCGAAGGGAAGATCCGCGAGATCTGCGGCCGCTATGGATTCGAAGAAATCCGCACGCCGCTCTTCGAGCACACGGAGCTCTTCCACCGCGGCATCGGCGAAGGCACGGATGTCGTCGACAAGGAGATGTACACGTTCGAGGACCGCGGCGGACGCAGCATCACGCTGCGCCCGGAGAACACGGCATCCGTCGTGCGCGCGTACCTGCAGAACAAGCTCTACGGCGACGCTTCGCTCGTCAAGCTCTTCTACATCGGCTCGATGTTCCGCTACGACCGCCCGCAGGCCGGCCGCATGCGCGAATTCCATCAGTTCGGTGTCGAGTCGCTCGGCGAGGAGAACCCGATGGCCGATGCTGAGATCATCATGCTGGCCGTCGACTTCCTGCAGTCGCTCGGACTCAAGGACCTGAAGCTCAGCCTCAACTCCGTCGGCTGCCCGAAGTGCCGGCCGGTCTACCGCAAGGTCCTGCAGGACTACTTCCGCGATAAGCTCGACGACCTCTGCGAAGACTGCCAGGACCGCTTCGAGCGCAGCCCGCTGCGCATCCTCGACTGCAAGGTCGACGCCGACAAGCCGTACATGAAGGATGCGCCGAAGATCACGGACTGCCTCTGCGACGAGTGCCGCGAGCACTTCGAGAAGGTCCAGAGCTACCTGACGGATGCCGGCATCTCGTTCGAGCTCGACCCGCGTCTCGTGCGCGGCCTCGACTACTACACAAAGACGGCCTTCGAGATCAAGTACGCACCGCTCGGCGCCCAGAGCGCTGTCGCTGGCGGCGGCCGTTACGACGGCCTCATCGAGGAGATCGGCGGCAAGCCGACGCCGGCTGTCGGCTTTGCGACGGGCCTCGAGCGCGTGCTCTTAGCCCTCGAGAAACAGGGCCTCATCCCGGAGCAGGAGAAGAAGGCAGATGCCTTTGTCGTCGCGCTCGGTGAGGCGGCCAAGGCCCCGGCCTTCACGCTCCTGACGAAGCTGCGCCGCGCCGGCCTCAAGGCTTCGATGGATTATGCGGGCCGCAGTATGAAGGCCCAGATGAAACAGGCAAACAAGGCACATGCCCGCTTTGCGCTGATCATCGGTGAAGATGAAGTCAAAGAATCCTGTGTCATGCTCAAGGATATGGAAAAGAGTGAGCAGCAGAAGGTTTCTTTTGATGCTATTATAGAAAAGCTATGTGCTGAGGTGAAAGGTTAATGGAAACATTACAAGGTATGAAGCGCACCCATCATTGCGGTGCCCTTCGCAAGACGGACGTCGGCCAGGAAGTCGTGCTCTGCGGCTGGGTCTCCCGCCGTCGTGACCACGGCGGACTGATCTTCGTCGACATGCGCGACCGTTCCGGTTTCGTGCAGATCGTGTTCGATGAAGCTGCCATGAACGAAGGAACGTTCCACAAGGCAGAGTCCCTGCGCAACGAGTTCTGCATTGCCGTGCGCGGCAAGATCCGCGCGCGCAGCGAGGAGACGATCAACCCGAACATCGATACAGGTGAAATCGAGGTCGTCTGCGCAGAGCTGCGCATCCTCAATACGTCGAAGACGCCGCCGTTCTACATCCAGGACGGCGTTGATGTGGACGAGATGGTCCGCCTCAAGTACCGTTATCTCGACCTGCGCCGCCCGGAGATGCAGAAGAACATCATCCTTCGCCACCGCGTGACGAAAATCATGCGCGATTTCTTCGACCGCAACGGCTTCCTCGAGATCGAGACGCCGATGCTCTGCAAGAGCACGCCGGAAGGCGCCCGCGACTTCCTCGTCCCGAGCCGCGTCAATCCGGGTGAGTTCTACGCCCTGCCGCAGTCCCCGCAGATCTTCAAGCAGATCCTGCAGGTCGCCGGCTTCGAGAAGTACTTCCAGATTGTCCGCTGCTTCCGTGATGAAGACCTGCGCGCTGACCGCCAGCCGGAATTCACACAGCTCGATATCGAGATGAGCTTCATGAGCCAGGACGACATCCTGACGCTGATGGAGGGCATGATCAAGGAGCTCTTCAAGAAGGCTATCGGCGCCGACATCCCGACGCCGTTTGAGCGCATGGAGTGGGATACGGCCATGGATAAGTACGGCTCCGATAAGCCGGACCTGCGCTTCGACATGCCGCTCATGGACATCTCCGAGTACGTCAAGGGCTCGAGCTTCAAGGTCTTCAACTCCGTCATCGAGAACGGTGGCATGGTCAAGTGCATCAAGGTTGACGGCTATGCGGACATCCCGCGCCGCCGCCTGGACGACCTCGTCAAGTTCGTCCAGGTCTACGGTGCCAAAGGCCTTGCCTGGATCCAGTACACGGAAGACGGCATCAAGAGCCCGTTCAAGAAGTTCTACGAGGATGAGACGTTCGCCAAGATTGCTGAAGCTACGGGGGCCAAGACGGGCGACCTGCTGCTCGTCGTCGCCGACAAGCGCCTCGTCGTCGACACGGCTCTCGGCCAGCTGCGCCTCGAGATGGGCAAGGAGCGCGGCCTCATCGATCCGGACAAGCTCCGCTTCCTCTGGGTCGTCGATTTCCCGATGTACGAGTGGAGCGACGAAGAGCACCGCTTCAAGGCAATGCACCATCCGTTCACGGCTCCGCGCGACGAGGATATTCCTCTGCTGAACACGGACCGCATGGGCGAGGTCAAGGCCAATGCCTACGATATGGTCCTCAACGGCGTCGAAATCGGCGGTGGTTCGCTGCGTATCTACAACGCCGACCTGCAGGAGAAGGTATTCGAGTCCCTCGGCCTCACGCCGGAGCAGGCTCATACGAAGTTCGGCTTCATGATGGATGCCTTCCAGTATGGCACGCCGCCACATGGCGGTCTCGCTTTCGGCCTCGACCGTCTGGTCATGCTCATGGCAAAGCGCCCGTCGATCCGCGACGTCATCGCCTTCCCGAAGACGCAGAGTGCACGCGACGTCATGTCGAACGCTCCGTCGCCGGTTGATGAGAAGCAGCTCCGCGAGCTCTCCATCCGCACGGCCGTCAAGAAGAAAGAGAAAAAAGAAGAGAACTGAATGCCTGGACCTCGCTAGAGCTCCAGCGCATCAGGGACCACTGTGAGATCCCGGGCACTTTACTGGTGCCCGGGATTTTTGCGCCGTTGCATCGTTTTGCATCTTGGACCGATTTATGATAGAATCTAACGTATATCATGAAGGGCCGCAGTCTGCGGCTTTGTTTATGGGAGGGTAACGAAGTGCCGAAGAAGATTGATATCCTCGGGGTCAAGGTGGACCCCGTCACGATGGAGGAAGCCGTCGCCCAAGTGGAGACGTATATGGATGAGATGTGCGGCGTGCTCGTCGCCACGGCCAATGCCGAGATGATCATGCGCGCGACGCACGACCATGAGCTCATGAAGATCCTCAACAATGCCGCACTCGTCGTGCCGGACGGTGCGGGCACGGTCTGGGCTGCGCATCACCTCGGACACGAGATGCCGGAACGCGTCGCTGGCTACGACCTCGCACAGGAGCTCATGCGCCGCGCTCCGGAGAAGAAGCGCCGCATCTTCTTCTTCGGCTCGGCACCGGGCGTAGCGGAACTCGCCAAGAAGAAGGCCGAGTCGCTCTACCCGGGCATCGAGATTGTCGGCACGCGCAACGGCTTCTTCTCGGAGAAGGACGAGCCGGGCATCATCGAGGAGATCCGCAAGGCGAAGCCGGACCTCTTGCTCGCGGCGCTCGGCGTACCGAAACAGGAGAAGTGGCTCTACGCCCACAAGGACGAACTCGGCGTGCCCGTCTCCATCGGCGTCGGCGGCACGCTCGACGTCATGGCCGGCGTCATGAAGCGCGCGCCGCGCTGGATGCAGAAGGCCAAGCTCGAGTGGCTCTTCCGCGGCATGCTGCAGCCGAAGCGCGCCGGCCGCCTCATGGCGCTGCCGAAGTTCGTGCTCAAGGTGCATCACGCCAAGAAGTGATGACCGCCGCCTTTCAGAAAAGTCACAGGCGGGAGCGCCGGAATGGCCATCTCGTATGGACAAAGGCAGGGCAATCCGCTATAATTGTAAATTAGCAGGCAGGCCAGTGGCGAAACTGGCCTGCTCCTTATGCAGAGGGCTATCTGCATGGAGACATATCAAATCGATCAGGAGGTGGAGGTTTGACTCCGATTATTTCAGAGGGATACCCGTTCATCGGGGGATGCTTCGTGCTGACACTGCTCTTCGGCTGGTCGCTGCATCCGCTGGCCGCCGTCGTGCCATTCGTCCTCATGCTCTATTTCTGCTACTTCTTCCGCAACCCGAAGCGCCACATCGAGCAGGACTCGTCTGTCGTGCTCTCGCCGGCTGACGGGACAGTCACGGACATCGTGCCGCTCGAGACGGATGAGGACGGCTTCATCAAGGAGCCGTGCAACAAGATCGTCATCTTCATGTCGGTCTTCAACGTGCATGTCAACCGCAGCCCGATCGAGGGTGAGATCAAGCTGCAGAAGTACTACTGCGGCCGCTTCCGTCCCGCCTACAAGGACACGGTCGGCTTCGAGAACGAACACCACCTGCTCGGCATCGAGAACGGCCGCCTGCGCATCACGGTCAAGCAGATCGCAGGCATCCTGGCCCGCCGTATCGTCTCTTACGTCACGCTCGACGACAAGCTCAAGCAGGGAGAGCTCTACGGCATGATCAAGTTCGGCTCGTGCCTCGAGGTCGTCATGCCGCAGGACGTCGCTGTGACGGTCAAGAAGGGCCAGAAGGTCATGGGTGGCAAAACCATTATCGGGAGGATGAAAGACTGATGGACTATCGCAGGTTAATACCGAATATGTGTACCTCATCGAACCTCGTCTTCGGCATGTGTTCGATCCTTTCCACGTACAGTGGGAACCTCGTCTGGGGTTCGATCTTTATTCTGCTCGCGCTCGTCGCGGATGGCCTTGACGGCCGCACAGCCCGCTTCTTCGGCGTGGCCAGCGAGATGGGCAAGGAGATGGACTCGCTCTGCGACCTCGGCTCCTTCGGCATCGCGTCGGCCTTCCTCGCCTGGGCCTTTGTGCTGCATAACCACGGCTTCCTCGGTGTCGTCGTCGCGATCTTCTTCGCGATCTGCGGCATGTGGCGCCTCGCGCGCTTCAACGTCAACGCCTCGGTCGTGCACGGCTACTTCATGGGCCTCGCCATCCCGGCAGGCGGCAACATCGTCGCGATGACGACGCTGCTCTTCGTCGAGCTCGGCGTCGATCCGATGGCTTTTGGCATCGCGTATCCCATCGTCATGGCCTTCGTCGGCTGGCTCATGGTCAGCCACGTCCACTATCCGAACTTCAAGGGCGATGGGGCAGAGCCCATCTACCTCATCTCGAAGATTGTCGCACTCGTCCTGTTCCTCGCCATCCTCTGGCTCGGCCACGCATCGCTCTTAGCGGCTCTCGCTGTCGCTCTATTCTCGACGTACGCGGTCTTGGGCATCGTCAATTCTCTGCTGGCAAGTTTTGCAAAGAAAGGCTGATTGTTTTTGTTCACACATCCTTTTGACATCATCATGGTGCCAATGCAGATCCTGATCTTCCTCTTCACGCTCTATTTCTTCGTCATCGGCTTCTGCGGCATGTGGCGCAAGAAAGAGGTCAAGATCAAGACGCCGCGCAAGACGTTTGCACTCGTCGTCGCGGCACACAACGAGCACGCCGTCATCGGCCAGCTCGTCGAGAACCTCAAGCAGCTCAACTATCCGAAGGACATGTATGACATCTACGTCATCGCCGACAACTGCACGGACAACACGGCAGAGATTGCCGAGGAGGCAGGGGCGCTCGTCCACGTGCGCACGCATCCGACGAAGAAGAGCAAGGGCTATGCGCTCCAGTGGATGTTCGACCGCCTGTTCAAGATGGACAAGCAGTACGATGCCGTCTGCGTCTTCGATGCCGACAACCTCGTACACCCGCAGTTCCTCATGGAGATGAACAACCGCCTCTGCAAGGGCGACAAGGTCATCCAGGGCTACATGGACGCGAAGAATCCGTACGACACGTGGGTCTCGGGCACGTTTGCTATCGCGTTCTGGGTCATCTGCTACATCTCGCACCTCGCGAAGTCGAACATCGGCCTCTCGGCCTGCCTCGGCGGCACGGGCATGTGCTTTGCTTCGGAGATCCTCAAGAAGCACGGCTGGCAGGCGACCTGCCTGACAGAGGACATGGAGTTCACGATGAAGTGCATGGCCGAGGGCATCAAGACGAGCTGGGCACACGACGCCATCATCTACGACGAGAAGCCGCTGACGTTCAAGCAGTCGTGGAACCAGCGCCGCCGCTGGGCACAGGGCCAGTTCGATGTCGGCAACCGCTTCATCCCGAAGATGCTCAAGGCCGGCTGGAAGCACAAGGACATCCGCATGTGGGATGAGTGCATCTACCTCATGCAGCCGCACTTCCTGATGATCTCGACGATCTTCATCGTCATCAGCTACATCCAGCTCGCCTTCCCGCCGTTCTACACGAATATCTACAACTTCATGCCGTCCCAGCTCATGACGGCCATCATGCTCGGCCAGTACATCCTGCCGATGATCATCCTGATCAAGATCCGCGCGAAGTGGAAGTCCTGGCTCTACATGCTGCTGTATCCGGTCTTCATTTACTCGTGGATCCCGATCATCTTCCTCGGCTTCATCCACCGCAATGAGCACGAGTGGAGCCACACGCAGCACACGCGCGCCATGAGCATGAACGACATCGTCGGCAACGTCAAGAACACGAAGTCGATTGAGAAGTCACTCAAGAAGTAAAGAATCACCTCCCTCTCTATGCAGGGAGGTTTGTTTTTAGGAGGAGTCAATCATGTACACACTCAAAGTCGAAGGTGCCTTTGAAGCGGCACACCGCGTCGTCAACTACCCGGGCAAGTGCGACCGGCTGCACGGCCACAACTGGAAGGTCGAGGCGCTCGTCAAGGGAACGGAGCTCGACGAGCTCGGCATGCTCGTCGACTTCAAGGCCATCAAGGGCGCGCTCAAGGAAGCACTCGAACGCTTTGACCACCGCTTCTTGAACGAGCTTGAACCGTTCTCGTCGGGCATCAACCCGACGGCAGAGAATCTCGCGCGCATCATCTTCGAGGCGCTTGAAAAGAGCCCTGTCCTCGTGCGCGACAGCCATCTCGCGGCCATCACGGTCTACGAGACGCCGACGTCGTCTGTCACCTACACGAGGGACTGACGATGAACGCAAACAACGAGAACCTCATCGAGATCTTCTCCTCGATACAGGGGGAGGGCAAGTACGTCGGCTGCCGCCAGGTCTTTGTGCGCCTCGAGGGCTGCAATCTCGACTGCAGCTACTGTGACACAGAGAACAAGCCTGGCTCTCATCCCGTCTGCCAGGTCGAGACGGCTGCTGGTTCGCGTACCTTCGAGACCATCAAGAATCCGATGACCGCCTCTGAGACGGCCGCTGTCATCGCCAATCTCCTGCAGGAAGTCCCGCACGAGGCCGTGAGCTTCACCGGCGGCGAGCCGCTGCTGCACGCCGCCTTCATCTGCGCGGTCGTAGAAGCGCTGCACGCGCTCGGCCAGCGGCCGAAGGTCTTCCTCGAGACGAACGGCACGCTCTACCGCGAACTCGCCTCCATCCTCGACATCACCGACATCATCAGCATGGACATCAAGCTGCCGAGCATCGTGACAAAGCCGCAGTGGGAGGCGCATGCGCGTTTCCTCGAGCTCGCGCGCACGAAGGACCTCTACGTCAAGCTCGTCGTCTCGGCTGAGACGACGGAGGAGGAATTCAGGAAAAGCGTCGCCCTGCTCGAAGAGGAGGCTCCCGACGCACTCTTCATCATCCAGCCCGTCACGCCGTATGGCGGATGCGCAGCGGCAAGCCCCGAGAAGATCCTCGCCTGCCAGTCGCATGCACTCAAACACCTCAAGGACGTCCGCGTCATCCCGCAGACCCACAAGATGATCGGGCAGCTCTGACCGTCTTGTGGGCTGAGGATTGAGATAGCCGCATTTTTCTGTTTTGTTTGCTAAGGGAGAATCAGACATGAAACTGTTGGAAGAGAGAATCAAGAAGGACGGCATCGTGCTGCCGGGCAATGTACTCAAGGTCGACTCGTTCCTCAATCACCAGATTGACCCGGAACTCTCGCAGGCGATGGGCGAGGAGTTCGCGCGCCTCTTCAAGGATGCGGGTATCGACCGCGTCCTGACATCGCCATCGGCGTCATGACGGCGCTTACGCTCCACGTGCCGCTCGTCTTCGCGCGCAAGAAGAAGTCGGCTCTCATTAACGAGCCCATCTACACGCATCGCGTCTTCTCGTACACCAAGAAGGAGTACTCCGACATCCTCGTGCTGCAGAAGTTCCTGCCAGCCGGCGAGAATGTCCTGATCATCGATGACTTCCTCGCCAACGGCGAGGCGGCACTCGGCCTCGCGAAGCTCGTCGAGGAAGCAGGCTCGAAGGTCGCCGGCATCGGCATCGCCATCGAGAAAGCCTTCCAGCCCGGCCACCAGCGCCTGCTCGACAAGGGATACCACCTCGAAGCGCTCGCGAGCATCGCCTCGCTCGAAGGCGGCACGATCCGCTTCACGGCAGAGGACTGAGGGGGCGCCCATCGTGACTACAACTGCTACCGCCGCTGTCCATCCCGTCGACCAGAAGCTGCCGTGGGGCAGGACGATCGTCTACGCCTTCCAGCACGTCCTCGCCATGTACGCGGGTGCCGTCGCCGTGCCGCTCGTCCTCGCGGGGGCGGTTCATCTCAGTACGGAAGAGCTCATCTACCTCATCAATGCCGACCTTTTCACCTGCGGCATCGCGACGCTCGTCCAGTCGCTGAGCATTCGTGACTATATCGGCTCCAAGCTGCCGATCGTCCAGGGCTGCACCTTCACCGCCGTCACGCCGATGATCATCATCGCCAACACGCACGGCGGCGGCGCGGCCGGCCTGCAGGTCGTCTACGGCGCTGCCATCTTCGCCGGCGTCGCCTGTTTCGTCATCAGCAACTTCTTCAGCAAGATGCTGCGCTTCTTCCCGCCAGTCGTCACGGGTTCGGTCATCACGGTCATCGGCCTCTCGCTGATGCCGGTCGCCGTCAACTGGATTGCCGGTGCAAACCCGTCTGCGCCCGACTACTGTGAGCCGACTCACATCCTCATGGCCGCCGTCGTGCTCGCCATCATTCTCGTCATCTACCGTGTCTGCCGCGGCTTTTTGCGCCAGATCAGTGTGCTTCTCGGCCTTGTCATCGGCACGCTGATTGCCGATGCGCTCGGCATGGCCGATTTCCACGCCGTAGGGGAGGCGGCAGCGCTCGGCATCACGACGCCGTTCGCCTTCGGCTATCCCGTCTTTGAACCGGTCTCGTGCCTCGCGATGACGCTCGTCATGCTCGTGACGATGGCCGAGACGACAGGTGATATCGTCGCGGTCACCGAGATTGTCGACAAGCCGATGACCGAGAGCATGCTGACGAAGGCGCTGCGTGCCGACGGCTTCTCCACGGCACTCGGCGGCATCTTCAACACCTTCCCGTACACCGCCTTTGCCCAGAACATCGGTCTCATCGGCATGACGGGCGTGCGCAGCCGCTACATCGTCGCCGTCTGCGGCGTCATGCTCATGATCCTCGGCCTCTTCCCGAAGATGGCCGCCGTCGTCGCCAGTGTGCCGACGATGGTCTTAGGAGGCGCGGGCCTCGCGATGTTCGGCATGGTCGCCGCCAGCGGCTTCCAGGCGCTCTCAAAGGCAGAGCTGCACAAGAAGGGCAACATCATGGTCGTTGCCATCAGCGTTGCCGTCGCCCTGATCCCGATTGGCGTGCCGAGCTTCTACAGCAAGTTCCCGACCTGGGTCCAGATCCTCTGCAACAGCGGCATCACGATTGGCAGCATCACGGCCATCCTCTTGAATCTGCTGCTGCGCGATGCGCCAGATCCCGACAGCGACAGACTGCCCAAGAGAACAGCCGAACGCGCGTCCAGATCTCGTTGATTGCATAGAGCACAGGTGCCGCTCAAGATATGGCAAAGCCCTGTCCGTCCATATTCCATGGACGGGCAGGGCTTCTTTGTTTGTAAAAAGAGCGGGGCAGACTACTGGACGTCAAAGTGATTTTTGCGTATAATGAATACTAGATTGCATCGTATCAACCGGGGCTATGCCCCCGCTGTGAAATAGAGGAGGATTTTTTAACATGAAGAGCACGAAACCGATTTATGTCATTGGTCATCGCAATCCGGATACGGATTCCATCTGCTCGGCCATCGGCTATGCGCACCTGAAGCAGGCACTTGGCTTCAACGCAGTCCCGGCGCGTGCCGGCAAGGTCAATGCGGAGACGAAATACGCACTCGACTACTTCCACGTCGAGCAGCCGCTGCTGCTGTCGGATCTCTATCCGCGCGTCAAGGATGTCACACTCGACTGCAAGATCGTCGTCCGCCAGCACGACACGCTGCGCCATCTCGGCGAAGTCATGCGCGGCCATGACCTCAAATCGGTGCCGGTCACGGACAGCAAGGGCATTCTCGTCGGCATCGTCACGGTATCGGACCTCGCCAAGCGCTATTTCCAGGAGCTCAGCATGCAGGATCTCTCGGAGATGCGCGTACGCTATCGCGATATCATCGCGGCCACGGACAGCAAGGTGCTCGTCTCGGGTAATGAGAGCGACTTCATCCACGGCAAGATCCGCATCGCTGCCGGCTCGATCAAGATGATCCAGGACACGGTCGAGAAGAACGACATCGTGCTCGTAGGCGACCGCCACGATGAGACGCTCATCGACATCGTCGATCAGGGCATCTCCTGCCTCATCATCACGGGCAATGGCCGCATCTCGGCTGATGTCATCGAAGCCGCTGAGGCAAAGCACATCTTCGTCCTCTCGACGCCGTATGACACGTATACGGTAGCCCGACTGATCAACCAGTGCGTGCCGATCCGCCGCATCATGCATCCGGACCCGGTCTGCTTCAAGCCGCTCGACCTGCTCTCGGACATCAAGGGCACGATGGAGGAGACGAACTACCGCAACTACCCGGTCCTCGAGAACGGCCGCCTCGTCGGCCTCGTCAGCCGCGACAACCTCATGCTGCCGGAGCGCGACCGCGTCATCCTCGTCGACCACAATGAGCGCGGCCAGGCTGTCGAGGGCATCGAGGAAGCCAAGATCCTCGAGATCATCGACCATCATCGCCTCGGCGGCATCCAGACGAGCGAGCCGATCTTCACGCATGCTGAGCCGGTCGGCTGCACGGCAACGATCGTCGCCAACATGCACTGGCAGAACGATGTCGACATCCCGGCATCCATCGCAGGCCTCCTGCTCTCGGCCATCCTCTCGGATACGGTCCTCTTCAAGAGCCCGACCTGCACGCCGTACGACAAGAAGACGGCAGAGCGCCTCGCTGAGATCGCCGGCGTCGACATCCAGGAATACGGCATGGCGATGCTCAAGGCTGGTTCCGGCATCGGCGACATGACGCCGGCTGAGATTGCCAAGAACGACCTCAAGGAGTTCCAGATCGGCGACTACCGCGTCATCGTCAGCCAGATCTCGGTCATGGACCCGAAGGAAGTCATGGACCTCGAGCCGCAGCTCAT
Source organism: Mitsuokella sp. UBA4253 (assembly GCF_002395285.1). Classification (NCBI taxonomy): domain Bacteria; kingdom Bacillati; phylum Bacillota; class Negativicutes; order Selenomonadales; family Selenomonadaceae; genus Mitsuokella; species Mitsuokella sp. UBA4253. The sequence continues at coordinate 48,192 of NZ_DGWR01000015.1, read as the reverse complement.
CGAAGCGATGCAGAACATCTGCGACAAGGAGGGCTTCGACCTCAGCCTCGTCATGGTCACGGACATCCTGCAGGAAGCGACGTACCTGCTCTTCACGGGCTCGCCGAAGACGCTCATCGGTGAGGCCTTCAAGAAGGACGCAAGCGGCACGCACATCTACCTGCCGGGCGTCATGAGCCGCAAGAAACAGGTCATCCCGCCTCTCTCCGAGGCCGTCAAGCGCATCGGCAAGAACTGATTGCCCGTTATTGCGCTGCGTCCGCGTGACGCAAATCATGACTGATAAAAGAGCCTTCTCCCCGCTGCAGATGCAATGGGGGGAAGGCTTTCCTATCGATAGAACCAGAAACCATGCAACAAAGAGAAACGATTGGAGGATACTTTGGATATTTTCAGTGGCTTGAACCCCGCACAGAAGAAGGCCGTCGCACATACGGAAGGACCGCTGCTCATCATGGCAGGTGCCGGCTCGGGCAAGACGAAGGTGCTGACCTGCCGCATCGCAAACCTCTTGGCGCAGGGGGTCGCACCGTACAGCATCCTGGCCATCACCTTCACCAACAAGGCGGCGACAGAGATGCGCGAGCGCGTCGACCGCATGATCGGTGACGCCGCCAAAGATGTCTGGCTCAGCACATTCCACTCGTTCTGTGCGCGCTTCCTGCGCCGCGAGATCGAGGCGACGGACATCTACAAGCGCAACTTCGTCATCTACGATTCGTCTGACAGCCAGACCGTCATCAAGGAATGCCTCAAGGAGATGAATCTCGACGACAAGCAGTACACGCCCGCGAGCGTCCAGAATGCGATCTCGAACGCTAAGAACCAGCTCATGGGGCCGAAGGCCATGGAGCGCGACGCCGACAACTTCCACCAGAAGAAGATTGCTGAGATCTACCGCCTCTATGCAGCGAAGCTGCGCAACAACAACGCGCTCGACTTCGACGATTTGCTGATGATTTCCGTCGTGCTGCTCGAGGAGAATGAGGACATCCGCCGCAAGTACCAGGGGCGCTTCCGCTACATCCTCGTCGACGAGTACCAGGACACGAACGGCGCCCAGTACCAGCTCACGAAGATCCTCGCCGCGCGCCATCACAACCTCTGCGTCGTCGGCGATGCCGACCAGTCCATCTACGGATGGCGCGGCGCCGACATCCGCAACATCATGGACTTCGAGAAGGACTACCCGGAAGCGACAGTCATCAAGCTCGAGCAGAACTACCGCTCGACGAAGAACATCCTCGCGGCGGCCAATGCCGTCATCGAGCACAATGTCAACCGCAAGCCCAAGGAACTCTGGACGGAGAACGCGACGGGCGAGAAGCTGACCTCGTATCAGGCGATGGACGAACGCGACGAGGCGCAGTTCATCACGACGACCATCACGAAGCAGCGCACGATCTTCAACGCCTCGTACGGCGACATCGCCATCCTCTACCGCACGAACGCCCAGTCGCGCATCATCGAGGAGACGTTCATGCGCTCGGGCATCCCGTACACGATGGTCGGCGGCCTCAAGTTCTACGACCGCAAGGAGATCAAGGACATCCTCGCATACCTGCGCGTCATCTACAACCCGCTCGACACCGTGAGCCTCATGCGCATCATCAACGTGCCGAAGCGCGGCCTCGGCGCGACGACGATGGCGAAGCTCACGGCCTTTGCCGAAGAGCAGGAACTCTCGCTCTTTGACGTCATCTCGAACCCGGAGGTGCTCGACGCCATCCCGGGCATCACGGCGCGCGTCAAGAAGCCCTTGGAGCTCTTCACGACCTTCATCTTCAACTTCATGAATACCCACATGAACATGAAGCTCGACGATCTCATCGACAAGGTGCTCAAGGACTCGGGCTACCTCGCGGAGCTCAAGGCCGACAAGAAGACGGAGAACGAGTCGCGCATCGAGAATCTCAAGGAATTCATCGGCGTCGCGCGCGACTTCGAGAAGTCGGAGGAGAACCCGAACCTCGAGACCTTCCTCTCGCAACTCTCGCTCGTCTCCGACATCGACAACGCCGACATCGAGGACGACCGCGTGACGCTCATGACGCTGCACTCGGCCAAGGGCCTCGAGTTCCCCATTGTCTTCATGATCGGCATGGAGGAGGGGCTCTTCCCGCATTCGCGCACGCTCATGAATCCCGATGAGATTGAGGAGGAGCGCCGCACGTGCTATGTCGGCATCACGCGCGCCCAGCGCAAGCTCTACCTGACGAATGCGCGCCAGCGCACGATCTACGGCAAGACGCAGGCCTTCCCGCCCTCGCGCTTCCTCAAGGAGATCCCCGACGAGTACGTCGAGCGCCTTGTGCCGCGCGCTAATGCCTATGGCTTCGCCAACGCCAACCACTACGGCGCCCAGCAGCGCTCCGGCTTCATGAGCTTCCGCCCGAGCGCCAACCAGATGGGGACGGGCACGCACTTCGCGGGCAAGCCGCAGTCGGCCCTCGAGGCGATGGAGGCCCTGCGCGAGCGCCAGAGCAGTGCGCGCCCCGCAGCCGCCGGCGTCATCCGCCCCGATACGAGCATCAAGTGGAAGGTCGGCGACAAGGCGCGCCACGGCAAGTGGGGCGTCGGTACCGTCGTCTCCGTCAAGGGAAGCGGCGAAGAAGTCGAGCTCAAGATTGCCTTCCCGGGCCAGGGCGTCAAAGGCCTCATGCAGAAGTACGCCCCGATTACCAAGGCATGAGACAGAACGACAGGAAACCAGGGGGAAGGAGTGATCATGATGGCAGATATACCGGAGTCCATCCAGGCGGTCAAGAAGGAGCTCACCGAGCTCCGCAAGGTCATCCGCTACCACAATAACCGCTATTACAATGAGGACAATCCCGAGATCTCGGATTACGAGTACGACCAGCTCATGCTGCGCCTCAAGGCCATCGAGGCGAAATACCCGGAGCTCATCACCAAGAACTCGCCGACGCAGGTCGTCGGCGGCCAGGCGCGCCGCACGGCCGGCGTGCTCGTCAAGCACGATGTGCCGATGCTCTCACTGCAGGATGTCTTCAGCAAGGAAGAGATCTTCGCCTTCGTCGAGGAACTGCAGCAGGAGCTCGACAATCCGGAATTCGTCGTCGAGGAGAAGATCGACGGCCTCTCGATGGCGCTGCGCTACGAGGACGGTGTGCTCGTGCGCGCCATCACGCGCGGCGACGGCATCGTGCAGGGCGAGGACGTCACAGAGAACGCAAGAGTCATCCACGACGTCAAAAAAACGCTCAAGGACAAGCTGCCGTATTTCGAGATCCGCGGTGAAGTGTACATGGAGAAGAAGGCCTTTGCGGCGGTCAACGCACGCCAGGAGCTCCTGGGGCTCAAGCCCTTTGCCAATCCGCGCAACTGCGCCGCGGGAACGCTGCGTCAGCTCGACAGCCGCATCACGAAAGAGCGCCATCTCTCGCTCTTCGTCTTCAACCTGCAGACGGCCCGCGGCCGTCAGTTCACGACGCACACCGAGGCGTATGCCTTCATGAAGAAGCAGGGCATCAAGGTCATCCACAACTACAAAGTCTGCCGCACGGCAGAGGAAGTCTGGCAGGCCATCACCGCCATTGGCGAGAGCCGCGGCAGCCTGCCCTACGACATCGACGGCGCGGTCGTCAAGCTCAACAATCTCGCAGACCGCGAGAAGCTCGGCGCGACAGCCAAGGTGCCGCGCTGGGCGATTGCCTACAAGTACCCGCCGGAGGAGAAGGAGACGGTCATCCGCAAGATCGAGCTCTCGGTCGGGCGCACGGGACGCATCACGCCGACGGCTGTCTTTGACCCGATCCGGCTCTGCGGCACGACGGTCGAGCGCGCGACCCTGCACAACCAGGACTTCATCGACAACCTCGACGTGCGCATCGGCGACACGGTGCGCGTCTACAAGTCGGGCGAGATCATCCCGAAGGTCAAGGAAGTCGTCAAGGAGAAGCGCCCCGCAGGCACAGAGCCATTTGTCATCGGCAGCCGCTGCCCGGTCTGCGGCGCGCCCGCCGTGCGCGAGCCGGACACCTCTGACATCAAGTGCCAGAACCCGAGCTGCCCGGCTCAGCTCGAGAGCCACATCCTCAATTTCGTCGGACGCTCGGCCATGGATATCAAAGGCCTCGGCGAGGCGGCTATCCACAGCTTGATCGAGGAAGGCTGCATCACGACGATTGCCGACCTCTACCACCTGGCAGACAGGCGCGAAGAACTCATCGAGAAGGGCATCATCGGCAAGGAAAAGAACACCGACAAGGTCCTCACGGCCATCGAGGCGAGCAAAAAGAATGAGCCGCTGCGCCTGCTGACGGGACTCGGCATCCCGGGCATCGGCCGCACGGCCGCCCGCGAGCTCATGCTGCACTTTGGCTCCATCGATGCGCTGGCCAAGGCTTCCGAAGAGGAGATCCTCGCGGTCCGCGACATGGGCGAGATCAGCGCGAAGGCCATCGTGCAGTATTTCCGCGCCCCTGCCAGCCAGAAGATCCTCGAGGCCTTCCGTGCCGCTGGCGTCAACTTCACGCTCAAGGACACGGGCCTTGTCGACACGAAGTTCGACGGCATGACTTTCGTCATCACGGGCACGCTGCCGAGCCTGAGCCGCAAAGATGCTGCCGCGCTCATCGAGAGCCACGGCGGGCGCGTCGCAGGCTCTGTCTCCAAGAAGACAGACTATCTCGTCGCCGGCGAGGCGGCCGGCAGCAAACTGCAGAAGGCGACTGCCCTCGGCATCGCCATCCTCGATGAAGCAGGCCTTATGGCACTTGTCGGGCAGTCAGACACTTGATTCACGATTGTTTACAACTGTATTCTTTCGATTTTGTCCCTGTTGCTCTTGATTTTCTGAGCAATCTCTGTTATAGTAAAGACTGTAAGGATTACCGCAATCCTTACAGTCTCCTTTCTTGTTGGGCCTAGATAAGAGGTGGGTCCTAAGGGCGAACGGACCTATCTATGAGGAGCGGCAGTGGGAAGCAGTCGGCTGGCACGGAAACATGAGCCGACTGGCGCCGTTCTCTCAACAAAAAGCTCCGCAGCGATACGCATGCTGCGGAGCTTTTTATTGCTTGTTCCTATGAAGATCATGAAGATACAGGACTCAGCCAAAGACCTTGACGCGGGCCTTGATGTCTTCCTTGTCCTTTGCCTGCGGCTCAGCGGCGATGCCACCGAACGGCATCTGGGCGATGAGCTTCCAGGAATCCGGCACCGAGAACATCTTCTTGACCGTCTCGTCGATGACGGGGTTGTAGTGCTGGAGGTTGACGCCGATGTTGAGCTCGCGCAGTGCCGTCCAGATACTAATCTGCAGCATGCCGTTGGCCTGCTGTGCCCAGATCGGGAAGTTTGCCGCATAGAGCGGGAACTGCTCCTGGAGGCCCTTGACGACGTCCTCGTCGTAGAAGTAGAGCAGCGTGCCGTAGCCCGCCTTGAAGCTATCAATCTTCTCGCGGGCGACCTTGCCGCCGAAAGCCTCGTAGATGGCGTCCCAGAGTTCATCCTGCTTTGCTTTCGTCACGACAATCACGCGGGCACTCTTCATGTTGAACGCATCCGGCACGAGCTCCGTCGTGTTCTCGACGAGCGCGACGACTTCTTCCTCTGCGACCGGCAGTTCCTTGTTGATGTTGTAGTACGTGCGGCGCTTGGCCAGCGATTCCTGGATACCCATGGTGTTTCTCCTCTTTTCTCTTGATTCTTCTTGTGCTGTGATATCGTAGCATTCATACAGACGATATCCTTGATTTATGATTAGTATAGTATAATCATTCTCACTTGTCAATATAAAACTTACAACATGGCGCGAAAGCCTTGCCGCAGTTGAAACAAGCGCAGAGGACTGTTATAATAAAGTATTGCTGATAAGGCCGAAACAGTATCTTGGGAAATGAGAGAGGTGTGCAGATGAAAGAAGAGACAATCGAGAAGGTGCGACAGGAGCTCGACGGCTGGGAATACCTGGAGAAGCTGCCGGACAGCTGGCATGGCTTCGCGCTGCGCCGCATCGAGGAGCCGCTCGGCGACTGCTACGACATCTTCACGTATGAGAGCGAATCGCTGCACAAGAGCGCGACGGCCTACTTCCACGAGGAAACGCACGAGTACAAGCTGCGCATCAAGATCGGGCTCATCGAGCTCTGCCGCATCGAGTTCATCACGGCGGACTTTACCGTCTTTGAAGCATTGCTCAAAGCGCAGCTCGAGTCCCTGCTCGCGGAACTCGAGACGTTTGACCCGGCCAGCATCTCGAGCATCGTGCGCGCCAAGGAGATCCTCACGTGGAAGACGGGCAATGAACTGCCAGAGACGCTCGAGGGCTTTTCGCTCTTCATCCATCCCGCCCAGCCCGTCAAGATCAACAACGGCTCGTACATCATCATCGACTACGTCGACTTCGCGCTCGAGAGTAGCGTGACGGTCTACTTCAACATCTACCGCGACGAGTTCTTCAGCGAAGCGCGCATCTGGAACATCCCGGATGTCAACTACGACTTCGACTCGAATACCCTGCCGGAGCTCGAGGAGCGCCTGCAGACCTACCTCGTGCCGCGCCTGCAGGAAGTCCGCCGCCGCGCCGAGGCAGAAGATGCTGCGAAAAAGGCAAAGGCATCCGCTGAGGGACCGTGCACAGGGGAGGAACAATCATGATCATCATCGAGAAGGCCATCCTTCACATTCTCGACTTCCATTCGGGTGTGACGGTCTATTCGGATGCAGAACTTCCTGTAAAAGACAGCGTCGAGACCTGGCTCTTGAAGCACATCGAGCGCGCCTGGGTCAGCCAGGACGCCAAGCCAGGCACTTTCTGCGAGGACAGCGCCTTCTTCAAAGAGCTGCAGGACTACGAGTCGGGAACGCTCGACTTCGTCGCCCTAAGCAAGGCGATTGCCAAGACACTCGACGACGCCCTGACACACGCCGAGGAGATGCCCGCATCCGATGTCATCGTCGCACAGGCGAGCATTGACGAGGTGCCGTACCTCGTCATCCTGCGCAGCAACAGCCACATCGGCTTCACGCACCAGGTCAACCAGACGGAGGATGGCATCCAGAACGAGATCATCAACCACTATTCCATCATGCCGAACCTCTCGCAGAAGATTGACGAGTTCGCCTTCATCAACGGCCGGACGAAGGCCATCAAGACGGCAGCCAAGAAGTACACGCTCGACGGCGACGCCGTCTTCGTCCTGCCGGAAGTTCTGCTCGAGTGCAGCCTGACGCCCTCGCCGAAGGAAGCGATGAAGAACCTCAGCAAGGCGGCCGCCCAGGTCGCTGAGTCGTTCGGCCAGGACAAGGTCATGGCCGAAGCCGCCGTCAAGAGCTACGTGGCCGAGACGATGCAGAAGGGCGCGGAGCTCGACCTGCAGGAGGCGGGCAAGGAGATCTTCCAGGACAATCCCGCCATGCAGCAGGAGCTCGACACGGCCATCCGCGATGCGGGCATTACAGAGCCCGTCCAGATGGACCCGGAGGCGACGCTCAAGAAGGTCAGCCGCCACAAGCTCAAGACCGACACGGGCATCGAGCTGACCATCCCGACGGATTACTTCGACAACACGGAGTTCGTCGAGTTCAACAACAACGAGGACGGCACGCTTTCCATCACGCTCAAGCACATATCGAACATCGTCAACCGCGGTTGACCCATGAGGTATCCTATGCAGACCATTCAGATCAATGGAGAGATCCAGAACATCAAACAGTACATCGTCAAGCGCCTCGAAGCGCTCTACGAGCTGACCGTGCCGATTGGCCAGCTCTCGACGCACGAGCTCAACACAGAGATGCTCGAGGTCACGGAGCTGCTCGGCCGCGAGGTCGCCGTCTACCTGAATCGCCAGGGCAAGGTCCTGCAGGTGTCGGTCGGCGACACCGACACGGTCGACTTGCCGGAGTTCAAGTCGCGCCGCGCCGAGGGCAAGCTCACGGGTATCCGCTGCATCCATACGCATCCGAGCGGCGACACGCGCCTCAGTGAGCCCGACTTCTCGTCGCTGCGCCGCCTGCGCTTCGACTGCATGGCGGCCATTGGCTTCCGCGCCGACAAGGCAGGGGAGATCATCGGCTCGCTCGGCTTCTTCACCGGCGACTGCGCCGAGGACGGCACGGAGCAGCTCAGCAGCGTCGGCCCGCTGCCGGAGCGCGCGCTGCACACGATTAACCTGACGTATCTCATCACGACGATCAACAAGAAGCTCAGCGCGCGCAACACGAAGTCGACAGAAGATGAGGAAGAGCGCGCCCTGCTCGCCGGCCTCGACTGCGGCAGGGCGCTATGGCCCGTCGACGAATCGATGGCCGAGCTCGCGCGCCTCGCCGACACGGCGGGCGCCACCATCGTCGGCACCTTCATCCAGCGCCGCGAGAAGCCCGACGCCGCCTTCTTCCTCGGGCGCGGCAAGGTCGCCGAGATCGCCATGGAAGTCCAGAACCGCGACGCGACACTCTTGATCCTCGATGACGAGCTCACGCCGTCGCAACAGCACAACCTCGAGCAGATGCTCGGCATCAAGGTCATCGACCGCACGGCGCTGATCCTCGACATCTTCGCGCAGCGCGCCCGCACGAAAGAGGGCAAGCTGCAGGTCGAGCTCGCACAGCTCCAGTACAATCTGCCGCGCCTCGGCGGTCAGGGCCTCGTGCTCTCACGCCTCGGAGGCGGCATCGGCACGCGCGGCCCTGGCGAGACGAAGCTCGAAGTCGACCGACGCCGCATCTACGCGCGCATCCACGACCTCGAGTCCCAGATCGATGCCGTGCAGAAGAACCGCCACCTGCACCGTCGCCGCCGCAAGCTCTCGCGCATCCCGCTCGTCGCCCTCGTCGGCTACACCAACGCGGGCAAATCGACACTCTTGAACCGGCTCACGGGCTCGGAAGTCTTTGCCGAGGACAAGCTCTTCGCGACACTCGACCCGACGACGCGCCACCTCATCCTGCCCGAGAAGCAGGAAATCCTCCTGACCGACACCGTCGGCTTCATCCAGAAGCTGCCGCACACGCTCGTCAAGGCCTTCCGCGCGACACTCGAGGAGGTGCAGGAAGCCGACCTCCTGCTGCACGTCGTCGACTGCAGCAACGAGAACTACGAGCAGCAGATCGAGTCAGTCGTCGAGGTTCTCAAGGAGCTCGATGCCGTCTCAAAGCCGACGCTCTACGTCTTCAACAAGGCCGACCGCCTCAAAGCGTCCGGCACAGAGGGCGAAGAGCGGGCAGGGGAGGGACTGACGCCAGCGCAGGAAGCCATACTGCTGCACGGCCGCGAGGGCATTTGCGTCTCCGCTCAGACGGGCGCCAACCTCGACGAGCTCCAGCAGCTCATCGAACGATTCTTCTCTGAGCAGCAGGTCCGGATGGAACTCCTGATTCCCTTTGCCAAAGGACGGCTGCTGACGGAGCTGCACGATCTCCACGCCGTCCGCGAGACGGACTACACGGAAGCGGGCACACTCGTCAAGGTCAGCCTGCCCGCCTCGAAGCGGGCGCGCTTCGAGCCCTATGAAGTCCACGAATCCCACCTTGACAATAAATAACTGTAATAGACTGTGAGGTAAGTATTTCCATGTCATTTTCCAAGAAAATCACGGATCTCAAGCGCGAGGTCCTCAAGGAATCCGAACCGCTCTTTGCGCACATCGAGGATGTGGCCGAGGCCAACACGCTGAAGGTCCTCGATGCCATGCGCGAGTGCCGCGTCTCCGACGCCCACTTCAACACGACGACGGGCTATGCCTACGACGACATCGGCCGCGGCAAGCTCGAAGAGCTCTACGCGAAGATCTTCGGCGCAGAGCGCGCGCTCGTGCGCACGCAGTTCGTCTCGGGCACGCACGCGCTGGCGACGGTGCTCTTCGGCATCCTGCGCCCCGGCGACGAGCTCGTCTCGCTGACGGGCAAGCCGTACGACACGATGCAGACGGTCATCGGCTACGACAACCCGAGCCCCGGCTCCCTCAAGGAATTCGGTGTGCTCTACAACGAATTGCCGATGGTCGCGGGCAAGGTCGACATGGCGCACATCAAGGACGTCATCACCGACAAGACGAAGATGGTCGAGATCCAGCGCTCGCGCGGCTACAGCATGCGCAGCCCGCTCTCCATCGAGGACATCCGCGCCATCACGACGGAAGTTCACCGCATCAAGCCCGACTGCATCTGCTTTGTCGACAACTGCTACGGCGAGTTCGTCGACTACGAAGAGCCGACGCAGGCAGGGGCCGACATCATGGCGGGCTCCCTCATCAAGAACCCCGGCGGCGGCATCGCACCGACCGGCGGCTACATCGTCGGCCGCGACGACCTCGTCGAGCTCGCCTCGTACCGCCTGACGGCACCGGGCATGGGCGACGAGCTCGGCGCGAGCCTCTCGAACAACCGCCTGCTGTTCCAGGGCCTCTTCCTCGCGCCGCACGTCGTCTCACAGGCCATCAAGGGCGCGATCTTTGCCGCAGGCATGTTCGCCAAGCTCGGCTACAAGACGCTGCCACTGCCGACGGACGTGCGCGGCGACATCATCCAGGCCATCGAGCTCGGCAGCGCCGACAAGCTCATCGCCTTCTGCGGCGGCATCCAGAAGTATTCGCCTGTCGATTCCTTCGCCGCGCCGGAGCCGTGGGACATGCCGGGCTACGCCGACAAGATCATCATGGCAGCAGGCACCTTCGTGCAGGGCGCTTCCATCGAGTTCAGTGCCGACGGCCCGCTGCGCGCACCCTACAACGTCTACCTGCAGGGTGGCCTGACCTTCGAGCACGCCATTATCGGTATCATGGGCGCCGCACAGGCCGTCCTTGACCTCGACGAAACGGATTGACACAGAGATACGATACGGCAATATCAAACGGCGTCTGCCCGAGAACATACACACTCGGGCAGACGCCGTTTTTTGTTGTCATGTTGTTATATTGTTATCGTTATTTTTGTCTGCCTGTTCGTCCCGCACTGCAGAGCAATCCTGATTCAGATCTTATGGTAGACACTGATCACGCGGGCGAGGACCGTGACCACGCTTGGGCACGGCTCCGCCTCTTCCTCGCGGCTCTTCAGGAGGTAGGTCCCTTTCTGGTCCTGGCGGAAGTAGCGCACGGTTGAGCGCCTGTCCACTTCTGCGACGACAAGGTCGAAGTCATTGGCAAATTCCTGCGGCGTGATGAAGAGAAAGTCACCCTCTGCGATGCCTGCTTCCCGCAGGCCATCATCCGGCATGCGCACGAGGTACGTCTTCTTGTGGGTAGCGAGCAGTTCCTGCGGGAAGGAGTAGACGTCGCTGAAATTCTTCTCGTCAAAGAGTGCCGCACCCTTGTGGATGCCGATGAGCATCGGCACCGGCACATTCTGGCGCCACGGGCGCTCGTCGAGGATATCGATAGCGCGCGGCTTCGTCGGGTCGCGCTTGATCATGCCATTGGCCTCGAGGCGCGACAAGTAACTGTGGACCGTTGAGCTCGACTTGAGCCCGACAGCCTCGCCGATTTCCCTTACGGAAGGCGGATAGCCCTTCTCGAGCAGGAAAGCCTTGATGAACTGGAAGATCTCTTTCTGGCGGTCACTTGATTTGCTCGTCTTGCGCATAATACATCCCCCTTATCTATCCGATTGCGTCATCAGTCTATTTGTTTCGTTCTGTTCTCTATTATAGCACATGTATGTTCGAAAAAAAGAGTTTTATGAATATTAGAGGAAATCGAGGAGCCAGCCGCATGGGTGAGTCATCCTGAGAGCCATGAATGCAAAGGGAGCGGAAAGTCTTCAAAACGTCTTCAAAGGGATTGGAAAAATTTGACGATGCCAGACGATGAAGCTATAATGCAGGAAGAGTCCCTGGCGGCATCTTGCCTGGAATTGCCGAAAGAGGGGGACGGATTGGAGCATGAACATTTTGAAATCTTGTAAACGAATCTATACCGCACTGCTGAGCCTCGTGCTGCTGCTCGTCTGGTCGGCCGTTGCCATGGCCGCAGCGCCGGACATCACGGCAGACGCCGCCATCGTCATCGACGAGGCGACGGGGCAGGTGCTCTATGAGAAGAACGCTGACAAGCGCGAATACCCGGCCAGCATGACGAAGATGATGACCTGCATCCTCGCGCTCGAGACGAGCAGTCCCGACCAGCTCGTCACCGTCAGCCGCTATGCAGCCGATGTCGAGTGCGCGCGCCTCTATCCGGGCTACACCCTGCGCATGGCCGACATCCTGCAGCAGATGATGATGATCTCTGACAACGGCGCAGCGACGGCCGTCGGGGAGGCAGTCGGCGGAGATGAAGCCACCTTCGCCGCGATGATGAATGAGAAGGCGCAGGCAATCGGTGCCGTCAACACGCATTTCGTCAACATGAACGGCATGCCGGACGCCAACCACTACTCGACAGCGCGCGACATGGCCAAGATTGCCGCCTACGCCATGCACAACGACGCCTTCCGCCAGATTGTCGGCACGAAGGCAAAGAACATCTACTACATCGCGCCGCAGGGCCACAAGACATATTGTCGCAACACGAATGAGCTGCTCGAATCGTATCCGGGCTGCACGGGCATCAAGACGGGCTGGACAAGCGCCGCACGCGGCTGCCTGAGCGCCGCGGCCAAGCGCGGTGACAAAGAGCTCATCGCCGTCGTCATGCATTCCGACGACGAGACGCGCTTCAGTGAAGCCGCCGCTCTGCTCGACTACGGCTTCGAGCAGGAAGAAGAGACCGCAAAAGCAGCAGCTGACAGCGAGACAACAGCTGCCCCTGCGCTTTCGCAGGCCGCTGCCGCAGTTTACTGATGCAGCGGATATTCCATGAAATCGAGCCGACTGTAAAGCCGGAGAGAGGAACACCCATGACAGAAGAAACTTTTGCCAAGAAGCGCGATGAAGTCCTGCAGGCGATGATCACCTTTGACGCCGGTGATGCCAAGCGCATCCAGCACTTCCTCAAAGTCTACACCTATGCCGCCCTGCTCGGCCGCCAGGAAGGACTGCGCGCAGAGGTCCAGCAGACGCTCGAGCTCGCCGCCATCCTGCACGACATCGGCATCCATGCCGCTGAGGCGAAGTACAGGAGCGCTGCAGGCATCTACCAGGAAAAAGAGGGGCCAGCACCTGCGCGCAAGCTGCTCGAAGACGTCTCTGGCATCCCATCTGCCATGATTGAGCGCATCTGCTACCTCATCGGCCATCATCACACCTATAAAGATGTCGATGGGGCAGACTACCAACTGCTGCTCGAAGCCGACTTCCTGGTCAACGCTTACGAAGACGCACTCTCCCAAAAAGCCATTCTCGCATTCCGCGAGAAAGTCTTCCGCACCGCCAGCGGCACGGCCATGCTCAATGCAGTCTACGGCCTTGACTGAGCGCCATCTGCTGAAGCGGGCAACAAACAACAGAAAGGAGAGTCTCCCATGATTTTGCAGGCAACTGTCACGAAGTACATTCCGACCAACGCGTACATCTACGCCGACAATGAGACGAAGCACGGCTTCCTCATAGACCCCGGCGCACAGGCGGGTAAACTGCTCGAGCTCATCCGCGAGAAGGACCTGACCATTGAGGCCATCCTGCTGACGCATGGCCATTTCGACCACATCGGCGCCGTCAACGAACTGCAGGCGGTACTCCAGATCCCCGTGTATATGGGCGAGAAGGGGATGCTCTACGCCGAGAACCCCGTCTGGAACCTCTCTTCTCAGACCGAGGACCCCATCGTGCTCAAGGATGTCACGTATCTCGCAGACCATGCTGTCATCGCGCTCAAAGAGAAGCCGTCCTTCCAGATGGAGCTCCTCGACCTGCCAGGCCACACAGCAGACGGCGTCATCTATTACACGAAAGAGGATGGGGCCGCCTTTGTCGGCGATTCCATCTTCCAGGGCAGCTACGGCCGCACCGACATGTACGGCGGCGATGAAGAGGCACTGCTGCGCGGCATCCGCGAGCGCATCCTGACACTGCCCGACGACACCTTGCTGCTCTCGGGCCACTCAGCGCCGACGACACCGGCAGAAGAGCGCGGGCGCAGCTGGTATCTGGTATAACGTCAGCCCTGACACACATTTTACCCGAGGGACTCGGGCATCCGCATGCGTCATGTACGCGCCGCACCGGCCCACGCAGAGCCTCAAGATAGGGCACAGAGCTACAGAGTCACAGAAAGGAATCCCCATGATCCAGGATATTGCACCAAAGAAACTCGACAACCAGTACAAGCCGTCGGCTGAGCCGATGGATGACAGCGTCGTATTCGTCTTCGACGCGCGCACGGTACTTGTGCGCCAGGATGAAGGCAAGCTCTTCCCGACGTTTGCCCAGCTCGGCCGCCCCGACGGCTGCGTCTACCTCTTCACGATCGGCAAGAAGGCATTCTTCCTGCTGCTCAGCGAAAAAAGACCAGTCATCCCAGCAGATTTTGCCTTCGAGCCCATCAAGAACATCCGTCAGAACAAGGAGGCAAAGCTGCCGAGCTTCTACGCCTTCTACACGGCCCTGCACCTCTACGGCTGGTACCACACGAACCGCTTCTGCGGCGTCTGCGGCCAGCCGACTGTACTCGACACAAAGGAGCGCGCTCTGCGCTGCTCCAAGTGCAACCACGTCATCTACCCGCGCATCAACCCGGCCATCATCGTCGGTGTCCTGCACGATGGAAAGATCCTTTTGACGCGCTACGCAGCAGGCCACAGCGACACGACCGTCTACGCGCTCATAGCAGGCTTCACCGAGATCGGCGAGACCTTCGAAGAGACGGTCGAGCGTGAAGTCGCCGAAGAAGTCGGCCTCAAGGTCAAGAACATCCGCTATTACAAATCCCAGCCGTGGGGCAGCGCCGCCGACATTCTCGCCGGATTCTACTGCGACCTCGACGGCGACGACACCATCCAGATGGACCGCGAAGAGCTCAGCCGCGCCTTCTGGGCAAAGCCAGAAGACGTCATCCTGCAGCCAGACGACTGGAGCCTCACAAACGAGATGATGGCCCGCTTCAAAGCAGGAGAACCGTGCTGATAAAAGCACGATTCCTGCAGCAAGTGCAAGCAGAAGATGGCACTGCCGATGCAATCGCATACAATAACATGCTATGAATAGATAGCATTATCGTCATTGCATCAAAAAGCAGGCCGCTGCTGCGCAAAAGAAACTCCGGATTATCCGGACAACAGTCCTAAATCAAGCCCCGCATGACCGAATACCATCGATCCTGCGGGGCTTTCTTGTATCGAAAACCGCCTACGAGAAAGCACCGAGCAATCACATTCGCTCAATCGGCAGGGGAAATCATTTTATAATACTTAAGTATTGCCATACATACTTAAGTATTAACAAGGTATTTACGGTAATATATATGGTATTACTTAAGGTAATGCGGATAGATTCCCGCCGGTTTTTCCAGGATTTTAGGTTAAAATATTACTTCCGATAATTTATACTTATCGGAAGTAATGTGTAAGTAATCTCGTGTATGGCTGAACATTCGATGATAATCCTTACGGTTATTTTGTGTGACTAACGTGATTTTATGTTGCCGACTTCCTTGCAGGCTATCATGATTCCATCCGTCACTTGAAACGATAAAACAAAAAGGAAGTTGCTACAGAAGCAACTTCCTTTTTATTTATTAAGTTCATTTTAGTGTAGTTGAGGCAGATCGCATTGCCAGATAAACCAGTTGTCGTTATAATGTGTGTTACCTTTCCTGTGCAGCCGACATGGAAGAAGCCTTTCGAAATGCAAAAATAAATGAAATTCCTGCCGAAGTATCCTCGACGTTTTACCCTTGATCGTCTTTACTGCTTTGTGGATACCGAACTGCGGGTCAACCTCCAGCAGCAGGTGTACATTCACTGCGTTTTAGTCCATCGTGGTTTTCCAGTCCGGCGTACGATGTGCGACGAAGCAGCGGTGAATCTGGTCGAGGCTGTTTTTCTCGAGGGCGATGTTTTGCGGCAGTTTCTGCTCGGAAAAATACGCCGCTTCGGTGGTCTCGATATTGGGCTGAAAGGAGCCGCCTAGGACCTTGCAGAGGGAGAAAATCTTGATAATCCCGTAGGGATTGTTGCATCGATTGTGCCTGCGCCAGTCGTCGATGGCGATGACACGGGTAATGGCGATATCGAGGCCAGCCTCTTCCTTGACTTCTTTGATGGTATTATCCGCGACCGACTGATCGACATCACACCAGCCGCCGGGCAAAGACCATTTTCCCGTGCTTTCATGAACGAGCAAGATCTTGTCCTCCTGGAAAATGGCCGCGCGCGTATCGATCTTGGGCGTCTGATAGCCCGTCTCATTGCAGAAGAGATCTTTGACTTTTGCGAGCGGCAGATCTGCCTGCGCTACCATCATTGCGGCGGCAATATCGCGCAGTTCCTGATAGCGCTCAAGGTCAAACCGATCCCGCCCATAATGAAGGCCGGCCTGTGCAAGGCTCTGGATCTTCACGGTCCAGTCAAGCCACTGCTGCTTTGAAGATGGTTCCTGCCCTGCCGCCTCCCCAGACACGGGCTTGTCTGCTGCCGTCTGGATGACATCGAGCTTCCCGGTGCGGGGATGGATCATCAGGCCGTGTACCTTAATGTTCTTCGGGATGTACGGGTTGCCGGCTATCTTGGCCACAGCATCCTTGACATTCTCGACAGGATCGCGGAACGCGTTGGCCCACGTCTCGAGTTCGCCATGGATCTTGGCAATGGCGCCCTCACTCACGCCATGCGCGCGCATCGCAGCGGCGAGGCTGTCTGCCGTTGTCTTGGCCATGCCGCACTCGTAATGCCCGACGACAAAGATCTCCTCGACGCCGAGTTCATAGATAGCCACCATCAGGCTGCGGATGACCGCATCAAATTCGCCGGTGAGGTAGTTGCCGACCGTGCGGATGATTTTGGCATCGCCGCGCTGGATGCCCATGGCCGGCTCGAGGATCTCCGTCAGCCTCGTGTCCATGCAGGTGAAAATCGCCATTTTCTTCTTCGGCAGCTTGCTCGCGGCAATATCCTCTTCTGTATAGTCATGCTTGCCATGAGCCACAAATGCCTTGTTGGCAGCCAGGATTTCTTCTAAACGGTCCATTTCTCTTCCTCCTTGTGTCACGATGAACGGCTCTCCTTGTCATTATAGCAAAAATTCCCTCGCAACGGCCAGACAGTAAATGCCTTTTGTTGCGAGGGAATTTTTGCGAGGGAATTTTATGGATATGAGATGTCTCTCGATGCGCTCACATCTTCTGATGGGCGCGGCGGGAGATGACGTCGAGCTGCTGCTGGCGGGTCAGGTCGATGAATTTGACGGCGTAGCCCGAGACGCGGATGGTGAAGTTCGCGTATTCCGGTTTTTCGGGGTGCTCCATGCAGTCAATGAGCTTGTCAACGCCGAAGACGTTGACGTTCAGGTGGTGGGCGCCCTGTTTGAAATAGCCGTCCATCACGCGCACGAGCGTGTCCACACGGTCTGATTCGGTATGGCCGAGCGTTTCCGGCGCGATGGTCTGCGTGTTCGAGATGCCATCGAGTGCGTACTCGTACGGGAGCTTCGCAACGGAGTTCAGGGAGGCCAGCAGGCCGTTCTGCTCTGCACCGTACGACGGATTTGCGCCCGGCGCGAACGGCGCACCGGCCTTGCGTCCATCTGGCAGTGCGCCCGTGGCGCTGCCGTACACGACGTTGGACGTGATGGTCAGGATGGACGTCGTGGCTTCAGAGTTGCGGTACGTGTGATGCTTGCGCAGTTTCGTCATGAAGGTCTTGAGGAGCCAGACGGCGATCTCGTCGGCGCGCGGATCGTCGTTGCCGTATTTCGGGAAGTCGCCTTCGACCTTGTAGTCGACGACCAGGCCGGATTCGTCGCGGATCGTGGAGACCTTGGCGTACTTGATCGCGCAGAGGGAATCGACGACATGGGAGAACCCGGCAATGCCCGTGGCGAAGGTCCGGCGCACGTCCGTGTCGATCAGGGCCATCTCAGCTGCCTCATAGTAGTATTTGTCGTGCATGTACTGGATGAGGTTCAGGATATTCACGTAGAGTCCGGCCAGCCAGTCCATCATCTGATCGAAGCGATGCAGGACCTCATCGTAGTCGAGCACGTCTGACGTGATGGGCATGTACTCCGGCCCCACCTGCATGTGTTTGCCGTCCTTTGTCAGGAATTTTTCGTCCTTGCCACCGTTGATGGCGTAGAGCAGGCATTTGGCAAGGTTAGCGCGCGCTCCAAAAAACTGCATCTCCTTGCCCGTCTGCGTGGCCGAAACGCAGCAGCAGATGCTGTAGTCGTCGCCCCAGACTGGCTTCATGACATCGTCGTTCTCGTACTGGATTGAGGATGTCTCAATGGAGATGCGGGCGGCATACTTCTTGAAGGCTGCGGGCAGGGCAGGCGAATAGAGCACCGTCAGATTCGGCTCCGGGGACGGGCCCATGTTCTCGAGCGTGTGCAGGAAGCGGTAGTCCGTGCGCGTGACCATGTGACGGCCATCCATGCCGACGCCGGCCATCTCAAGCGTCGCCCAGACCGGGTCGCCGGAGAAGAGCTGGTTGTACGACGGGATGCGGGCAAACTTCACCATGCGGAACTTCAGCGTCAGGTGATCGATGAGCTCCTGTGCCTGCATCTCTGTCAGCGTTCCCTCCGCGAGGTCACGGCTGATGTAGATGTCGAGGAACGTGGAGATGCGGCCGACACTCATGGCAGCGCCATTCTGCGTCTTGATGGCTGCCAGATAGCCGAAGTAGAGCCACTGGACGGCCTCTTTGGCATTCTTGGCCGGGGCCGAGATGTCGTAGCCGTAGGCCTTGGCCATCTCCTTCATCTGCTTCAAGGCCCGGATCTGCTCGGCGAGCTCCTCGCGCTGGCGGATGATGTCGTCCGTCATGACACCGCAGCCGCAGTTCGCAAGGTCCTCACTCTTCTTCTCGATGAGGAAATCGATGCCGTAGAGCGCCACGCGGCGGTAATCGCCGACGATGCGGCCGCGTCCGTACGTATCCGGCAGGCCCGTGACGATATGGCTGTGGCGCGCCCTGCGCATCTCCGGCGTGTAGGCATCGAAGACCGCCTGGTTGTGGGTCTTGTGGTACTCCGTAAAGATCTTGTGGAATTTGGGATTGACCTCGTAGCCATACGTCTTGGCGGCCTCTTCCGCCATCCGGATGCCGCCGAACGGCATGAACGCGCGCTTCAGGGGCTTGTCCGTCTGCAGGCCGACGACCTGTTCCAGATCCTTCAGCGATGCATCGATGTAGCCCGGGCCGTACGCCGTGATTCCCGAGACGACTTCCGTCTCGCAGTCCAGGACACCGCCCCGCTTCCGCTCCTCTTTCTGCAGCTCCTGCACTTTGCCCCAGAGCTTGTCCGTCGCCTCTGTAGGGCCTGCCAGGAAGCTCTCATCGCCGTCATAAGGCGTGTAGTTGTTCTGGATGAAGTCCCGCACATTGACATCATCTGTCCACTTTACACCCTTGAAGCTCCTCCATGCAGCATCTCGATTCATGACGTTCATCGCATTTCCTCCTTCTTCTAGACATCGATGCGTTTATGTGTCCATGCACATTTTTGTTTCTCGTTGATTCATATCATACCGTTTTTGGCGCGGCCTGTCCTTGATTTCAATCAAAGAATCATGCCAGGCATCACATTTTCTCTAGGGATCCTCTCCTTCAGACGGCCCCTAAGATATCCCGCGCCTGCTGCACGTCTTTCTCCGAAGGCGGCTGCACATCGCGGAGCTGATTGGGAATGCCGAGCTCGTCCCATTTATAGAGGCCCATGTTGTGATACGGCAGCACTTCGACGCGCTCCACATTCGTCAGCGTATCGAGGAACGACCGCGTGCGCCGGAGCGAATCGGGCGCATCCGTCCAGCCCGGCACCAGCACCTGACGGACCCAGATGGGCTTATGGATGGCGGACAGATAGCGGAACATGTCCTGGATATTGTCATTGGGACAGCCTGTGAGTTTCTGGTGCGCGTCTGCGTCGATGTGCTTGATATCCACGAGCAGGAGGTCGGTCACCTCCATGAGCGCCTGGAACTTGCCGAAAAAAGGCTCCCGGCGTGTAAAGGGCTGCCCGGCCGTATCGATGCAGGTGTGCATGCCGCGCGCCTTTGCCTTCCGGAAGAGATCCAGCAGGAAATCCATCTGCAGCAGGGGCTCGCCGCCGCTCACCGTGATGCCCCCCTCGTCTCCCCAATAAGGCCGATAGCGCTCCGCCTGGTCCAGCAGCTCATCTGCTGTCCGCAGTTCACCTCCCCGCTGCCCGTCCCACGTATCCACGTTATGGCAGTACAGGCAGCGCATCGCACAGCCCTGCAGGAAGATGATGAAGCGCGTCCCCGGTCCATCTACGGAGCCAAACGTTTCGATGGAATGAATGCGTCCCTGAATCATGATATCTCCTCACAAAAAAGACCCCGCAAGGAATCTGTATCCTCAAGGTCATCATACAAGGTGTTGCTGAAAATTTCCTTGACTAAAATCAAAGACGTGCCGAAATCGGGTTGGCCGGGGCTCAATCGCTCACCAGCTCCATGAGTCAGCCGTCCCACTGGCAGGAACGGGCACATGGAGCGTCATGCCTCTTCTTCCGAGGATCTCGGACGAACCAGCAAGCTCTCGAGCCGGTGGTAGTGCAGGAAGTCCCCGCGCTCACCCAGCGCACCGATCTCCTGCGGGCTGGCCAGGCGAAACGCCTCGACTTCATCGTCCTGGATCCGGACATCCGCCTGCGTAAAATCGCCCCAAAATTCATAGATGTCCACGAAATAATTGTTCTGCTCGGCCGGGCTGTCGCTGCGGTACGTGTAGATGCAGCGGCCCTGCTCCATCGTGAAGTGAAGCCCTGTTTCCTCGGCCACCTCCCGGAGCACTGCCTCCTCCGAGCGCTCCCCGGCCCGGACGCCGCCGCCGGGAATCTCCCATTTCAGCGGAGCCCATTCCTTATCCGCCTTGCGCTGCGTGATGAGGATGCGCCCTGCCCGATTGCAGATCAGCGCCAGAACCGTCAGATGATAGTCCCCCGGCTTCATGTGCCAGTCATTGCGGATCATCCTGCGCCCCGTCACGTGCTTCTCCCTGTCATAAATATCCCAGTATTCCATGCCTGCACCTCTCTTGTGATTTATTACGATTATTATACCACTAGAAATATTGCATCACCAGCTATGGCTAGAAAAATACACATGCCTTGGGCGCACAAAAAAAGAGCCAGCAATACGCTGACTCTTTTAAGAGACGTCCCTTGCATATGGAGCAAACACCGACGGCCGCTTGAACGCGGCACGCGGTGTTTGGTTGGTCAAACTTTAAGCAGTTTCACGCTCGGGCTTAAGCGGCGCCATTGATGTTGATGGTATGACCCGTTGCAGCCTTCTCGGCCGATTTCGGCATATGGACGGAAAGGATACCATCCTTGTATTCTGCCGTACACTTGCTCTCATCAATATCATTGATGTAGAACGAGCGGCTCATGCTGCTCTGGCTGCGCTCGCGGCGGACGTAGTTGCCCTTATCGTCCTTCTCGTCTTTCGACTGCTCATTCTTCGTGGCAATCGTCAGATAGTTGTTGTTGTACGTAAGTGAGATGTCTTCCTTCTTGAGGCCCGGCAGCTCAGCCGTGAGGTCATAGCTGTCCTTGTTGTCTTTGACATCAACCTTGAATTCCGGAGTATGGAAGCTCTGCATAAACGGTTCATCAAAGACATTCATGAGGCGATCAAATACGTTCTCTTCTTTCTGAAGATCATTGTTGGAAACAAATGGAACCAAACCAAACATAATCAAAAACCCCTTTCAACGTCTTGCTGCCACCTTCTGATGAGCATCAGGCGGCGATTCAAAACCATTTGATATTTGTATCGAGGACCTCGGACCCTTTCTCTCGGTTCCCTTATCCTCTTTACAATTCTTATTATACTCATATTGGTCAAAAAGTCAATATGTCAAAAAGAAATTTTTTTTACAGTTCCCAGGAAGCGAATGCAGGATGACGGCTACAAAAAAACAAGCTCTTCACAATAGAGCTTGTTTTTTAGATCTTGTTTCTTTTGTCATGCACTCAGTTTTTGATGACATCCAGCACTTTCTCGGCGGAGATGTCGTGTTCACTCATGTAGTCGAGAAGTTCCTTGTAGTCGGCCTGAGCCTTCTTTGCCTTGACCTCCTCGAGCTCAGCTTTGAGCTTTTTGATCTCGTCTTTTTTCTTCTGGATCTTCGCCTCGATGGTTTCTATTTTCGCTTCGTAATTTACCGTTCTAGCCATTCTTTTACACCTGTCCTTTATCGTATAATAAATAATTGAAATTTTCCCTATTATAACACTATCCCGGCCCAGAAAAAAGTCTTTTATTCCATTTTGTCAAAAATTTCGCATGAGCAACGCGATTTCCCCGCACAAGAATAACTCCTTTTTTCACAGTATACATCTCAGCAGACTGCACAGGACGCTGCGGATTGGCATAGAAAAAGAGACGCTGGAATGCGTCTCTTTTAATTCGATATGCCGTATGGATCAGGCTTCGTGTTCTTCGTGGAGATGGCGGTTCTGCGTCTCTTTCATGAGCAGGGCGACGATGAAGAGGCAGGCCTCGAAGGCGACGACGATGATGTCGAGGGCGGCGACGTGGCCGAGCGTCGTGGTCAGGAAGCCCATGAGCGGGCCTGAGAAGAACGAGAGGAAGTAACTCGAAGCGCCGACGATGCCGGTGGCCAGACCGATCTGGCTCGTGCTGACGCCATCCTGGGCAATCGTGTAGCCGAGCACGTAGATGGCGTGGAGGCCGATGCCCATGAGGCCGCCGACGATGTAGAGCACCGCGGAACTCTGCGGGATGACGTGGAAGATCAGGAACGCACAGAGTGCGTTGAGTCCGGAAAGGCAGATGATGGTCGGCTTGCGGCCGAAGCGGTCGGCGAAAAAGCCGAGCACGACGCCGCTGAGGCCGCCGATACCGTAGATGGCGCCGAAGAAGGAGCCGGCCTCTGTCGGGCTGAATCCCTTATACGTCATGAAGAGGTACGGGCCCATCGAAGCAAAGCCCCAATACGGGATGATGTTGAGGATCTGAATCAGGACACCGAGCCAGACGACTTTGTTGAAGCCGACCGTGCGGATTGCCTCAATCAGATGAATGCGCTTGATGTCCGTCGAGGTATCCGTATACTTTCTTTTGAAACCGAAGATCAACAGCAGGCCGAAGATGACGGTGGCGATGCCCATGTGCGTCAGGCCGACGCTCCAGTCACCCGTGCGCTCCAGGCTCCAGCCGTAATACGTCGGGCCGACATATGCGCCGATGGAGTAGAATGTCATCATGAGTCCGTTGAGCATGGCGCGGGCGGCCGGGAAGATCGAGCCGGCTACCGAGTACATGACGATATTCCAGCAGCCTTCAAAAATACCAAAGCAGACACGCCACAAGGCGGCTCCTGCAAAGCTGGCCGAAGTCGTGACGCAAGTGGTCATGCAGCCGAGGCCGACCATGCCGAAGATCAGCATGCGCTTGCGGCCGAACCGGTCCGCGAGGTAACCGGCAGGGATATCGATGAGTGCCTGCCCGAGGGTGAAGATGGTGCCAATCGTGCCGAGCTGGACGGCGGTCAGCGACAGCGAAGCCGCAACAGCCTTGAGGCCGACGCCGAAGGAAAGGCGGTTCGCCGAGTAAAACGCATAGCCGAGTGCCAGCAGGAACAGCTGAAACCAGAGTACCTTTGGCATTTTAAAAGGATTCTTTTGTTCCATCATGCATACGTCCTTTCTGAATGTAAAATATGAATACAAAATACAGATGAGATTGTTTTGTATTATAGCACTTACAGAAAGAATGTAAACCAGGCACGCAAATAAAGTACAAAAATTTTTATACGATGCACATTTTGCGAAGTACGGCGAACGAGTGCGATAAAATAGGGATAAAAACACGCGAAGAAGCGCGAAATGTGCACAGACGTGAAAAAGGCCCCCTGCCTCCGGCACAGTCGGCAGGCAGAAAGCCTCTCGTTCTGAAATAGGAATGGATATGGGTATGGACTCAGGCCCGACTCGCTTCCATCAGGTCGAGCAGCTGCGCGGCCGTCTTCTTACCGAAGTGAGGACCGTCCTCATTGATTAGGAAGCACGGCACGCTCATGACCTGATACGCCTCGCGCAGCGAGGGATAGAGATTGAGGTCGTAGACATCCGTCGTAATCCTGGGATTCAGGGTTGCGAGGCGCTGGGCTGCTGTGACGAGCTCCGGGCAGAGCGTGCAGGACAGGCTGACGAAGATGCGCAGATGACAGGGCGTATCCCAGTCGAGCAGACGCTGACGCAGCGATTCGTCCAGGGCCTGTCCCGGCCCTGCTGCATTGTAGAGTCCCAGCACAAAGGAAGTGAATTCATGGCCGCCCGGCACGCCGTGAAACGCGATACCGGCAGGCTCGCCGCCGCAAAAGACGCGGACGCAGGGGCGCTCGCCTTCGGCAGCCGCCTCCTCCGCCGGCACGCGCACGACCTGGAGCTTATCCGTCAGGCGCGCGAGCTCGTCTACATACGATGCGAGCTCGCCGCTCTTGGCCGAATCATCCAGGTAAAGGCGCAGTTCCAGGCTGCGGTCCATGCGGGCAAAGACCGTCTGCAGCTGCTTGACGATCTCCGGCTGGAAGATCTGGCTGGAAGCGGCTGCTGCCGCAGGTTCCTCCGGCACGGCAGCAGCAGGGCGCAGCGGGCGGATGCCCGTCTTCTTCTGCATCTGCAGCGCGTAACGCTCGAGTTCCGTCGCAGCGAGAGCCCCGTCGCCAGCCGCCGTGATGCACTGGCGCAGCGGCTTGATGCGGATGTCGCCAGCCGCGTAGAGGCCATCACAGGATGTCTTCATCGACGCGTCCGTGATCACATATCCCTTCGGATCGAGGTCTGCAATGCCCCGGACCAGTTCGGTCGCCGGTTCATAGCCGGCAAAGACGAAGACGCCAAATGTGTCCTTCCCCGCATCATACGTCTTGACCTCCCCCGTCTCAGTATCCCGGCAGGTCAGACGGCGCAGCAGGCCATCTCCCTCGACGGACTCCACGACGGTGTGTGTCCGCACGGTGATGTCCGGATGATTGCGCGCTTCATCGGCCGTAGCCTTAGCACAACTGAAATCATCGCCGCGCACCAGGCAGGTGACATGTGACGCGTACTTCGTCAGGAACACGCTCTCCTCAGCCGCCGCATAGCCGCCGCCGATGACAAAGACCTGTTTGCCGCGGAAGAATTCGCCGTCACACGTCGCACAGTAGGCGACACCGCGGCCGCGGAAGGTTTCCTCCCCGGCAAAACCTGCAGAGCGCGGGCGCGCTCCGGCAGCGAGCAGGACGCCGAAGCAGGAGAGTATGCCCTGTGTGGTGTGCACGGTCTTGATATCGCCGCTCATGTCGAGAGCAGTGACCTCGGCCAGCTTGAATTCTGCGCCAAAAGCTTCGGCTTGCTGGCGCATGTTCTCCGTCAGGGCCGCTCCGCTGATGGAAGCAATGCCCGGATAGTTGACGACGCGGTCGGTGATGGTGATCTGGCCACCGAAGTGTTCCTTTTCAATCACCAGGACGCGGTAGCAGGCCCGCGCCAGATAGATGGCTGCCGTAAGGCCTGCCGGACCGCCGCCAATCACGATGACGTCGTAAAGCTCCCGTGCAGGAGCTTTGACGGATGCTTCCGCCATCAGAGCGCTCCCACGAGGTCAAGGCTCGGCTTCAGCGTCTCTGCACCCGGCTGCCATTTTGCCGGGCAGACCTCGTCCCCGTGCTCGTGGACGAACTGGCATGCCTGCACCTTGCGCAGCAGCTCATCGGCATTGCGGCCGACATTGCCCGCATTGATCTCATAAGCGACGATCTTCCCCTCCGGATTGATGATGAAGGTCCCGCGCTCTGCAAGACCGGCCGACTCGATGAGCACCTCGAAGTCGCGCGCCAGGGCGTGCGTCGGATCGGCTACCATCGGATACGTGATCTTGGCGATGCGCTCCGAATGATCGTGCCATGCCTTGTGGACGAACTCCGTGTCGCACGAGACGGAATAGATCTCACAGCCGAGTTTCTGGAAGGCATCGTAGTGATTCTCCAGATCCTCAAGCTCCGTCGGACAGACGAATGTAAAATCGGCAGGATAGAAGAAGAATACACTCCACTGGCCAAGAAGATTGTCCTTCGTAATGGTGCGGAATTCATGATTCTGGTACGCTTTCACCGAGAACTCGCTGACTTCTTTGTTGATCAATGACATAAGATACTCCTCCTTTTGATGCCCGTAACGGGCCATTAATTTACTGTTTTTAGCTTTAACTAATGATAATTAATATCGTTTACAGGGATATCATACCATGTGACCACAAAAAAAGCAAGCATATTTTTGAAAATATGCTTGCTCCATATGGCTGCTCACACTCGACCGTTTGTCATTCCTCTTCCGGATAGCGCATGCCCCAGTCCTGGCGGGCCTTCGTCATCAGGGCCATGACGTCGACGGTGTAGTCGAGATGCATGAAATCCCGCTGCCCCGCGACGGTGCGCTCCATATCCTCGATTTCGTAGCAGAGCGCATTGGCCATCTCCCCTGCGACGATCTCCTCCTTGCGGCCGTCCTCCGTCCAGGTGATCACCGCCTTGTCGCCGCGCGGGTACTCCATGAGCTCGACATACGCCTTGTCAAAGGAAATCATGCCGCGCTTCGGCTGCTTGGCGTGCAGCGACAGCATGACGGTCGCCATCTCCCCCTGCTCGTTCTTGAGGAGCATGCTGGCCTGCTCGTCGACACCGGTCGGCGCGTAGAGAACCTGGGTGGCGATTTCCTGCGGGCAGGAGCTCATGAACCAGCGCGCGAAGGACAGCGCATAGACGCCGATGTCGAGCATGGCGCCGCCCGCGAGGCTGCGGTTGAAGAAGCGGTTTTTCATATCATACGGCTTGTAACTGCCGAAATTCAGCGTCATGAGACGCAGCGGGCCAAAATCGCCGCGGTCGATGCGCTCGCGCAGTGCGCGGTAGATCGGCATGTGGTAGATGGTCTGCGCCTCGGCGAGCACGAGATGATGTTCCATCGCGAGCTTGACCGCCTCTTCGAGCTCGTAGTAGTTAAGCGTGATGGACTTCTCGCAGAGCACATGCTTGCCGGCGGCGAGGGCCTGGCGCAGGTACTTGATATGCGTGTTGTGCGGCGTCGAGATGTAGATGATGTCGACGTCCGGATCCTGGAACATGTCTTCGATCTTGTCGTAAACCTTGCCGATGCCGTACTGCTCGGCAAACTGAACAGCCTTCGCGTGCGTGCGGTTGCCGACGGCGTAGAGATTGCCGCCGAGCTTCTGCATCGCCTCAGCGAGCTGATGACCGATGACGCCGCAGCCGAGCGTAGCCCATCTGTACTGTACTGCCATGATATCCCTCCACTCTTTCTTGACAAAACAATACTGCAGATTCAGCAGATTCACTTGTAGGATAGCAGGGATTCGCGGCAAAAGCAAGATGCTGCACGGATTTGCCTTTGTGCCCGCTATCCGCTACAATAAAGAGAACAAAAACAAATTGAAACGAAATCCGATGATACCGGTCGAAAGGATGAACAGACATGACAAAGGATGAGATGATGCAGCAGAAAAAGATCACGACGGCGGGCAATCCGGCAAAGCCGACAGGAGAAGCCGGGGAAAAGATGCTCGCGCGCATGAACGAGAGCCACGCCGAGCTCACGGCCTGGGGCCTCTCCTTCTTCCACTGGCAGGGCAACGAAGATGTCCTCGACATCGGCTGCGGCGGCGGGGCCAACCTGCACCGCATGAGCGGCCACATCGAGAGCGGCCATCTGACGGGCGTCGACTACGCCAGGACGTCGGTCGAGACATCACGCCAGACGAATGCTGACGACATCGCCGCCGGCAAGATGACGGTCTGCGAGGGCTCGGTCGAAGCACTGCCGTTTGCTGACGATGCGTTCGACAAGATCACGACGGTCGAGAGCTTCTACTTCTGGCCCGATCCGCCCGAAAACCTCAAGGAAGTCCGCCGCGTCCTCAAGCAGGGCGGCACCTTCCTGCTCATCTCCGAGATCTACGACCATCCGGGCCTCAGCGCCGAAGTCCAGGAGAACATCAAGAACTATCACCTCTACAATCCGACGCCAGAGACCTTCAAGGCCATCTTCCGCGCCGCAGGCTTCCGCTCCGTCGCCGTCCACATCGAAGAAGAGCACGGATGGATCTGCATCGAAGGGACAAAATAAGCATGAGCCGACGGGGAGGGCTGGGCAACGTTACGCACAGCGGTCTGCTAAACGGATTTTTTGCCAATAAATATCCTTGCAAAAGAGCGAAACGCGCTTCGCTTGGACGACACTCTTTTGCAAGGAAGCTGGTCGGCAAAAAATCCGTTCTTGACGCAGACCGCTGAAAGCTTCACTTATGCCCAGCCCTCCCCGTCGGCTTCATCATTCTGGCAACTTCACATTGTGTCCTGCTTACATCGCCTATAAAGCCTTTCCCGTATCTGTATAGTGTATGAGAAAGGCTATTTTCGTATCAGGACATCTTCATCCTGGTCCATCTTTGCGCAACGTTGCCCGGCCATTCCCTGCTGTCCTGCCCCGCCTAAGAGCAATGCCTGTCTCCGCATCAAATCAAGATTCCTGCACAGTGGTCCAGCTCGTGCTGGACAATCTCTGCGGGGAAGTCGCGGAAGACCTGCTTCTGCTTCTTGAACTTGAGGTCGCGGTACTCCACCTCAATCCACTTATAGCGCACGGTCTGCCGCTCGCCGTCGAGCGACAGGCAGCCCTCGCTGACCTCGTACGTCTCCTTCGACTTGCGGACGACCGTCGGGTTCAGCATCGCCAGATAGGCGTGTCCCATGCGGATGGCGATGATGCACTTGCGCTCGCCGATCATGTTCGCTGCCAGCCCCACACAGCGGTCCGCATTCGCCTTGAGCGTATCGATGAGGTCCGTGGCAATCGCCACATCCCTGCGCTCCGCCAAAGCCGACGGCTGCGCAAGGAAAAACGTATCGCGTACAATATCGCGTATCATGATGAAATCCCCTTCCTCTTCTTCGCCTGCTCAATCAGAGCAGCGGCCTCCTCAAACGCGTGCGGCAGGTAGTCATCCTCCCACTCGCGCCCCTTCTTCTCCTGCGCCTTGATCTCCTTCCAGCCCGTCAGCGGCTTGCCCGCATCGTCGAGCATCGGCTTGTGGAAGACATGCGGATGGCGGCGCACCATCTTGTCCGCCGCGGCCTGCGCGACATCCTCCAGTGAGAAAAGGCCTTTCTCCTGTGCCAGCTGCGCATGGAAGACCACCTGCAGCAGAAGGTCGCCGAGCTCTTCCTTGAGATTCTCCGCCCGGCCCGTCTCGCGCAGGATATCGATCCCGCCGAGCACTTCCGCCGCCTCCTCGATACAGGCAGGCTTCAGGCTCTCATGCGTCTGCGCCTCATCCCAAGGACATCCCCCCGGCCCCCTGAGCCGCGCCACAATATCACAAAGCCGCCCGACCGACGCCAATCGATTCTTTTCCTCATCCATAAAAGTCTTTCCTTTCATTTTACCTTTTTAACGACACGAAAACGTACCGAGGCAAGGCTCACATCTCACCGTCTCATTTTGCCATTCAAAAGTATCTTCCAATACACAAGCCCAAGGACAGGTGATCTGCGCCATCCCGAACGACTCGTGGAAGAAGAAAATCCCGAGCAGCAATCCAATCGTCGGACTGATGTACTGGAAGAAACCGAGCACATTGAGTGGCAGGAGATTCGCCCCGTACGAGAACAGCACGAGCGGCACCGCCGTCACCACGCCCGTCCCCATGAGAAAGAGAGCAAGGTCCGGCGTCGCCAGCGAGAAGTGGTTTACAGGCGACGCCATGAGTATGCCGATGTACGGCACAGCAAACGGCATCATCAGCATCGTCTCAAGCGTGATGCTCGAGAACGGATTGAGGTGCAGTTGCTTCTTCAACGCACCGTAGACCGAGAACGAAACAGCTAGCACGACGGCCACCCAAGGCAGCTTGCCGAGCTGGTACGTCATGAGCACGATGCCGATGGCTGCGAGCAAGAGGCTGATCTTCTTGAGCCCCGAGATGCGCTCGCGAAAGAACACGATGCCGAACAGCACGCTCATGAGCGGATTGATGTAGTAGCCGATGCTCGTATCGATGACGTGGTCGTGATTGACCGCCCAGATGTACGTCAGCCAGTTCAGGCTGATGACGAAAGCCGCCATCAAGAGAATGGCCCCGCGCTTCTTGTCCGCCCATAGCGCGCGGCAGTCCTCTTTAAAGCTCTGCCAGCGCTTCGTCACGATGAGCACAATGACCATGAAGAAGAATGACCAGACGATGCGGTGCGCGAGAATCTCGTTGGCTTCCGCCCGCGCGAGCAGGTTCCAGTAGAGCGGCAAGATGCCCCATATAAGATACGTTGACAGTGCCGCCATCATGCCCGTGCGGCGTGCGTGATTCATTTCTATCCCTTTCCTTTCGGCTGCGTTTCGGATTCTTTTTCAATTAAGACTATCTATTTAGTATAGCACAAAAGCCAGCCCGCGGCGCGGAAAACGCACCGGAGCTGGCTCTTGCTGACGTTACACGTCGATATGTTCTAGATTCAGTCCTGCTTGACTGCGTGCTTGGCCATCGCGTAGAGGAAGATGCAGAGCACGAAGTAAGCAACGATGCCCGCAAACGTTGCGGCAGGCGAGGCGGCCCAGGCCTTGGCAAACCAGTCGATGCCCGCGATGTGCAGGACCGCGCTGATGAGGCTGCCGATGGCGCCGCCCGCGACGAAGCCCGAGGCGACCGTGTTGCCCTCGCTGAGGCGCTTGGCGTTGACCTTTGCGTCATCGCTGCTGTGCGAGACAAAGTACGAGATCAGGCCGCCGACGAGGACCGGCGTGTTGATGCCCATCGGCAGGTACGAGCCGAGCGCAAAGGCGAGCGGCGGGATCTTCATCATCCAGAGCAGGACCGCGAAGAATGCGCCTGCCATATAGAGCGGCCACGGCGCGTCGCCGCCGTCCATCATCGGCTTGACGATGGCTGCCATCGCATTGGCCTGCGGCGCCGCCAGCGCCCCCTCGCCCGTGAAGCCGTAGGCGTGATGCATGAGGAAGACGACGCCGACCGAGACAACGCCCGCGAGCACGATGGAGACGAGCTGCCACTGCTGCATCTTCTTCGGCGTCGCGCCCGTGATGTAGGCGACCTTGAGCTCCGACATGAAGTTGCCCGAGACGGCGAGCGTCGCGCAGAGGAAGGCCGCCATCATGAGGATCGCGATGATGCCCGTCTTGCCCGCCATGCCCGCGCCGCCCATGACGACAGCCGAGACGATGATCATGAAGATCGTCATGCCGGAGACCGGCTCATTGCCCGTGAAGGCAATCGAGCTGATGCCGACAACCGAGAGCATCAGCGCAAAGAGCATGACGAGCACAAACGCGATGACGGTCTGCGTCAGGCTCTCGGCGCACATCACATGGAAGAAGACGGCAAACAGGATGGTCATGAGCAGGCTGCCGAAGACGATCTGCGTCATCGGCAGATCCTGCTGCGTGCGCAGCAGCATGCCCGAGGAAGAAGCGCCCTTCGAGAAGAGGTCTGCGACAGCGCGCTTGACGACGCGGACGACGACACCCGACATCGAGAGCAGTCCGATGATGCCCGACATCGCGAGCATGCCGATGCCGATGTGGCGGACGTACTGCGAGAAGACCGCGTCGACCGGTGCATTGGCGAGCAGCATCGTCTCGCCGCCGACGACCATCGTGTGGTCGCCGCCGAGATAATAGGCGACCGGGATGCAGACGAGCCACGAGAAGAACGAGCCAGCCGCGATGATGGCCGCATAGCGCAGGCCCGTGAAGTAGCCGATGCCGAGCAGCGCCGCGTCGTTGTCGAGACTGAAGACGAGCTTGTACTTGTCCGCGAGCACCTGGCCCCAGTGGAACGTCGTCGTCGTCAGGAGTTCCTGCCACCAGCCGAGTGAGTTGAGCACGAAGTCGTAGACGAGCGCGACCGCACCGCTCACGAGCATGATGTGCGCCTTCGAACCCTCATCCGACTCGAGCACCTCCGCCGCCGCACTGCCCGATGGGAACGGGTAGACACCGTCCATCTCCTCGCAGAAGTAGCGGCGGAAGACCGTCGCCAAAAAGACGCCGAGCACACCGCCGAGCACGATCGGGATGGCCATCTCGAGGAACGAGACATCTTCGATGTTCAGGATGTAGAGCGCCGGCAGGATGAACATCGCGCCGCCGATGATATTCGTACCTGCACTCGCGATGGCCTGGATGTGGACCGTCTCCGGGAAGGCGTTCCTGCGGTGAAAGAGTACCGCCATGCCCATGGCCAGCACCGACACGGGTGCAAAGGCATCGACCGTCTGCCCGATCTTCAGGCAGAGATAGCCGACCGCCAGAGCAAAGAGCACCGAGAAAAATAATCCCCAGAACACAACGTACGAGTTGATCTCCTCGTACGTCTGATGGGGCGACATCCGTGGTGCATACGGACGCCGCGTCTTGTTTTCATCTGACATACAAATCCCCCTAATCCGCACTGTCCACTCATCATGGATAACAGCACTACTACAGTTTACGCCAGGGCGGGATGTCTGTCAAGAATGTAAAACGCCGGATTCGCATGTATACAAGGGGATACAGCCTATATCACCGGTGAAATAGTTGCAACTGTCTTTTCTATGTGTACAGATATTGTATCTCACCAATGGACAATATCAATCTCAAAACGAGACATAGAAGGAAAAGCCACGCCTCTGTCGAATAAAAAAACAGAAAGAACGCAAAATAAGTGGACAGAAAGTGGACAGAAAATAGAAAGAAGATGTACCTATGTTCCATTCCAAGATCACAAGGCGCCTCGTCACTTCATTTTTACTCATCGTGCTCGTCTCCCTCTCACTGCTCGGCATCCTGCTGCTCAACTACTTCCGCGACTACACGATGCAGCAGGAGAAAAACGCCCTGATCCTCAACGCAAAGATCATCGAGACATCACTGGAGGACCAGCTCTACAGCAGGGACGTATCCGGGCTTCACACGACGCTGCAGGAGCTCCACGAGAAGACCGACCTGCGCGTGACCGTCATTGACGCCGATGGCGCCGTCCTCGGCGACACGGCTGACCCGAACCAGGCCATGAACAATCACCTCGACCGCGAGGAAGTCCAGCAGGCCATGACGGAGCCCTACGGGTTCGCCATCCGGCAGAGCGAGACACTGAACGAGAACCTCATGTACGTCGCGGTCCCGGTCTACCGGGGCGGCCAGCTCATCGGCATCATCCGCACCTCCTCCTCACTCGTCTCGATGGAACAGTCGTACCACACGGGCCTGCGCGTCATCCTCTCCGCCCTCTTCTTCGCGCTACTCGCCGCGCTCATCATCGCCATCTGGCTCGCGCACCGGCAGGTCCAGCCCATCCGCTGCCTGAGCCTTGACGCCATGGAGATCGCCAGCGGCAACCTCCACAAGCGCCTGCAGTGGCAGAGCGGCGATGAGTTCGACACCCTCGTGCAGACCATCAACCAGCTGACGCGCAACCTCTCCGCCAAGATCCAGGAGTCGCAGGCCGAGGCCGACAAGATGAGCCTGATCCTCAACCACACCGACAACGCCATCATGCTCATCGACGAACGCGGCCTCATCGTCGACACGAACCGGCAGGCTGAAGAGGACTTCCAGCTGCAGGGGAATGCCCTGCACCGCCACAGCATCCACGTCATCGGCAGTGCAGAGCTCTCCGAGACCGCGCAGGAAGTCTGCCGCCAGGGCAAAGCGCAGACCATCACGCTGACCATCCGCAGCAAGACATACCAGGTCTTCCTCGCGCCCTTCTACGACGGCCCCGACGAACTCGTGCTCGCCGTCTTCCACGACATCTCTCTGCTGAGGGAAATCCACCAGCGCCAATCCGAGTTCGTCAGCAACGCCGCCCACGAGCTCGCCACGCCGCTTACATCCATCTCCGGCTTCGCCGAGACACTCTTAGATGACGACTTCAAAGATCCAGAGGCCAGCCATCACTTCATCTCCATCATCTACCGCGAAGCCCAGCGCATGAACCGCCTGATGAAGGGTCTCCTAGAGCTCGCCCGCCTCGACAGCACCCACGGCAAGACCAAGATCAAGCGCCGCCCCGTCGAGATCAACACCGCCCTGCACCAGACCATCGAGCAACTGCAGACCAAGGCCGAGAGCAAGGAGCAGGCCCTCCTCGAAGAGCCCACCGCCATGCCCCTCTACATCCTCGCCGCGCCCGAGCTCTTCGGGCAGATCCTCTACAACCTGACCGAAAACGCCATCAAATACACCCCGGAGGGCGGCACCATCCACGTCAAGGCCGAGCAGCAGGGCGATACCGCCACCATCACCGTCAAGGACAACGGCATCGGCATCGCCCCCGATGACCTCCCCCGCATCTTCGACCGCTTCTACCGCGTCGACAAAGCCCGCGCCCGCAAATCCGGCGGCAACGGCATCGGCCTCTCCCTCGTCAAATTCCTCGTCGAACTATTTGGCGGCACCATTGAGGTAACGAGTCAGATTGGTCAGGGCACCACCTTCACCCTGACCTTCCCCCTCACGACAAAATCCTAACAGGCACACAAAAAGGCTTCCATCGAATCACCTACGATGGAAGCCTTTTCCATTCTCACTAGAAACGTATAACGCTGCTCGATTGCAAAAGCAAGGCGACCGCCCAAAGGGCCAGTCGCCGCGCGTCCCACTAAGACCGGAGAACACTTTGCGATAACGTACCTCAGGGCGAGGGGATATCTGTCGCCTGCAGGAGCGCAGTGACCGCCCGCAGGGCTGGTCCCCAAGCAGGCCGTGTCAAGGCTCTGCGATGTCAAAGCGCCGCGGCAGGCGGCGAACCGCCAATGCCCCGCGCACCCGCATGGGGACCATTCAACGGAGCGACGAAGCCGACAGATATCCCCTCGCCCCTGCTGTAGCCCCACCACTCACTTCCTGCACACAAAGCCCGCAAACGCCCCCGTCCGCGTGACCATGACCTCCCGGTACATGCTGCGCAGCCGTTCCTCGAGGCT
The DNA here is from genome assembly GCF_002395285.1 of Mitsuokella sp. UBA4253. NCBI lineage: Bacteria > Bacillati > Bacillota > Negativicutes > Selenomonadales > Selenomonadaceae > Mitsuokella > Mitsuokella sp. UBA4253. The sequence goes on along the minus strand of NZ_DGWR01000015.1, from coordinate 13,155 downwards.
CTCCGCCGTATCAAAGGGCGGCGTGAAGAACCCCATCGGCACGCAGAACGCCCGGACAAAGAGGTCCGTGACCCGGTTTTGCCCCTTGATGTAACAACATCCCGTAAACGTGCCGCCCTTCTTCAGCACGCGATGTGTCTCACAAAAGGCAGCCATCTTGTTCGGGAACGCGTGCAGGCCGTTGAGCGAGAGCACGCAGTCAAATGAGCTGTCGAGATACGGCAGATCGCCGACATCACCGCGCGCAAACTCCACCTGATGCAGGCCGCGCGCCTCAGGCGACGCCATCGCCTGTGCGAGCATCTGTTCCGAGTAGTCGAGGCAGACGATCCGCGCCGACTTCATCCTGCGGTAATGCGGCAGCGAGAGCACGCCCGTGCCGACCGGCACCTCGAGCAACGTGCCCGAAAAATCCTCCGGCAGCCCCTGGAACGCCTGCCGGACGAACGACTCGTAGCGCGGCCCGCGAAGCTGCCAGAAAAAGCGGTTGGCAAACCTTCCGAGCAGGCTCTCATTCTTCATCATGCCGTCGTATCCCTTGCTGAGCTGTCCGACTACCGCATACGCATTGTGCACGATCTCTCTGCGCTCCATCTCATCCCTCGCCTTTCCGCTGCCTGTATCGCTTCTCATATTACCTACTATGCTATCACACAGGCGGGCAACTGGATATGGGATTTGTCACAGATGGGGGTGGAAATGGTATTGGATTGTCCTGTTTTCGAGCGTTTTATTTCCGCAACGTCTCGCGGTCGATCTCCGTGCCGTCCGGCAGGAAGCAGGCAATCTCCACGCTCGCATCTTTGACGCAGAGCGTCAGGTAATTGTCCGTCTCCGGCTGCGGCGCGATGACCTTGTCGAGCGCATGGTCGACCCAGAGCCCCGGATAGCGCACATTGCCCGCGACACCCGTCAGGATGTAGAGCGGCCCGCTTGCATCACGCTGGAAGTTCTTGATATGGCCGCGGTTGCGGTACGTGTGCAGGTGCGCCGAGAAGACGACGTCGATGCCCGCCTCGTCAAAGAGCGGCATCCAGGCGCGCCCCTCATCTGAGAAGCCCTCCTTGCGGTCTGGCCGGTTCGTGATGCGGTACTGCAGCGGGTCCTTGTGCATCAGCACGATCTTCCACGTCTTGTCGGTCTTCTTGACATCCTCGCGGAACCACGCCTGCTGCGCTTCAAGCAGGCCCTGATGGAAATCCGCTGCCTCCTCCGTCTGCGTGTCAAGCACGATGAAGTGCGCCGGGCCGTAGTCGAACGAGTAGTAGCGCCCCGCAAACTCCTCGCTGCCGTTTGCAGGCAGTGCGAATTCGTGCAGGTACGCCACAGGCTCGCGGACCTTCCAGTCCTCGTTGTAGGTCTCGTGATTGCCCATCAAGGGGGCCACGGGGATGCGGTCGATGATGCCCGCGACCGCGTCGAACCACGCCTCCCACTGTCGGTGGTCCTCGCCGTTGTCGACGAGATCGCCCATATTGATGAAGAAGTCTGCCCCTTCATTGCGCTCTGCCGCCCCCTGCGCGAGGTGCTTCCAGTCTGTGTAGTCATTCGACTGCGAGTCCGGAAAAATCAGCGCCGAGAACGCGCCGCCATCATCCGTCTGCAGCGCGTGCCAGTCATCATACTGGCCGTCTGCCTTGATGCGGTATTCATACGGCTGGCCCGCCTCCAGTCCACAGAGCCTTACCGTGTAGAGCTCGACCGTCACGCCGTCGTCCGTGAACGACTCGCGTGCAGCCGGGCTCGATTCGATGGCCTTCGCGCCCTTCAGGCGGTACTCGACGACCGCATCTGTCCATTTCACATCCGCCTGCCACATGATCGTGCGCGCATGGGCATTGTCCGACGCGATGACCTGGCGCAGATCGCGCAGGACGGGCCTTCCCTGTGCTGCACCGAGCGCGTGCTTGGCCAGCCGTCCCGCCAGCTCCGTGCGCGAGAGCGCCCAGCCGCCGCCTGCCAGCACCACAGCGCCCGCGCAGATGGCCAGGAACCTGCGCCGCGACATCGTCCTGCCCTGCGCCTCTCTTTCCTGACGGCCATGATCTTGTCTATCGTGATCTTTGTCCATTGCAATCCCTTCCTGAGTAAAGTTCCCTGTACATACTATAACAAGTCTTTGTAAAATTCACCTGAAAATCCTGCTTGCCTCTATCATACAAAAAAACTGCCGCTTCGCAAAATGCTTATTGCGAAGCGGCAGTCATAGAACTGAGGCATGGCTCAGGGAAAGATCAGCAAGGGGATGTGCTGCAATCAGACGTAGCGGCAGACGTGATCGACTGCAATGTCTGAGAAGCCGAATGCCTCGGCCTTCGTCAGGCGGCCATTGGCAATGGACTCGATCTCCTTAACGAGCGCGCGGCCCATCTCCGGGACAGACTTCTCGCCGCGCACGATGGGGCTGAGGTCGGCATCCATATTGTCCTCCATGCAGCGGTACGTCCGCTCATTGGCCGTGACTTTGCAGACCGGCACGATGGCATTGCCCGTCGGCGTGCCGCGGCCCGTCGTGAAGATGATGACCTGGCAGCCCGCCGCAGCCATCGAGGTCACCGACGAGATGTCGTAGCCCGCCGTGTCCATGACGAGCGCACCGCGCTTCGTCGGGCGCGCCGCCTGCTCGAGGACCTCGACGATCGGGCGCGTGCCGCCCTTGCGGATGCAGCCGAGGCTCTTCTCGTCGAGCGTCGAGAGGCCGCCCGCCTTGTTGCCAGGCGTCGGCTGGCCGGCGCGGCAGTCCTGGCCTGCCGCACCGAGATGCGCCTCATACGCCTCGCAGACGCGAATGATCTGGCGCTGGATCTCAGGCGTCGCCGCGCGCTTGGCGAGGATGTGCTCGCCGCCGATCCACTCGATGGACTCGCTCATCATGGCAGAAGCACCCATGTCGACGAGGATGTCGCTGAGCTCGCCGACAGCCGGATTGCAGGCGATGCCCGACGTCGCATCCGAACCGCCGCACTCGATGCCGAGCAGGAGCTCCGATGCGGGGAACAGCTCCTTCTGCTGCATGCCGGCCTGCTGCGCCATATCGCGCGCGGTGCGCACGGCCTTCTCGATCGTCTTGAGCGTGCCGCCCTCCTCCTGGATGCCGAACGAAGCGACAGGCTTGCTCGTCATCTTCTGGATCTTCTCGCGCAGCGCCGCATGCGGGACCGTCTCACAGCCGAGACCGATGATGACGACGCCGTAGACATTCGGGTTGCAGGCAAAGCCCGTCAGCACCTTCTGGCTCATGGCCGTATTGGCCGCCACATCCGAGCAGCCCGTGTTGAAGACGATGTTGACCGCGCCGCGCACCTGGCTCGCGACGATGCGGCAGCACTCACTGCCGCAGGCGCACGTCGGCAGGATCAGAACGTGGTTGCGCACGCCCGGACGTCCCTCCACGCGGCGGTAACCCCAGAACGAGAACGGCGCGAGGTCCGGCGCGCCAGCCGACCGCTTGGCCTGCATCACGAAATCATCGCCCGCGAGCTCGCTCTCGTAGTCGCGCGGCACGCTCTTTAAGTTCTTGTCGTTGACCCAGTGGCCCTTCTTGACCGGAGCGACGAGCTTGCCGAGGCTCTCGCCGTACTTGATGATGTCCTCACCCGCTGCGAGATCCGTCAGCGCAATCTTGTGGCAGTACGGGATATCCTCCTCCGCCACGAGCGTCCGGAGCGCTGCGCCGTCCTGATAGACGACGCTCTGTCCGCGCTTCACTTCCTTGACACACGTCACGACATTATCGTGTTCGTCCATCAGCAATGCATTGATGCTCTGTTCCATCTTCATTCCTCCGCTCTGCTCGATTCCGTGAATCCAAAGTCTTCGTCTTTCGTCATTACCCAAAGCATACCGCATTTCCCCTATTTATTCCAATTTATAGATTTTACATCAGGATAAATCTGATATAATAATAGGCACGAGATACCCCAGACAGACGCCAGAAGAAAGAAGGAATTCCCATGCAGCAGGACATGCGCTACGTCTATGAAGTCTACAAGCAGAAGAGCTTTTCCAAGGCCGCGCAGGCGCTCTTCATCACCCAGCCGGCCCTGAGCATCGCGATCGGCAAGCTCGAAGACAAGATTGGCATGCCGATCTTCGACCGCAGCACGCGCCCCATCAGCCTGACCACCGCCGGGCACGTCTACCTCCGGGCCATCGAGCGGACGCGGGCGCTCGAACAGGACCTTCGCCATCAGCTCGATGACATCCGCGAGCTGAAGCGCGGCGAGATCACGATCGGCAGCAGCCATTTCATCAACGCTTACATCCTGCCCCGCATCCTCACCGCGTTCAACCAGGCCTTCCCGCAGATCCGCCTGAACCTGCTCGAAGGCAGTTCCCACGCGATGGCCCACATGCTGGAGCAGGGCGAGATCGACCTGACCTTCAGCTGTGACGACTGCGTCATAAAGAACTTCGCGAGCACGCCCGCCTTCACCGACACCATCCTGCTGGCCATCCCCGGGGACGGTCCCCGCCACGCGCAGCGCGAGCGCCTGACGGCAGCAGACATCCTCGCCGGGCGCCACCTCGACCCCGACTGCCCGAGCGTCGACCTCACGGACTTTGCCGCAGAGCCCTTCATCCTGCTGCGCAGCGGCAACAACCTGCACGACCGCGCCATGCGCTTCTTCCACCGGGCAGGCATCGAGCCCGCGGTCAAGATGGAGCTCTCCCAGATGGCCACCGCCTACCGTCTCGCCGAAGCAGGCTTCGCCGCCACCTTCCTGAGCGACCGTCTCATCACCCACAAGGACAGCCGCCTCTCATTCTACCGCCTCGCCGCCCCCGAGAGCCGGCGCAGCTTCTACGCCCTGACAAACCCCAAGCGCTACACGTCAGAAGCCGTCCAGCAGTTCATCGGCCTCATGCCGCAGGCCAGCGCAATCTGACATAAAAAATCGCATCGCCTCCGGATAGTACATCCAGATGGCGATGCGATTTTTTACGTTGCCGTCACTTCGCTTTCGGCGCAGGATCCGCAGGCGTCCAGCCCGGCGGCAGGCTGGCAGCAGAGCCGAGCGCCGTCACGCCAGAGTTGTAGCCCTCCGTGCCGGCCCCGCGCTTGCCCGTGGGGTAATAGACCACCTTCGACGGATCCTGGCGGTCCACCGAGCAGATGTGGTCCGCCGTCTTCTTCTGCGAATCAGCCAGCGCGAACGGGCGGTTCAACGGCAGCTTCGGGCGCGCCATCTCCGTCTGGCGTGTCTGCTTCAGCATCCAGTCGTAGCAGGCCGGCGTGCCGTGACCGTAGAACCAGGCCGACATATGGCTGACATTGCCCGTGAGCACCGCCTGGTAGATGCCCGTCTCATTCGGCTCCGACACGAGGCGGCGGATGGAGGCATCGCGCTTGGACGCCGTCGTCTTATCATCGAGGACGAGATCCCGGCGCGGGACCTGTGCGCCCGCGAGGTCATCGTAGAGCACGCGGTACTCCGTATTCTCCTGCGCCGTATTGAGATAGAGGATGTTGTCATCCGACACCATGTAGAACCAGTTGCGGTAATCCACCGGCCGGCCGTCGCTGTCCTTCTGCCAGACGAGTTTCCCGTCGGCCGGCATGCTGTAGTACGACGTGCCGTTGAACGGGTACTCCTTGTTGAAGTTGTTGCCCCACTTGCAGCTCATGGGCAGCAGCGCCGCAAAGTAATTGTCGCGCTGCGCCGCCATCGCCATGACCGTCATGCCGCCCATGGACTGGCCGCTGCCGTAAATCCGGTCTGGATCGATCGCGTACTGCTGCGTGATCGCATCCATCAGCTCCCAGACTGCCGGCTCCGCGCAGCTCAGCGTCCAGTTGTCGCGCGCCATGCGGAGGTTGTAATGCGGGTTGGCCGAATCCATCGGATAAAACTCGGCGATAGCCGGGCAGACGACGATGACCCCGTCGAGGCCGTTCTCCTTGGCGAGCGCCTGGAACGACGCCGAAGCGTAGTTGGCTGCCGCCTGCGACTCCGTCAGCGTCAGGCGCGGATCCGAGCTCATCGAGCCGGCATCGTGGATGTGCAGGACAAGCCCATACTTCTTCTGCGGGCTGTAGTCCGCCGGGACGTAGAGCGCATACGGGAGATCAAAGTCCCAGTACTTGCCATTCGCCTCATCGAAGCAGTGCGTGGCGTGGAATGCCGTACCGTTCTCGATGGTATGCAGCTGATACCCCTCGATCCCCTTGATCTGGTAAGCCCCTTCCTTCGCGTAATTGTACGACTCCGGCGGGCGGCTCTTCCCCGTCTGCGGATCGTAGCCGACATACGTCTCCTTCATGTAATTCGTGACCGCCTGATCCGAAGGCAGGATGATGCCCTCTGCCGTCCGGATCGCCTTCTGCTGCGTCACACCCGCGTACATCGTGATGGCGTACGAGCGCGGGAAGCGGCCTGTCTGGTAGTCCGTGTTGACTTCCAGGATGACATACGAGCCGGACGCCTTGCCGCCCGCCGCATCCGTGTCCGGCACATCATTGACATAGACCCGTTTGAGCGCGCCGGGCGACGTGCCCTGCGTCAGATCCTGCTCTCGAAGCGTCATGCCGTAGTTCTCAATGGCAAACGTGCTCACATCGACCGCCGCAGCCGGTATCGGCCGGTCATACGAGAGCACGATGGCCTTGAGCTTCGAGCCATCCGTATCGACAAAGCCCACCGTCCGGACATCCTGGATGGCCTGGTCTGCCGTCGTGACAAAGTCCGGCTCCTGCTGCTGCACTTGCGGTGCAGGGGGCGCCTCTGCCGCCCAGACAGGAGCCGCCGTGCCCAAAGAAAGCATCACCGCCAACAAAAGGATTGCCCTGGTTTTCCGATTCATACATACACCCTCAATTCAAACAAAACACGATACTCTGCCCGCATTTTACACCTTTCCGGCCAGACAAAAAAGAGTGTATCCATTAGAATTCGTGCTGCACTCAGCAGGATAAGCAAAGGGTGCGCTCAAGAAAGTAACTTTCTTGAGCGCACCCTTGTATTATATTGCGGTACCCGCTTGCGGCGGGCTATGCGATATTATTTGGTGGCAGTCTTCTTGTCCTGCGCGGCGAGAAGCTGCTGGACCATGGCCTTGAGTTCCTTGATCTCGCTGTCCTGCTTCTTGAGCTGATCGTCCTGACGGGCGACGGTTGCGCGCAGCTCCGTGATCTCCTGCGTGGAGCCCGGGCGGATCTGGGATTTGCCCTTCGGGCCGAACTTGAAGCTGACGCCTGCATTGATCATGTTCTCGCCATTGCCGAAATTCGTGCCGAGGCTAAACATCGTGTCCTCATCCGGGCGGTAGAACGCGCCGACAGCCGCACTGTTGGCATCGCGGTAGTTGCCGTAGCCAACAGCGAAGTCCCACTTGTCATCCGGGTCGAAATCAAGAGGATGCAGCGCCGCCAGAGCCGCCGCACCGGCACCGACCTTGTTGATCTTGCTGTCGAGGTTGTTCACACGGCCATTGATGTTCGTGATGCTCGAAGCATTCGAAGCCACCTGGCTGTCGAGCGCCGAGATGTTCTCACCAGCCGTGTTGGACGATTTCACGTACGTGCCATCCTTCTGGACGCGCGTCTCGTTGTAGACCGTGCCTGCATTGACGGCATTCTTAGAACCCTTATCGATAGACGTATCGGCCACATTCTTGATGGTCGTGTCTTCCCGCAACGTAATGGTCTTGCTGTCATCGCCATCGTAGTTGACCGCATTCTTCGTCGCAGCCTTGACCTGGTCCTCCGTTGCCGCACGGCCCGAAGTGATGTTCTTCGCATCCCAGGTCGTGTTCTTGAGGCCATCAACCGTGCCCTGGCCGTCCTTGTTGATCGTCACATCACCAATCGAAGCAGCATCGCTGACCGAAAGGTTCTTCGTGTTGACCGTATCGGACGTAACCTTCGTTGTAGTGACAGAATCAACCTTGATATCCTTGCTCAGGGCCAGCTGATAGTTCGCTGCCTCACCCGACTTGGCAATATTCTTCACCGTAAGGTTGGCGTCCTCCGTCGAAACGACCGTATGCTTGCCAGCCTCCGTCGATGCATTGCCAATCGCCTGATCGAGCTTGCCGATAGCCGTCGTTACGCTGTCGTTATTTGCGACAACCTTCGCCTTACCTTCAGCAACATACTGCAAGTTGCCGACTTTCGTATCAACCTTGTCAACCTTCTTGTCTACCGTATCGACCTTCGTATTGACGTCATTGATGGCACCTACCACCGTTTTAGAAGTTGTAGCAAGTTTTGAAACATCACCTACATCACTGGCTTTTGCTACATCAGTGATCGTGACCTTACCAACCGGAGCGCCAGCCTTGTCGACCACATCAAGGGCTACGCCCTGCGTCTCCTTACCGGTTGCATCCTTGACTGTCGTGACCGCATACGTGCCTGCTTTGACATGCGTATCTGTGTCGCTAGTCTCAGCAGATGCCTGAACAGTCTCCATGGCCTTCTGCAGCTGCGCTACGTTGACAGCATCCGTGGCTTTAGTACCAGCAGCCACGCCCGTGATCTGGCGGGTCATCGTGCCATCCTCCTTGCCAACAGAAACAGCAGCATCGGTTGCTTTCCAGGTGGCCGAAGAATCTGTTGAATCTGTCTTCGTTGCCGGGTCATAACCAGCCACACCCTCTTCACGGGAAGCTACAGAACCGGCACCAAGGGCTACACCGCCTGCTTTTTCGACGTTGGCATTATGGCCGAGAATCGTTGCATCAGTTACCGATGTCGTCATCTTGCTGTCAGCTGATCCGATGATGACGGAGCCCTTGATGACGGAGCCATTTGCACTTGTCACTTCACGGTTATCACCGAGGAGCTGGATGTTATCTGTCATCTTGACGACGTTCCTGGAACCCAGTACGGATACGCCATGAGACGAATCGACTGTATTGCCGATACCGGAGACCACGACAGCTCCCTTGGCATCCTGCTGAAGTTTTCCTTTCAACGTGTCCTGCAGAGCTTTGGCCGAATCGCCGCCTTCCGTCGGAGCCTCGATATCGGTCAGCGAATTGGTGACTTCATTGCCCGCACCGAGAATCGTCGTATTGTTGGAGTTGGCAATCCGGTTGGCCGTACCGACGATGCTGCTAGCCACGCCCGAATTATCAGCTGCGTCCTTATCCTGATATTTATACGACTCAATGCTGTTCAGCGAACCATCTACGGTAGCTGCGAAGTTCTGAATCTTCTTCTTGGCCGTCGTAGCGGAATAAGCACCCGTTACAGTAGCGAACGTGCCGTTGTTGAAGCTGTTTGTGCCAAGGGTCGTCATATTGACATTATTGAAGTTATCGCGCAGTTTCTGGGAATCCGTACCATCTACTTCGTCTATATCGGCAATGGCACCTTTATACATGTGAGAACCGACCATCAGGCTGCCTGTGCGAGCAAAGCTGTTGCGGCCGATGGCAATACCACCGGCTTCATTTCCCGGTGTAAGCGGAATGTTATTGTCATCGAACTTAGTCTGGCCAAAGGCCCAGCTCTTCTCGGTATTGCCGTACATATTTTCAACACGTGCATTCTGACCGAGGGCAATACTTCCGCCCTGATTAACATAAGAATCAACATGGGAATCCTGACCAATGGCCACGTCGCCGCCGTTAGCATTCGGTTTGCTACCATCACTAGAACGAATCCAGGAGCCAGTACCAATAGCGACACCGTTAGCACTGCCTGCATAAGCCGTATCGCCGATAGCAACAGCACTCGCCTTATCTGCGTTTGCTCCAACACCTGCCGCCAGAGCATTAGTTCCGGTAGCGCCATCATTCTTGTAATTCTTTGCAGTAGAATCCGTGGAATTTACACTGTAGAAATGCGTCTGAGCCGCTTTCAACTGAGCCACATTGACGGCATCCGTATCCTGCGTGCCAGCTGCGACGTTAGTAATCTGGCGGGTAATGTTCTTAGAAGCATCGCCGACGGAAACGGCAGCCGCCGTCGATTTCCAAATGCCGCTTGTATCTTTATTGCGGTCAGTTCCAGACGGATCATAACCAACTGCATCCTTATCAACAGAAGCTACCGAACCTGCACCAAGGGCCACACCGCCATCGACCTTAGCATTGGCATTATGACCGACGATGACAGTGTCTTTATTTGAGGTTGTGATTGGCGTCTTTTCGTCGGCATTGCCGATAATCACGTTATGGGTCTGGCCTTCTGCTACGGTGCGATAATCGCCGATGACCGTATTGGAATCAGCGCCCTTATTGATCGTAACACTCTGACCCAGTACCTTTACATGGCTGGCATCGGTAATGGAACTGTTGAACCCATCCAGATAGTTGTACTGTACTTTCTCGTCAGTCGTCGATTTCATGGAGTTCCCCACGCCCATGATTTGCGAATTCTGGGTCTTTTCAGCGCTGTTGGCGCCGCCGATGACCAGGGTAGCACCGCCCGCACTGCTGGCAACGCCATCCATCAAAGCTTTCTGCATATCGGCAACAGAGTCAAAGTGCGTACTGTAAGGAGAGGCATCAATGTAGCTGCTTGATTCTTTTACACTATTTCCGGCCCCCATGACGATGGCACCGTTGCTGTTGGTCACTTTGTTGGCCATACCGGAAATCATATTGGCGACGCCGCTGCTGCTGCTTCCTGTCATGGATTCATTGGAATTGAAGGTGCCGATAACCGTAGAAAATGCATTTTTCGTCGCATTGCCTAACGTATCCCAGAAATTTTTTGCTTCATACTGATTAGTTTGTACATTATAGCTGCCAATGGTAGTAGCAAAACCACCGCCGGTATAGGAATTGGTCCCCAGTGTGGTGGAGGCTACACCAAACTGACGCAGTTGGTCCGCTGTGGTATCACCGATGGAAATCTTATTTTCAGCCAAAGTATGGGCCCCGATTTCAATGGCTCCTGTGCGGGCATAAGAATTCGTCCCCACGGCGATGGCTTCCGGCAGATTCTGCTTCGCATGGTTGTTATCATGGATGTTCATGCTGTAAGAACCTTTGACCGTTTCCCCGAAGGAAAGCATGGATTCCTGGGTCCCGCCGCCGATAAAGACCTTGGCATTCTTGCCAATGGCAATATTGGTCCCGTCGTTGGCCGGACTGATGTCGTAAGCAATGGGCTGGCCCCCTTTGTCCACAATATCCTTATCCGCGGCCCAGCTGATGCCCGGCGTGCTCCCCAACGTCAGGGCTCCGGCGGCGATGGTCACGGCGATGATGCGGGCCAGGGCTGGGGTGCTGTGATCGATTGACGGTTGACTGCTCTTGTGGTTCCGCTTAGCGAGTTCGGACACGACGATGTAGCACTGTCGTGCCTTGCTGTAGATGACTTTGTAGATTCGATTCATTCGGTCTTCCCCTCCACTCTCATTTATCACTGAATTCATATGATTAAATTTAGTTTTAGGATAAGACCTATTGTTGTCGCACAGTCAATCTCGACATTGTTATCTATCATCGTTCTTTAGATATGTATGATATATCAATTTGTTGTTGCTGGAGATAAAAACAGCATGCGGCAGGGATAATGTCGCATGCTGTGAGGGGTCAACCGGATATGCTTTCTGCTGAAGGCGCGCTGCTGTCATCTCTTTGGATAGGCACCTGGAAGCGCAGGGTTTCGGCGGTCTTGCGGAAATCCTGCGCATCAAGGACGCCGATGATCTGGCAGGTGACATCGCCGATCAGCGTGCAGTTCTCTTGCTGGCAGTAGGCCAGGAGCTTCTCCATGTAGGCCGGGGCCTGCTCAAAATCTTCGAAATAGACACAGGCACACGTACTGCTCTCGTACGTCTCCGTCTTTACTTTCTCCGTGCTGTCATCGGGGACGATCATGCCAATCCGATCTGCCCGGCAGCGCCCCGCGAGGAAATCCTCCTGTTTCACCGTCAGGAAGGCATTGTACGGATAGACGCCGCGAATTTTCTTCTTGTGCAATTCTCCTTCCATGCACGAGAGATCGTAGACGACGCTGCCGAAATCCTCCTGGAAGTAATTGCGCACCGCCTTCTTCATGTAGACATGGGATGACGGCACGTACCCAATCGTCAAGGTGTCCTTGGGCGGCCGGTGTGTGAAATAGTCATTCCAGCGAAGGACCTTCTGGAGCTCTCTTTTCTGCCATTGCAGCTCACGCATCTTCCGGTCCAGCTCAACGACCTTCTGGCTATACGTATGCACTAGGAAGTCGGCACTGGAGTGATCCAGGATAGCCGCAATCTCCTTGAGGCTCAGGCCTAGATCCTTGTTGTGCTGGATCATGTGGAACACCATGCTCTGCCTGACATCGTAGATGCGGTAGTTGCTCTTCGGATTGACCTCTATCGGCTTCAGCAGTCCTTTCTCATCATAGAGCCGCAGTGTCGCCAATGTCGTATGATTCAACTTGGCCATCTGGCCGATTGTGATCTTGTTGTTCTTCATGATTATCCCTCCGCGAATGCTGTCATCTCGGCTGCCACAGTCTCATCATGCAAGCCCAACCAGGTAATCCAACGATACATGATAATACTTCGCCAGTATGATGAGCCGCTCTATCGGCAGCTTGCGCTTGCCGAGCTCATACATGCCATAGGCGACCTGACTGCAGTGCAGGACCTTGGCGACATCCGCCTGGGATAAGTTATTGCGCTCACGCAGATCTTTTAGATTCTTTGCCCAGATACTAGGCGTATGACGCAGGGCGGCTCCATCCGCCTTAGGCTGACATTCCCCCATCGCGACGTCCCCCCCGTGTACATTTGTGCACTTTGCGGTTGTAACCTGTACATCCATGACAATGACATTCCTTTCTAAAAATAACGGGACTGTTCTCATACATGCATCTGCCATATGGCTAATGCACGTTTAGTTTTATCATAACCCATATCTTAAGATTAGGGTCAATATGCATTTTGATTTTACAGATTCAGAAATACAATCCATATATTTGCCAATATACAAGAGAAGTTCTTCCTTCTGTCTGTATTGTACTACGACTTCCCTTGAATACATACCACTATTCTGCTGTCTTGCAGGAAAAATGAGATAGATCACACAGAAAAAGGATGTATTTATCTTGCAGGTGTGTGATATTATGAAATTGCGATTACAGATTGTATAGCATATTGTTATAAAACAAGACACTAAATAAATATCCCCCGGCATAGCCGGGGGTTTTATATTTACGGCCTTATAAGGCCTCTGCTTACCAGCTGCGCTTAAAAGCGC
>NZ_DGWR01000010.1:0-13196 GCF_002395285.1 Mitsuokella sp. UBA4253 | reverse complement strand
TCTTCTTTCGCATCTCGTACTTGCGACTGAGACGCCTCTGCTCTCTTCTCAGCCGTTTCTCGAGCCGTCTGGCTCGGGAAGACATATTGATATTCTCAAAAATCCTGCCATCGCTGACGATAGCAAGCGATTTGACACCGAGGTCCACACCGATGCCATCCGTTTGCGGATGGTACGATGCTTCCAAGTCATTGTTATAGCGGCTCGTCTCCTCAATCTCGGCTGTGACCGAGACATAGTAACGGTCCGCTTCACAGGAGACATACCCATTCTTGATGGTCACGCCCTGCGGCAGATAGCCAAATTCTTTCAATCGGACTTTGCCGATGGTCGGGATCTGAATCTTGTGCCGCCAGATGGTCCAGTCGCCCTTGTTGTTCTTCGGGAAGTAGAGCTTCACGTTCTGCTGGTTCTTCCGCTTGAAGCGCGGGAAATGCGCCTGTCCTTTGAAGAAGCGCTTGAACGCCTGCTCCGCATTGACGAGGACCTTCTTGCGCGCCTTGGACCCGCACTGGTCAATCCAAGGGAATTTCTTCTTTAGTACATGGTTGACGTACTTGTCGAAGTTATTGGCGGTGACGAAATGGCGCTGCTTCTCATCGAGGACGCCGCGCTGATACAGGCGGTACAGCCAGATGTTGCGGGCGATGTACTGATTTGCGAGGAAGCGGCAGATACCGAGCGACCGACGTATCTTATCCTTTTGGCTTTCGGTGAGACGGAGTTCGGTCTTGAAGGATCTGAGCAACCGTTTCATCTCCTTTCAGCTTCCCTTCGTATTTCTGCAACACATGGATGCGGTTGGAAAACATACGGATGATGCTGATTAGGTCTTGGATCATCTCGCATTCCGGGCTGAGGTCCTCGTTGTTGACGACAATGATCTTTGCACCGTGTTCAGCCAGATGACGCTCGAACCAGCTGCAAGCTCCCTAGTATTGGTAGATGCAATCACACAAACCATACAAAGGAGGATGCCGCAAGGCATCCTCGCCAATCATTTGAATCGGATCTCGCGCGCCCACGTGTCGAGCAGGTCGTGCTTCTGCTGAGCCGAGAACTGCGGGTTCTGCGTGAAAAGCGTGAGATTCTTGCCGGGGAAGGACTGGTAGGCCATCGTCCCCGGATTTGTCGGCACGAAGAAGTAATTGTGGCTCTGCAGGGCGAGCTGCGCCTCATCGGAGAGCAGCCAGTCCGCAAAGTTCTGGGCGAGCACCCGCTCTCTGTCCCCGCTGCCCGCGAGGATGCCCGTGCCGGTGATCCACGCCGTCGTGCCGTCTGCCGGATAGATGATCTGCAGCGGGTAGCCGTCGTGGATGTAGCGCAGCGTCTCGCTCTCGACGGCAATCGAGATGTCGACCTCTCCCATGCCGGCCTGGCGCACGGGATTCGAGAGGTAGCGGGCGTACTGCACGACGCGCGGATGGATCTTGTCGAGGAGCTCCAGCGTCTTCTCGTCGCCGAATTCCGCATCCATCGCGTAGAGCAGGTTCGAGGAGGCATCCGCGGCCATGAAATCCGTGATGCCGATGCGCCCGTCCTGGTCTGCGAGCGCCTGCCAGGTGTCGGGGATGTCTGTGTGCAGCGATATCAGGTAGTCCCTGTTGATGCAGAAGATGATGGGATCATACCAGACGCCCATCCAGTAGCCGTCATCCTGGCGGAAGGCTGCAGCGACCATGTCGCCGCGCTCCGACAAGTACGGCACGAGATAGCCGCTGCGCGACGCCTGGCCGAGCGTCTGCCAGTCGGCCAGCACCATCGCCGGGCCAGACTTCTGCGGCGAACCGGCCTGCGCCTTCGCGCGCTCGAGGACATCTGCCGAAGAAAGCGGCACAAACGTCACATGGACACCAGAGCTGTCCTCATACGCCTGTGACAAGATCTCGGCTTCCTCCGCCGGCAGCGTTGTCAAGACTGTGATTTCCTGCGCTCTCGTCCGGTGGTCGATGTGTCCGGTGTCGGCGAGGTAGGCAGAACCAGCGATGACGATGGCCAGCAGCAGGAACGCTGTCAGCAGGAGTGTCGTATAACGTCTCATGAAACGCCCCCCATAATCGCGTTAATCTCTATCCTTCTCGCTTTTCTCGCTTTTCTCGCTGTCCGCTGCAGCACTCACGTCGAGCAGATACGTCCAGCCGTCCTTCTCGGCGACACGGCCCTCTTTCATCAGATGACCGAGCGCGCGCTTGAAGGCGGCCTTGCTGATCTGGAACTTGTCGCGGATGACTTCAGGCGACGTCTCGTCGCTGTAGGGCATGCGGCCCTTGCGGCTCTCGAGAAGCTCAAGGATGCGGTTCGAATCCGTGACGAGTGCCTTCTCCTTGGCCTCGCGCAGCGAGGCGTTGAGGCGTCCGTCAGGGCGGACGAAAGTGACACGTGCCGTCACGATCTGCCCGACGCGCGGGCGCTCCTGCTCCTTCATCTCCTTGTTGGCGATGAAGACGATGTAGCGCTCATTCGAGAACAGGAAGGCACCGGCGTCCGTGTAGTTGTAGATGGCCCCCGTGACCATCTGGCCGACCTTGACGTGTGTCGCCGGCTTCGAAGCGCGGCGCATCTCGTCCTCGACTTCCATCGTCACAGCCAGTCGGCCGGACTTGTCGGTGTAGAGCTTTGCCCAGACGACTTCGCCGACCTGCGGGCGGCCGCGCATGCCGGCGTACGGCATGAAGATGCCGCGCTCCGCGCCGACATCGAGGAAGGCGCCGTCCCGCGTCACATTGATGACGCGCAGGCGGGCAATCTGCCCCTCCTTCATCTTCGGCACGCGCATGCTGGCCGTCAGGCGGCGCTTCGGGTCCAGATAGAGGAATACATCGACGAGATCGCCGACGGCGACGGGATGCGTCTGCTGCGTCTTGTGCAGCAGGATATCATCCGAGGTATTCCCCGTCTGGGCATCGAGGAAAGCGCCCATCTCGCTGACGCGCGCAACCTGCAGGCGGGCGACCGTGCTCGGTCCGAACTTCCGCTTGGGGCGCGCAGCCTCCTGGGGCATTTCCGTCTTATCGTTCATAGTCTCCATCCTTCTGTACGTTTTCCCGCTGCTGTTCTCATGATTCATAGTCTCACTCTTCATAGGCCGTGAGCTTCGCATCGCCCCAGAGCTGTTCGAGCGCATAGTACTCGCGCATCTCCTGGCGGAAGACGTGGACGACGACATCGCCGAAGTCTAAAAGGACCCAGTCGCCCTCGCGATAGCCTTCCTTGTGGCTGAAAGCAACGCCGTCCTTGGCGAGCTCTTCTTCGATGTTGTCGGCGATTGCGCGCACCTGCGTAGCCGTATTGGCCGAGCAGATGACGAAGTAATCCGGCGAGATCATGAGGCCCTGCATGTCCATCGTCACGATGTCACGCGCCTTCTTGTCGCTGGCAGCCTTGCAGATGGCCTCGCACATTTCCTGTTCCGTCATATTGTACCTCCTGTACCTTTATTCTCTATCAAAATCTTCACGTTATCAGGCAGTAGGCTCAGTTTCCCGCATCCGGGAAGAGCTCCTGCATCGCATGGCGGATGGCGTCCTGGTCCGGCATCCAGACCGTATCGTCGCCGAGCGCCGGCGAGCCCGGCAGGATGCCCCCCTGCGGCTGGTCGCTCGAGAGATGGCGCACGACATTGGCGAGGTGCGCCGAGTCAAAGACCTCTGCGCTCGTCTTTACGTGCTTGCGCATCGTCTCGGCGATGAGCGGCAGCTTCGGCACCGTCTCGAGGCGCATGACCTGCTGGTAGAGCGACTTGACGAAGCGCTGCTGGCGCTGCTCGCGTCCGACATCGCCGAGCTCCGGGCTGCGGTAGCGCAAGTACTGCTGGGCCTGATTGCCGTCGAGATGCTGGTAGCCCTGCTTGAGATGGATGTTGAGCCCCCCCTCGGGGTCCTCGTAGTCCATGTCGCTCTCGACGTAGATGTCGATGCCGCCCAAAGCGTCGATGAGCGCCGAAAAGCCCTTGAGGTCGAGCACGACGTACTGGTGGATGGGGATGCCGAGCAGCTGGTTGACCTCGCGGACCATCAGCGGTGCGCCGCCCTCTGTGTAGACGGAGCGGATGCGCATGAAGTGCGCATTGCCCGGCGGATTGACCCAGGTGTCGCTCGGGATCGTGATGCAGCGGACCTTGCCGCTGCTGTTCTCCATGCTCAGGACGAGGATCGTGTCGGCCTTCGCTCCCTCCGTGTTCGTCGGGTCGGCGCCGTCGTCGATGCCCATGACGAGCACGTTCGTGTAGCCATCAAAGCTCGGGTTGACAGCGCCCTGCCAGGACGCGCGGCGCTCGGTGTAGCCGGCGTACATCGTCTGGTATTCCTGCACGAGGTATTCCGTTCCGCGCACGAGCGCGTAGATGCCGCCCGCCGCCAAGAGCAGCAGCACCGTGAAGATGACCATTGCGAGCAGGCGGCGCAGGAAACGGCGCCTGCGCAGGCGCGCGATTTCCCGCTTCTTCTGCTCGATATGGCGCCATGTTACGTTGTCCTCTTTCCGTTTCCCCATCGGTCAATCTTCCTTCTTTGCCTTCTTCGCCTGCTCTGCCTCTGCGTCCTTCCTCTTCATCTGCCCGAGCAGGATCTCGTTGCGCGCCAGCACCGTCGCCGGATGGACGAGATGGCCCTTCTTGACGACGAAGATGATGGAGTGGCTGAGCCCGGCGAGCATCATCTCGTCGAGCGAGGCCGTCTTGGCGAGTTCACGCAGCTTGTCGACGCCGGGGAAATCCCGGTTCGGCTCGATCATGTCGGCGTACCAGATGATCTTGTCGAGCGGCGTCATCTGCGCGCCGCCGACCGTGTGGCGCGCGATGGCCTGCGAGATGTCAGGATCCTCCACGCCGTAGATCTCGCGCACGCGCACGGCGCCGATATCGGCGTGGAGCAAGAGCGGCATCGAGCGCTCGACCTCGCCGATAGCGATGCCGCGCTTCTCTGCCTCCTCGACCATAGCTTCATTGCGGAACTCTCTTGCGCAGTCGTGCAGGAGTCCGGCAACCCGCGCCTTCTCTTCGTCCACGCCGAAGCGGTGCGAAAGCTTCACGGCCGTCTCGGATACGCCGAGTGAATGGCGGAAGCGGCTCGGCTTGAGCCTTGCTTCCAGTTCCGCCTGCATCTGTTCTAACGTCATGCCATAACTCATCGATAAAGCCCTTCTTTTCTGATGTATGTCTCTACGGATTCCGGCACCATGTAGCGGATGGAGCGGCCCTCTCGGATGCGCCCGCGTATCTGTGTCGAGGAGATCTCCAGTTCCGGCGTCGCGAGCTCATGGATGTGCGCATCGCAGAGGCTGCCGAAAAAGCCGCGGAGCTTCGCCATGTCGAGCGCCGTGCCCTGGCGCCGCGCCGCGATGAAGTGGCACGATGCCAGGAGTTCCCGCGGTTGGTGCCAGTCCGGCAGGTCGTTGATGGCGTCCGCACCTGTGATGAAGTAGAGCGGCACCTCCGGGCCGAAGCGCTCAGCGAGCAGGGCGATCGTATCCGATGTGTAGGAGACGCCCTCGCGGCACATCTCGATGTCCGATGCCTCGAAGTGCGGGTTGCCCGCCACCGCGAGCTCCGTCATCGCGAGCCTGTCCTCTGCCGAGGCGACGCGCTTGTCCAGCTTGAAGGGCGAATGCGCCGCAGGGATGAACAGGACCTTCTCGAGTCCATACGCATCCCGCACGAATTCCGCCGTCAGCAGGTGGCCCGTGTGGATTGGGTCAAACGTGCCGCCCATGATACCGATGCCTTTCATGACTCACTCCCCCAGAAACAGCTCGACGACAAGCGCCAGGGCGGCCATGCTCAAGAGCATGAGCCCTGCCGCCTTCAAGTAATCCCTCGCGTCAAAGGCGCCCTTCGGCGTGGCGAGGTACTGGCGCATTGTGCGCAGATACCCGCCAATCATTCGCGAATCTGCCCTTCGCCGTAGATCAGGTATTTCGTGCTCGTCAGCGCCGTAAGGCCCATCGGGCCGCGCGCGTGGAGCTTCTGCGTGCTGATGCCGATCTCTGCACCAAAGCCGAACTCAAAGCCGTCCGTGAAGCGCGTCGAGGCGTTGACGTAGACGGCCGCTGCATCGACTTCCCGCTGGAAGCGATGCGCGTTCACGAGGTCCTTCGTGATGATAGCCTCGGAATGGCCCGTGTTGTAGCGGTTGATGTGCGCGATGGCCATCGTGAGGTCGTCGACGACGCGCACGGAGAGGATGAGGTCGCCGTACTCCGTCGACCAGTCCTCCTCCGTCGCCGCCTCCATCTCCGGGCAGATGGCGCGCGCCCGCTCGCAGCCGCGCAGCACGACGTGCTTTTCCGTCATCGCCGCCATGAGCTTCGGCAGGAGCTCCGCTGCGATGTCCTGATGGACGAGCAGCGTCTCCATGGCATTGCAGACCGAGCAGCGGCTGGCTTTCGCGTTGACAGCGATAGAGATTGCCATCTCCTGGTCGGCCGAAGCGTCGACATAGGTGTGGCAGACGCCCGTGCCCGTCTCGATGACCGGCACCGACGCGTTCTCGGTGACGTGCTTGATGAGGCCGGCACCGCCGCGCGGGATGATGACATCGAGATAGCCGCGCAGGTGCATCATGACATCGACGGCCTCGCGGTCCGTGAAGTCGACGAACTGGATGGCGCCCTCGGGGATGCCCGCCTTGTAGGCAGCCTTGGCAAGCAGGGAGCTGATGGCGATATTCGAGCGGATGGCCTCAGAGCCGCCGCGCAGGATGACGGCG
Organism: Mitsuokella sp. UBA4253; assembly: GCF_002395285.1. NCBI lineage: Bacteria > Bacillati > Bacillota > Negativicutes > Selenomonadales > Selenomonadaceae > Mitsuokella > Mitsuokella sp. UBA4253. The sequence goes on along the minus strand of NZ_DGWR01000010.1, from coordinate 6,492 downwards.
TTGCCGGCCTTGAGGCAGAGCCCCGCGGCATCGGCCGTGACATTCGGGCGCGCCTCGTAGATGATGCCGATGACGCCGAGCGGCACACGCACGCGGCGGATCTCGAGGCCGTTGGGGCGGACCGTCGAGTAGTCGCCCGTCGCAACGGGGTCCGGCAGGGCTGCCGTCTGGCGCAGGCCCTCCGCCATCGAGGCGATGCGGCCCTCGTCGAGCAGCAGGCGGTCGAGGTACGAGCGCTTGACCTTCTTCTGGCGCGCGTCCTCGATGTCGAGCGCATTGGCCTGCAGGATGACCTCGCTGCGCTTCTCGAGCGCGTCGGCCATCGCCAGAAGCGCCTTGTTCTTGACATCTGCGCCGAGCAGAGCGAGCTTTGCCGCTGCGCCCTTCGCCGCCTCTGCCTTCTTCTTCATTTCTGCCTGGATATCCATCTCAGTATTCCCCCTCAGACCATCAGGACCATGTTATCCCGATGAATGACCTCTTCGTGGACAGCGCCCGCGACGAGATGCTCAAAGTCCTCCGTCTTGTGGCCGATGAGCCGGCGGAGGTCTTCTGTATTGTAGTTGACGATGCCGCGCGCGATCTCGCGGTTGTCCTCGGCGAGGACGCGCACCGTGCTGCCGGCCTCGAAGTCGCCGTCGACAGCCTTGATGCCGGCGGCCAGCAGGCTCGAACCGCCTTCGAGCGCCTTGACGCAGCCCGCATCGACGACGAGATCGCCCTGCAGCCGCTTGCCAAAGGCCAGCCAGCTCTTGCGCACGCGCAGATGCGATTCGCGCGCGGCAAAGACCGTGCCGACCTCCTCGCCCTGCAGGATGCGGCGCAAAGCGCCCTCTTCACTGCCCGAGGCGATGACCATGTTGACGCCGGCGCTCATGGCCACCTGAGCGGCCTGCAGCTTCGTCGCCATGCCACCCGTGCCGAGCGAGGAGCCCGCGCCGCCGGCCATCTCGATGACCTCCGGCGTGATCTCCTCGACCTCGTGGATGAGGCGGGCATCTGGATGGGTTGCCGGATTTGCCGTGTAGAGGCCCTCGATGTCCGAGAGGATGATCAGCGCATCGGCATCGACGAGCGTCGCGACCATCGCCGAGAGATTGTCGTTATCCCCGATCTTGATCTCGTCGACGGCGACGGCATCGTTCTCATTGATGACTGGCACGGCCCCCATCGCGAGCAGGGCGAGCAGCGCATCGCGCGAGTGGCGGTACTGGTGGTGACGCACGGCGTTCTCCTTCGTCAGGAGCACCTGGCCGATGGTCTTGCCGTACTCGGCGAAGAACTTCTCGTAGATATGCATGAGCACGCCCTGGCCGATGGCGGCAACCGCCTGCTTCTCCGGGATGGAGTCCGGCTTCTTCGCGAGACCGAGCTTGCTGAGGCCCGCCGCGATGGCGCCCGAGGAGACGAGGATGATCTCGCGCCCCTCATTCATGAGGTCGGCCAACTCCCGCAGGAGATGGTCGATGCGGTAGAGGTTGAGCATGCCCGTATCATGGGCAAGCGTACTCGTGCCGACTTTGACGACGATGCGCCTGGCTTCCCTGAGCCTCTGACGTGCGTCCATACTGCATCCCTCCGTCTTACGGCAGCTCGATCTTCGGCTTCTCGAAATTGCGCTTGAAGAGCAGGCCGTTGCGCCCGATGACCTGCACGAGGTTGGCGTCAGCGCGCTCTGCGAGCATGGCGATGGCATCGGCCGGCAGTTCCATGCAGTTCTGCAACACGCGTACCTTGATGAGCTCGCGCTTCTTGATTGCCTCGCGTGCCGCCTGTACAACGGTCGGCGTCACGCCCTCCTTGCCAATCTGGACGACCGGCTCGAGCTTCATGCCCATTGAGCGCAGGAAGCTCTTCTGTTTTCCTGTCAGTGAATTGCGGATCAAATCGATTCCTCCGTATCCTATATGATATATCTCTTACTCGTCTCACTCACGGTACTCGAATTCCATCTCGCCGATGTGGACGGTCTGGCCTTCCTTGATGCCGCGCTCCTTGAGCTTCTCGTCGATGCCCTTGATGCGCCAGATGTACTGAAAGCGGCGCACAGCCTCATCGTTGTTGAAGTTCGTCATGATGACGAGCTTCTCGATGGCCTTGCCGTGCACGATGAAGTCGCCCGCATCATTGCGCGTGATCGTGATCTTGTCCGGGTCTTCGGCCGTCTCATCGTAGACCTTGACCTCTTCCTCCTGCTCCGGCTCCTCGACGTAGTTGTCGAGCCATTCACCGACGTAGGAGATGAGTTCCTTGACGCCCTCGCGCGTCGCCGCCGAGATGGCGAAGAACTTCAAGCCCTCCTTCTCGGCCAGCTCCTTGAGGCGTGGCAAATTCTCCTGCGCCTCCGGCAGGTCGATCTTGTTGGCCACGAGGATCTGCGTGCGGCGCGCGATCTTCTCGCTGTACTTCTTGAGCTCTGCATTGATCTTGTAGTAGTCGTCGACCGGGTCGCGGCCCTCGATGCCAGAGGCGTCGACGATGTGCAGGATGAGCTTCGTGCGCTCGACGTGGCGCAGGAAGTCGTGGCCGAGGCCGACGCCGTCGGCCGCACCCTCGATGAGCCCCGGGATATCCGCCATGACAAAACTCTTCTCGTAGTCTGTCTTGACGACGCCGAGCACCGGCGTGATCGTCGTGAAGTGGTACTCCGCGATCTCCGGGCGCGCCGCGCTGACACTGGCGACGAGGCTCGACTTGCCGACCGACGGATAGCCGACGAGACCGACATCTGCGAGCAGCTTGAGCTCGAGGATCAGGTTGCGCGCCTCACCCGGCTCGCCGAACTCCGCAAACGTCGGCGCACGGTTGGCGGCATTCGCGAATTTCGCATTGCCGCGGCCGCCGCGGCCGCCCTTGCAGATGACAGCCTCCTGGCCGATCTCCGTGAGGTCTGCGAGCACCTCACCCGTCTCCTCATCCTTGACGATCGTACCGGCCGGCACCTTGACGTAGCAGGCCGGTGCATTCTTGCCGTACTGGTTCTTGATATCGCCGTTCTCACCGTTCTCCGCCTTGAACTTGCGGTGGTAGCGGAAATCGAGCAGAGTATTCATGTTCTGGTCCACGACGAAGATGATGTCGCCGCCGCGTCCGCCGTCACCGCCAGACGGGCCTCCCTTCGGGATGAACTTCTCGCGGCGGAACGCCGATTTGCCGTGACCGCCATCGCCCGCCTTGACAATGACGCGTGTCCTGTCGATAAACTGCATGATAGCCTCCTTTTTCTCTTGAGATTTCTTGTCTATTTCAACAACTGCCTGCTGCATTCCTGTTTGTCATGCATAAAAAGCCGGCATTGTGATACCCAACACCGGCTTTTTATCCATCACAACGCAACTTAACGCCGTTTTATCTAGCAATATGCAGCAATATAACAATACCTGCGCCTTCCCGGAGGAATGCGCAGGTATCTTTCATTACATAGCCTCTTCAGCCGTGTAAACACTGATCTGACGGTTATAGCGGCCTTTGCGCTCGATAGCGACCTTGCCGGCAACCTTTGCGAACAGCGTATCATCCTTGCCGATACCAACATTGTGGCCCGGATGGAAATGCGTGCCGCGCTGACGAACGAGGATGCTGCCAGCCGTTACGATCGTGCCGGCATGCTCCTTGACGCCGAGGCGCTTGGATTCACTGTCGCGGCCGTTACGCGTGGAGCTGACGCCCTTCTTATGTGCGAAACGCTGAAGTTCAAACTTAAACATGGAATTCACCTCCACTATTTCAGGATACGTACAGCCTTGGGATACGCCTCAGCAATGGCTGAGAGCCCCAATAGCATCGTTTGCAGAATCGATTCTGTCTGCTCGTCTGGACTGTCCTTGAGTTCCATTCTGAGCTTCCCGCTCGCCGCGTCATAGCTGACCTCGCGATGCAGATACTCGGTTATCCCAAGGAACGCCGTGTCCGTTAAAGACGAGACACCAGCGCAGACGATATCCTCACCTGCCGCCGCCGTGCCGCTGTGGCCGGAGACGTCAAAGCCGGTTATCCTGCCATCTGGCTGGCAAAAGATCTTGACCTTGATCATCGGTGATCAGGCTTCGATCTTCTCGATGACAACCTTCGTGAACGGCTGACGATGACCCTGGCGCTTGCGATAGTTCGACTTAGCCTTGTACTTGAAAACAAGGATCTTCTTATCTTTGCCCTGAGCCTCGACTTTGCCCGTTACCTTGGCACCCTCGACGACCGGCGTACCGATCTTGACATCAGCGTCATTGACGACCGTCAGGACCTGATCAAAGACAACTGCCTCGCCTTCGCCGGCAGCCAGTTTCTCGACCATGATGACATCGCCCTCGGCGACCTTATACTGCTTGCCGCCCGTTTTGATGATTGCGTACATGAAAACACCTCCCTGATAGATTACTCGCCAGCTACGGTACGATTGCTCGTTTCTCAAGACCTCGCTGTGCGGTTGGGGAAAGACGCCCTAGGCGTCTACAATATGAAATATTATCATAGCGTCAAATGCTTGTCAAGCTATTTCGCTCACGAACGCATGACGAGATTGATGACGAATGCGATAGAGACAAGCCACATGATCCAGCTGACTTCCTTGTACTTGCCGACAGCCGTCTTCATGAATACGTAGCTGACGAAGCCGAAGGCAAAGCCGTTGGCGATAGAGCCCGTCAGTGGCATCATGATGATCGTCAGGAAGGCCGGCAGGCCGTCCGAGAAGTCGACGAAGTTGATCTTGCCGACCTCGCTCATCATCAGCGCGCCGACGAGGATCAGCGGCGGAGCCGTCGCAAAGCCCGGCACGAGGCCGACGAGCGGAGCGAAGAGCAGCGCGATGAGGAAGCAGATGGAGACCGTGACAGCCGTCAGGCCCGTCTTGCCGCCGGCCGCAATGCCGGCCGCGCTCTCAATGTAGCTCGTGACCGTCGACGTACCGAAGATCGAGGAGCAGATCGTGCCGACTGCATCCGTCGTCAGAGCGCGGTCGAGGTTCTCGATCTCGCCGTTCGGCTTGATGAGCTTCGCCTTCGACGTCAAGCCGATCAGCGTGCCCATGTTATCGAAGAGCTCAACGACCGTGAACGTGAAGATGATGGAGACGATGCCGTAATTCCAGGCACCAGCGATGTCGAGCTTGCCGAACGTCTCGCCCATGTGCGGCAGGCTCGTGCTGATGACATCGCCGATGGCGTGCGGGACTGGCGAGTAGCCGAGTACCATCGAGAGCAGCGTCGTCACGACGATGCCGATGAGGATGGAGCCCTGGATATTGCGCGCCATCAGAGCACCCGTCAGCACGAGGCCGAAGAGCGAGAGCATCGTCGTCGGATCCGTGACATGACCGAGACCGATGAACGTCGCCTTGTCCGGGATGATGAGGCCCGTGCCCTTGAGGCCGATGAAGGCGATGAAGAGGCCGATGCCGACGCTGATAGCGACGCGCAGGTTCTGCGGCACGGAATTGATGATGGCCTGGCGGATATGGCTGACCGTCAGGATCAGGAACAGGACGCCCGAGAAGAAGACGGCACCGAGTGCGACCGTCCAGTGGAGGCCGAGCGTGCCGCATACATAGTAGGCAAAGAACGCATTGAGGCCCATGCCCGGTGCGAGTGCGACCGGGTAATTGGCGAATACGCCCATGACCATGGTCGAGAGTGCTGCGATCCAGATTGTCGAGGCGATGGCCGCCTCCTTCGGGATACCTGCCTCCGATAGGATATTTGGATTGACAAAGATGATATAAGCAAGTGCAATGAATGTGGTAAGACCTGCGAGGACTTCCGTCTTGACCGTCGTGTTCTTCTCGCGGAGCTTGAAGAAACGCTCAAGGAAGCCCTGATTCGCTTGCGTCTGCATAAGTGAATTCCTCCCTTTCACCCAAAATAAATCGTTCCATCACTCTCGTGATGGAATACCGTACAAGAATACCAGAAAAGAGGACACATGTCAATTTTCTTTTAATGTATACAACAAAAAAGCCCTGACAAAAGTCAGAGCTTTCATTCCGAAGTGGCGGAGTGGAGAGGATTCGAACCTCCGCACCAGTTACCCAGCCTAACGATTTAGCAAACCGTCCTCTTCAGCCTCTTGAGTACCACTCCAATAAAATGGCAGGGGCAGTAAGACTTGAACTCACAACCTACGGTTTTGGAGACCGTTGCTCTACCAGTTGAGCTATACCCCTATAAAAAAATGGGGCGACTTGTGGGGATCGAACCCACGCATGCTGGAGCCACAATCCAGTGTGTTAACCGCTTCACCAAAGCCGCCATGAAAACCGGCAATTTCCTATCCTCCCAGTCCGTCTCCAGACAAGTACTTTCGGCCTCTGAATGCTTAACTACTGTGTTCGGTATGGGAACAGGTGGAACCATTCAGGCATCATCACCGGATATTCTATTTGAATGCTTGCACATTCAAAACTATACAGAAGAAATTACTCTGCGAACATTTCAGTTCTCTAGTTAAGCCCTCGACATATTAGTAGTAGTCAGCTTCATGCCTTGCAGCACTTCCACA
>NZ_DGWR01000012.1:0-161105 GCF_002395285.1 Mitsuokella sp. UBA4253 | reverse complement strand
TCTTCTTTCGCATCTCGTACTTGCGGCTGAGACGCCTCTGCTCTCTTCTCAGCCGTTTCTCGAGCCGTCTGGCTCGGGAAGACATATTGATATTCTCAAAAATCCTGCCATCGCTGACGATAGCAAGCGATTTGACACCAAGGTCCACACCGATGCCATCCGTCTGCGGATGGTACGATGCTTCCAAGTCGTTGTTATAGCGGCTCGTCTCCTCAATCTCAGCTGTGACCGAGACGTAGTAACGGCCCGCTTCATAGGAGACATGCCCATTCTTGATGGTCACGCCCTGCGGCAGGTAGCCCAATTCTTTCAGGCGTACCTTGCCGATGGTCGGGACCTGAATCTTGTGCCGCCAGATGGTCCAGTCGCCCTTATTGTTCTTCGGGAAGTAGAGCTTCACGTTCTGCTGGTTTTTCCGCTTGAAGCGCGGGAAGTGCGCCTGTCCTTTGAAGAAACGCCTGAACGCCTGCTCCGCATTGACGAGGACCTTCTTGCGCGCCTTGGACCCGCACTGGTCAATCCAAGGGAATTTCTTCTTCAGTACATGGTTGACGTACTTGTCGAAGTCATTGGCGGTGACGAAATGGCGCTGCTTCTCATCGAGGACGCCGCGCTGATACAGGCGGTACAGCCAGATGTTGCGGGCGATGTACTGATTTGCGAGGAAGCGGCAGATGCCGAGCGACCGCCGGACCTTATCCTTTTGCCGTTCGGTGAGACGGAGCTCTGTCTTGAATGCCTTCAGCAAGTTCCTCATCTCCTTCAATCTGCTTCTTGTACTTACGCAACCCATAAAGCCGACAAGAAAATACATGAAGTATACTGACGATATCCTGTACCAGCTCTTCCTGCGGAGACAGCTTCTCGTTCTTCACGACCACAATCTCCACGTTGAACTTCTTGCAGAATCGCTCAAACCAGTCGAAACCGAACCGGACAAAACGATCTCGATGCGATACGAGGATTATCCTCCTTGGCCGGGGGGGATTCCCAGTATATGAGAATGATTCGCCATAAAATAGCGAAATCCTCTCAGAATACCTTTTCATCTGCAAAAAAGTGTGAGAGAATAGGGAAGTATCATTGAGATTTGATTTAGTAGGAAGGATTTTCAGGGATATGATAGAAGTGCAGCATCTCGTGAAGAGATTCCCGCACAAGGACAAGGCGGGGCGGGCGGCCTTCAAGACGGCCGTCGCCGACCTGACGCTGCAGGTCGGCAGGGGAGAGATCTTCGGCCTGCTCGGCCCCAATGGCGCGGGCAAGACGACGACGATCCGCATGATGACCATGCAGACGCAGCCGACTTCTGGCACCATCCTCTACGATGGGCTCGACACGCGCCGTCAGGCGCGGCGCATCAAATCGCTTATCGGCGTCGTGCCACAGCACGTCAACTTCGACCAGGACCTCACGGTCGGCGAGAATCTGGAGCTGCACGCGCGGCTGCATCACATGGGAAAAGAAGAACGCCGCGCGCGCATCGAGGAGCTCCTGCGCTATGTCGAGCTTGCCGATGTCATAAACGACGGCGTCAGGCGCCTATCGGGCGGCATGAAGCGTCGCCTGCTCATCGTGCGGGCGCTCCTGCACCGGCCGCGCATCCTGTTCCTCGACGAGCCGACGGTGGCACTCGACCCGCAGGTACGCCGCCGCATCTGGGCGCTCGTCAAGGATATGGCCAAGGGTGGTGTGACGGTCTTTTTGACGACGCACTACATCGAGGAGGCAGAAGCGCTCTGCGACCGTGTTGCCATCCTCTCGAAGGGCCATCTCATCGACCTCGACACGCCGGCGAACCTGCGCCAGAAGACGAACTTGCCGAACCTCGAGGAAGTCTTCCTCGCGCTGACGGCGGAGGACGGTGCCGCTGGGAAGGGAGGGCGCGTATGAACATCAAGGAGAATCTCTTTGACATTGCGACGGTGTTCTGGCGCGACTGGGTCGTGCTCAAGCGGCGCATGGCGAAGTTCATCCTCTCGCGCATGGTCGCGCCGATGCTCTACCTCGTCGCGTTCGGCTGGGGCCTCGGGCGCAGCATCGAGGTCAGCTCTGGCACCTACCTCGATTTCCTCGTGCCGGGCATCCTCGCGCTCAATTCCATGAACATCAGCTTCAACAGCATCACACCGGTGCACGCGGAGCGCATCTACCACAAGAGCCTCGAGGAGTACATGATCGCGCCAATCTGGCCCGACGCCTTCCTAATCGGTAAGGTGGCGGCCGCTGTCGTGCGCGCACTCATATCGTCGGCCATCATCGTCATCCTCGCGCTGCTCTTCGGTGCGCATTTCCAGATGACACCGCTCTTCCTGCTCGTACTCGTGCTCAACTGCATCGTCTTTGCGGAGATCGGCTTCCTCGCGGCGATGAAGATCCGCACATATGAGGAGATGGCGCAGGTCAATACCTACATCCTGCTGCCGATGTCCTTCCTCTGCGGCACATTCTTTACGACGCAGTCGCTGCCGACGGCCGTGCGCTATTTCATCGAGCTGTTGCCGCTCACGCATACGAGCTACCTCCTGCGCGGCATCGGCAGCGGCGCGGAGGTATCGTATCTCTCCATCCTCGTACTGATCGCCTATGCGGCGGGCGGCTGGCTCTGGGGCAGCCGTGCCTTCCGCAGGCTGACCGAATAGATAAAAGAAAGGAACTGCATCTTGTTCAAGACCATACTCCATCATCACGCCTCGTCGTGCAGCGATTGTATGAAGCTCTGCTGCACGAAGATCGAGGATTTCTCGGTCAAGATCGGCCGCCTGACCATCTTCGACCATGTCAACATCCACATCCATTGCGGCCAGCTCACGGCACTCATCGGGCCGAATGGCGCGGGCAAGAGTACGCTGCTCAAAGCCATCCTCGGCGAGGTGCCGCATGGAGGGAGTCTCCATTACGTCGACGCGAAGGGCAAGCACACGGGCCATCCCGTCATCGGCTATGTGCCGCAGTACCTGCGCTTCGATGTGAGCTCGCCGACGAGCGTCATGGACATCTTCATGGCCTGCCTGACGCGGCGGCCCGTCTGGCTCTGCTCGGCCAAATCCCTGCGCCCGCGCGTCCTGAGGAGCCTCGAGCGCGTGCGCGCCGCGCACCTCATCGACCGCCGCCTCGGCGCGCTGTCGGGCGGCGAGCTGCAGCGCGTGCTCCTGGCGCTCGCGCTCGACCCGATGCCTGACCTCCTGCTTCTCGACGAGCCTGTCTCAGGCGTCGACCAGAACGGCCTCGAACTCTTCTATGAGATTGTTGCAGATTTGCGCGAGAAGGAGGACATGGCCATCATCTTGATCTCGCACGACCTCAACATGGTGGCCAAGCACGCCGACCAGGTCGTCCTGATGAATAAGGGCGTCGTCATGAGCGGCACGCCGGAAGAGGTCTTTGCCGACCAGCGCACCAAGAAGATCTTTGGCATGCTGGCTGGTGAATCCGCACAGGAAGCGGCGGCGGATATCCCTGCGGGCACGCAGGACACGGCTGGGGATACAGCAGATGAAGCGAGGGGGGCGGATGCATGATGGATGCGATTTACAGCTTGATGGATGCGGTCCTGCCGTTTGCATGGCTCGGCAGCAACTTCATGAAGAATGCCTTCCTGGCCGTGCTGCTCGTCACGCCGCTCTTCGGCCTGATCAGCACGATGGTCGTCTCGAACCGCATGGCGTTCTTCTCGGATTCACTCGGCCACGGCGCGTTTACCGGCATCGCCATCGGCGTGCTCCTGGGCTCCGTTTCGCCGCTCTTGTCGCTCGTCGTCTTCTCGGTCGTCTTCGCGCTCTTCATCACCTACATCAAGAACAAGAGCACGGCTTCGACGGACACGATCATCGGCGTGTTCTCAGCAACGGCCATCGCGCTCGGCCTCATGATCATGAGCCACGGCGGCGGCTTCAACAAGTTCTCCTCGTTCCTCATTGGCGACATCCTGTCGATCACGCCGGACGATCTCTCGGCGCTGGCCGTCGTCTTCGTGCTCGGCCTCATCGCCTGGGGGCTGCTCTTCAACCAGCTGCTCGTGCTCTCCATCAATTCGTCATTCGCGCGCAGCCGCGGCATTCCCGCCTTCTGGATCGAGAGCGCCTTTGCCTCGCTGCTCGCCGTCGTCGTCTCCATCAGCATCCAGTGGGTCGGCATCCTGATCATCAACGCGATGCTCGTTCTGCCGGCGGCCGGCGCGCGCAATATCGCCAACAACGTCAAGCAGTACCACCTCTTCTCGGTGCTCATCGCGATGTTCTCGGGCTTTCTCGGCCTGATGCTCGCCTACTACTTCGACATGGCCGCCGGTGCGACGATCGTCGTGATCTCCTCGGTGCTGTTCTTCCTGACGCTCCTGTTGAAGCCGTACTTCAGCTGCTGAAGGTGGATATTATCGGTCCGCTGGGGGCAGACAGGGAGCGGAATCTGTGATAGGATAATAGGTAATGTTCATACGATACAGGAAGGGGCTTTCAGAATTGAAGACGACGATTATCGGCATTGCGGGCGGCACGGGCTCGGGCAAGTCCACATTCACGAACCGGCTCAAGGCGCATTTCGGGGACCGCGTCACGGTCATCTATCACGATGATTACTACAGGGCACATGACGAGATTCCGTTTGAGCAGCGCCAGTACATCAACTACGACCACCCGGACTCTCTCGAGACGGACCTGCTCGTCGCGCATCTCAAGGCGCTGCGCGAGGGAAAGAGCATCGAGTGTCCCGTCTACGACTTCACACGCCACACGCGCTCTAAGGAGACGAAGGTCATCGAGCCGAGCCAGGTCATCATCGTCGAGGGCATCCTGATCTTCCAGGATGAGCGCCTGCGTAATCTCTTCGACATCAAGATCTTCGTCGAGGCCGATGCCGATGAGCGCATCCTGCGCCGCGTGCTGCGCGATATGAACGAGCGCGGCCGTGACCTCGAGAACATCATCAGCCAGTACTTGACGACGGTCAAGCCGATGCACTATCTCTACGTCGAGCCGACGAAGAATCTCGCCGACATCGTCATCAACAGCGGCCTCAACGATGTGGCCTTCGACATCATGAAGACGAAGATACAGGACATCCTCGAGAACGGGGAGTCTTGATACAAAAAGGCAGCCTGCCCGCGAGGGAGGCTGCTTTTTGCATCAAAAAGCCCGCTCGAACGAGCGGGCATGATTTCAAGTGGTGCGCTCGGATGAGTACCGGCAGGCCGCGAACCAATACTCCACGCGGATTTTGTCGCGGAAGACCGTGACGGTGTGGACGAAATACTGCAGGAGTTCGGTAAGGCCGGAGGCGGTGCGCTGGCGGATGGCGGGAAGGAAGCGGTCGCGGATGTAGTGGACGATCTCAGCGGAGGAGATGGTTTTGCCGGGCTGCTGTTCGAGCTTTTCACGCTGGGCGCGGATGTCGAGGATCTTTTGCTTGAGGTGCTTCATCTGTGCACGGTCGAAGTCGTCGAAGGTGTCGCCGTCTGCGATGACTTCATAGAGGCGTTCAAGGGACTTGCTGGCCTTCGCCTCCTGCTCCTGCAGGGCGGCAATCTGCACCCGTGCGTTACCGACAAGGGCGTCGTACTTCTCCTGGACTTTCTGGGCGAGCCGGAAGAGCAGGTTTTCGTTGTCGATGACTGCGGCAAGGCGCTCGATGATGAAGTTTTCGAGGGCGGGCGCGTAGATGTAGCGGTTCGGACATTTCGCGTCGCCGTGGTTGGACTTCTGACAGCAGCGGTAGTATTCACGGATCTCCTTCTTGCGCGTGCGGGTGCGCGTGCCGGACATGCTGGCACCGCATTCGCCGCAGTAGACGAGGCCGGAGAGCAGGTACGGATATTTCGCCGTGCGCCTGCCGCCACGCCGCCGGTTTTCCTGCATGCGCTCATGCACAGCCTGGAAGAGTTCGGGGCTGATGATGGCCGGGCAGCCGTTCGGCACGATGATCATGCCGTCATGGTCCGGGCGGTGGCTGTTGCGCCTGCCGTCAAGATACGGCTGATTCTTGCCGAGGATGCAGGTGCCGATGTAGCGCCGGTTGTTGAGCATGTCATGGAGCGTGGCCTTGCCGAACTCAGCCCCGCGCCGCGTGCGGTAGCCGCGGGCGTTGACCTCCCGCAGGATGTCGATGTAGGACGCCCCGGCGGCGTAGCGCTCGAAGATGTAGCGGACGGCCACGGCCTCCTCCTCATTGATGACGTACTTCTTGTTCTTGTCCACGCTGTACCCGAAGAGCGGGCGGCCGCCGGTGATCTTGCCCGCCAGCACGTTCTCCTTCAAGCCCTTCTTGACCTCACGCGAGAGGTTGCGCGAGTAGTACGCGGCGAGGCCGACGAGTTGGTTTTCCATCAATGCACCTTCGGGGCTCGTGCTGTCGAAGGCCTGCCCCGAGTATTCGACGCGGACGTTGTGCCGGGCAAGCTCCTGCTTGTTCTTGTAGTAGTCGAATTCATTGCGGCCGTTGCGGTCTACCTTATGGAAGATCACGACTTCAAAGAGCCCCGCCGCGGCATCGCGCAGCATCTCCCGATAGGCCGGGCGGTTGTCGTTCGTACCGGTATACGCTTCGTCGGCGTACTCTTTGATGATGTGGTAGCCTTTGCGGCGGCAGTATTCGCGGCCCGCGCGGATCTGCGCCACGATGCTTTCGGCCCGCTGGCTGTCGGACGAGTAGCGGGCGTAGAGTGCAGCAATCATAGAATAACCTCCTATATGGCTTGCAAGCCCTCCCCGCATGTTGTATCATGTAAATGGATTTCTTCACAGGGAAGGCCGCAAGGCTTTCAGCAAAGCTCCATCGGACAGGATGGGGCTTATTTTATTGTTGCCGCCAGTAGCGGCGGGGCGTCGCCTACGGGCGGCGCTTTTTTATTTTGCGGTAGTAGTAATAGTGGAAGGGGTAGACGTTGGAGAATCCCTTTTATCCCGAAACTCCTGCCGCACGGCGTCGAGCGTCGCCTGTTCGCGTTGACGGTCGCGCTCCTCTGGGCTTTTCTCGGCGGCCAGGCGGGCGGCAAACTTCTGCGCCATCGCGAGAAACGTCTGCCGTTCTTCGGCCGGAAAGCTGAAGTAAGTCTGCAGCAGGCGCATTTCAAGGTCCGTCAGGTCCATCTCCTCCTGCAGGCGCGCGAGCATCGTGCTGACATCATCACTCTCCATCGGCCCCGCACCCGTGCGCAGCCACTTCTCAGACACGTGGAACGTCTGGCAGATCAGCCGGATGTTTTGATCAATGACAGTATTGCCGTCTTGCTCGATTTTACTTATGCCAGCTTGTCCCATGCCAATCTTCTGCCCGAACTCACCTTGATTCATACCTAGAGACTTTCGTAATTTTTTTATACGCTGATTGATAGTCATATTTTCACCTCCTTAAACTCTATAATACAACTAAAGTTGTAAAAATGGCAATAAGTATATTGACAAATGCAATAGAGTAATATATTATGAGTATAGAAAACAACGCAGGAATATTTGAAGCAGATTTACCAATACTGGCCTTAACAGGCCGGTATTGCACACTCCATATGGAGTGTCGAAGGGAGGTGAAAGAATGATCATGGTAATAAAAAACGAGCCCTTCAGCAAAAGAAAGGCTCGCCGTCTGAAACACGACATTCAGACATGGAAGGTATTTAACTGGTTTTTGGTGCGCTGGAAGCACTCAAACAAACCGAACACCAAGGGAAGGAAGATACGTTTCCAAGCGCTGATAAAGGCTAGAGCGCTTGTCCTGCTGGCAGAGCGCGGGCGGAAGAAGATCCTCTAATAAGTCGCCGTGTTCCTGCTCTTCCTGTATGTGCTGCAATGCATAGAAGACGGCGACGAGTTCTAAGCGCGTCAGCGGCAGCTCGTTATCATCGGATTTAGGAAGATCAAGAGCACCTAACTTCGCATTTGCCGAAGATAGAGCGGAACGCACTCGGCCGGACGGACAAGGCGCGTCAAACTCAAAGACATCTTCTGCATAGTAGTCCAATGCGGCTGCAATCATTTCGCATTCGGACGCAGAAAACTTGATAATGGATTTTGCTTGCATATAAACACCCCCATATAAGAGTAATTCGACAAAAGATGCGAGTAAACCTGCCAACAGTCAGGTACTCAGAAGGGAAAGGAGGTGAAAGGATGATAAGAGATTACCAGCCTGGCACAATCACGCCAGAGGAAGAAAGGGAAGGCGATAGCTTCAAGGTCAATCATCGTGGAGATGATAAATGGTTGATCCCCTTGGCTGGATTCGTCAACAAATTCTGCCGCTGGGTGGCCAGCAAAAAAAGATTCCGGGTCATCATCGACTACGACCCGGAGTGGAGTATGAAAGTGACGTTTCGGCGCATGACGCAGGCCGAAGCAGAGCTAATGAAAGCTCACCGGCCTACAAAAGACGAACTGGACAAGATTCAGGAACGAATTGCTTCACACCGAAGCGACGAGGCCTACACATTTTCCAGCCATCGAAATCAAGACGGCATAAAAATGGACATAACCATAAGCACCGAAAAGCATATGGCTATGTCCGAACTGCTGACACGCTATGCGGCCCTGTCTCATGGCGTATACTTAGAGCTCGCCAAAGACATCAGCGCACATAAGTAGAGTGTAACCCGAAGGGAGGTGAGCAGATGGAGAAGCATGAGCCACTGGCACAGGTCAGGATTCGGACAGACGGCCCCATTGCGGAAGTCTTTATTGACGGGCACAAGGTACCGCGCGTCATGGCCTTCAAGGCAGAAATGAACGCCATGGAAAAAAGAATAGCCCAAGTTACACTGCGGGTACAGTGCAACTTGGACTTAGAAACAGGGATTATCCCCGAACTGCCAGCACCATGGTGCTGGTACTACAAACCGAAATACGAAAACTTCTGCGATCCTAGAGAGCAGACCGCATCAGGAAGTCCTGAACGACAGGGTTCTTCGACAATTTGCACTTGTCAAAGAACGGACACTTCAGGAAAAGGCAGTCTACAGTAAGGGAGCCGTCCGCATGGCAGGTAAGTACCAAAGGACGATTCGGGTTGCTGGTCTTGAGGCAATACACAATATCGCCGGACTGAACAGCCGCCATAGCAATCACCTCCTTTCGGCTCCATTGTACCAAAGGGAGGCAGGACATGAAAGTACACTCCATATAGAGTGTCGAAGGGAGGTGAGCAGATGATATATGAAGGTATGATAAACTACTACGATACCGACAAGATTACGAGGACGACCGGCAACGGAACACGGCAGGAGTGGTTTGGCGCCAAGGAAAAAGAAAAACACCTTGTATGTGCTGGATGCGACGGCACACGCAAGGCGAAGAGAGTC
The DNA here is from genome assembly GCF_002395285.1 of Mitsuokella sp. UBA4253. NCBI lineage: Bacteria > Bacillati > Bacillota > Negativicutes > Selenomonadales > Selenomonadaceae > Mitsuokella > Mitsuokella sp. UBA4253. The sequence continues at coordinate 151,822 of NZ_DGWR01000012.1, read as the reverse complement.
ATGGCCATCCACGGAGCCAACTGCACAGAGATAGTGCGGCGCTGCGGATGCGGAAGATATATCGTTTCGATTACATACAGAGGGGAGGTGAGCAGATGATAAGTGATTACAACCCCGGTACGATTACGCCGGAGGAAGAGCGAAATGGCGACGGCTTCAAGATTAACCACAGAGGAGATAATAAATGGTTGATTCCCTTGGCTGGATTCGTCAACAAATTCTGCCGCTGGGCGGCCGGCAAAAAAAGATTCCGGGTCATCATCGACTACGACCCGGAATGGAGTATGAAGGTGACGTTTCGACGCATGACGCAGGCCGAAGCAGAGCTAATGAAAGCTCACCGGCCTACAAAAGACGAACTGGACAAGATTAAGGAGGTAGGGAAATGAGTAAGACCGGAGTCGAGAAATTTATGGAGGACTTGGAGAAAGACAAGCTGACACCGCCGGAACGGCGTCAGGTGCTGGCAAAGTGCATGCAGGTTGCCGCACAGGAAAGCAAGATTGTACACGGTAGCATCATCGCGCTGACAGACGGGGATAACGACAAGGGTCACATCCACCTAGACGGCGTGGCTCTCGCGGCAGAGGGAAAGACCGGAGTCCTCTTCGGATTGCTGGCCAACATTATCAGCGTTATAGCCTATCGCAGTGATATGAGCATAGATGACGCGCTGGACAAGATCCAGTTCTATCTGGATCAGAATCGATGAAAGGAGGGGCGGACATGGAACAGGCAAAGGAGGCCATCGGCCTGACGCTCATGGGGCTGTACATCGCGCACTTGCTTGCGGAAGTGTTCACGGGGTGAGCAAGATCCTGCGGGCGGTGAATTTCTACCGCGACGAGAAAGACCGGCTGAACGCCTATACCCTGCAGCTGATACAGGTCGACATCATCATCGAGAAGCAGACGAGCTTCTTCATCCAGATCATCACGCCGGAGCGCGGCAGGATGTTTGACAATCAGATTGCGTTCAAGGTCAGCAAGGCGGCCGCCGAGGAGAATTTCCACAAGGTACACATGGCCATGCGCTCCATGATACAGCCCGAGCGCGAGGTGTGGACATGCGGGAGGACAGCAGAATTTCCTACTATAGAGAAAGGAGCAAATCATGACTGAGAAAGAAAAGCAGGCACGTGAAGTGCTGGAAGTCATCCGTCAGGGCGACGTGAGTGACCGGGAGAGAATCAGCGTCTACATGCAGGGCGTGATGGCAGGCTACAATCTGGCCAAGCCAGACCGCGCCCCTGAGCCAAAGAAAGAAGGCGCAGCATGATGGACGCACAGGTGGAAGGGCGCCGCGTCATCGAAGAGGATGCGCGGGACCCAGAGAGGGCCGAGCGGTTCCTTGACGCGTTGGCGTCGATGATCGCCGAGGCCATACTTGACTCTCAGCCGGAACGGAACGTAGCACCATGATAACAAACGTTAGTTCGATAGAAGGGAAAAGAAAAGCGCCCGGCGGCAACCGGGCGCATGCTGGCTAAAAGCACAGCAATGTGGATTCATTGTATGCGTTCATTATACCACATTGCGAGCCAGAAAACACCCCACGCGCTGGGGATTGCAGGGCTTGTTAAACATATTGTTTGGAGAACCATTCATAGGATGGCAAGCCTTGAAAGAGAAAGGAAAGCGGGAGGGGATGAGATGGCTTACCAAGAGAAAGTGATTGACCTGGGCGATGTGGTAGAAGTGCAGAAATACACCAATGGGAGACTGGGGACGAAGGAGCAGCGGAAGAAGGCAGAAGCTCAGAGGGCGACGCCGGAGGAGCAGATTCGCTGGCAGAGCAAGGAAGCAACACGGAAAGTGTGGAGACTGCTGCGGGATCCGAAGAATTTTCATCCAGGGGATTTGTGGACGACGCTGACCTACCCGGCAAGGACAACACCGGACAGCGAGACGGTGAAGAAAGACATCAAGGAGTTTCTGAAGCGCATGCGCCGAGAGTACAAGAAAGCAGGCAAGGACTTCAAGTACATCTTTTCCGTCGGGCGCGGGCGGCGTGGAGCGATCCATCTGCACATGGTCATGACGAAGATTGACACGGAGATCATCGCGCGGCACTGGCAGAACATCGTCAACCGCGGCGAGTGGGTACACGTCCATACCGAGCATCTGGATAAGTCGCAGAATTGGCACAAATTGGCGGCCTACATCATCAAGAACGGGGAAGAAACCTTCCTGTCCGACGACCCCATCATCAAGAAGCGGTATTCGTCGTCCCGCAACCTGCATGTCAAGAAAGTTCGCGCCCGCACGGTAAAGGCCAAAGAATGGCGACGCCAGCCGCCGCCACGGAAAGGGTACTACATCGACAAGAATCTTTCGTATGCTGGCGTGAACCAGTTTGGCTACCCCGTCCAATACACCGTATACGTGAGACTTCGGAGGTAAGACCATGAACAAGAAGAAAGCCGGGAAGCTGCTGCAGAGATTCTGCATCGGGAAAACCCCGGAGAAATGCAAGCGCTGCCAGGTGAAGACCTGTGCGCAGAAAGTGAGGGACCCATGGAAGACGAAGAACTTGAGCCGGTGAATTGCGCGGTAGCCGTCCGCGCCATCAAAGACGCCGGCATCTTCATGCTGCTCGATCGTGACGGGTGTCATTACCTGGTCACGGAAGAATTCATCCTGCAGCTCAGGAAGAAGGACGCGTGGAAGATCCAGTGCAAGACGGAAACCGAGCGCCGGAACGTCTACTACGTCAAGAAGAAAGGGGGATGGGAAGAGTCACCGAAGATTGCAAACCCGGATGCTGTCCTAGTGCGGTACGAGTCTTATATCAGCCAGGCGGCAAACCGTGGCGAGCCATTGGCGGCGACGGGCATCACCATCACGAGCCACGAGGGAATCCAGATGGCTGGCGTCCTGTATGCTGGCGAAACGGGGTATGCGCTGGTGAACGGTGAACACTTGGCCATGCTGCTGGGGAAGATCTACCTGCAGCGCGTCGGCGATGCTGTAGTGGCCAACGGCACACAGGTCTTGTCGTTGATGCAGGATACCGCCTGGAAAGAGAACAGCTTCATCGTGCAAGAGGAGGGCAAGGAATGAGAACATTCGCGATCGTCAACATGAAGGGCGGCGTGGCCAAGACAACGACCGCCTGCAATATGGCTTATTTGCTGGCTCAGAACGGGAAACGCGTCCTGCTGATCGACAATGACATCCAAGGCAATGCGTCGGCGTTCTACGAGCAGAGAAAGATGGCGGGCACGGCAACCGTGGCGGATGTATTCCGTGGCGCGTCCATCCGCGACGCCATTCGCCCAACGCGCTACAAGAACCTGTCTGTCGTGATGGGGGATATGGACCTTGCGACGGTCAACATGGAGCTGATGGCAAGGCGCGACCCGCGGGTGGCTACGATCTTGCAGGAGGCCATGGAAGACATCCAGGAGGATTATGATTTTGTCATTATCGACTGCGCGCCAAACATGACGCCGAACGTCATCAACGCCTTTCTGGCGGCGACGGACATCATCGTGCCGCTAGAGATTGATGGATTCAGCATCGACGGACTGCGCGAAGTAGAGAGCCGCGTGCTGGAAGCGCGGGCAGCTGGCCATGATGTCCGGCTGACGGGCGTCCTGGTCACGAAGTTCAACAGCCGGACGAAGATGGACCGCGAGGGCCTGCAGTTCCTCCGGACAAAAACCAATTTCCCCGTTTTCCACAACGTTATCCACATGAGCATCAAGGTCAAGGAATCGGTATTCCAGCATAGACCTGTCGTAGAGTACGCCAGGAAGTGCCGCCCGGCACAGGATTACCGGGCTTTTGTTGCGGAACTTGTGCCCAACTTGGGCACGGAGCAGGAAGGAGCATTGGTATGAGCTTTTCCATGATGAACGCCATGGGGGACTACATGGCAGAGAAGCCGCGCGAGATCGTGAAAATCGACCTTGCAGATATCCTGGACGATGAAAACAACGACTTCGAAGTGGAGGGCAGTACTGACATCGAGATTAAGAACGCCCTCTTGAAAGACAGCATTGAGCAGTTCGGCCTTCTGGATCCGTTGACAGTACGCCCGGCGGGCGGCGGGAAATACAAGCTGATTTCTGGGCACCGCCGCAAGCTCGCACATGAACGCCTTGTTGCAGAGGGCAAGACCGAGTTCCAGAAAGTCGACTGCATCATCCGCGAAAGCGACGAGGTGGATGCAGAGCAGATGCTGATCGAAGCCAACATCCCGAACCGTGTTGTGTCGGACTGGGAAAAGATGCAGGCCGTGAAGCGCATGAACGACATTTTCGAGAAACGCCAGCAGGAAGGGCAGAAGATACCGGGACGCCGCCGTGAACATATCGCCGCGGCGCTCGGTATGAGCGTGTCGGCTGTCGGACGTTTGGAGAAAATCGAGAAGAACCTGACTCAGGAATACAAGGATGAACTCAAAGCGGGGAACATCGGCGTCAGCGTGGCCGACAAGATTGCCAGCCGCCCGCAGGAAGAGCAGAAAGACCTCCACGCAGAAAAGGGCGCGAAGGTGAAGCTCGTTGACCTGCAACAGGAAAAACAGTTGCCAGTAGAGACTCGTTCCCGCGTGCCGGGCATCCCGATGGACCGCGGCGAAATCATCCTGATCATCGGCGAGTATGGTGGCCAGTATTATGCTGGCGTGTGCGGGCGGGTTTACTTCCCTGATACACCGCCGCATGCGTTTGAGTATATCGACAAGCAGCAGAAATACATCTCGCGCGAAGCAGCTATGGACGGTGCCATGGAGATGATCAGTCGGGATGCTTTCGCGGCCGACCTGCTGAAGCTCAGAGCCGAAGAGACAAAGAAACCGCCGAAGCCCAAGAAAGAGCCAACAGAAGAGGCAGGAGAGAGTCAGGTCGCGGCAGGGAGAGGGACGCTGCTGCTGGTTGGCAGCTTGAACGAGGCATGGCGTAGACTTGCGGCCATGAAGGGCGAAGAGGATGAAGCCGCTCGCCAGTACGCAATGAACCGGCTGAACCAGATCATCCGGGAGGTTCAAGCCAAAGACTGAGGAGGGGGCGAGAAGATGGACCATCGTGTAGAATACCTCCACCGCGCGCATCGTGGACGCAAGGAAATCAGCGTGGCCCTGTGCGCTGTGTACGAAGGGCAGGACCACATGAAGCCGCCAGTTTTCTTGAAGCAGAAAGTTGCCACGCGTTGGCGGGCGGGAACCTGCAGGTTGTGCGGCGAGTGGTCAACGTATATCTCACAGGAACACGCCCGGCGGCATGGCTTTCACGACGCTGACGAGATGGCGAAAGCCGGTGTGATGGATTGGACAGAATAGGAGCAGGAGAAATGCTGATCTTGAAGACGAATATGACGAAGCAGGAAATCAACATGGCGGTGCTGGAGAACAGCCGCCGCCGTCGGGCGGCCGTAAAGGAGTACCGGGAAAAGAAGCGCAGCGCCAAGGACACAGTTGCCGTTCTGCGCGCCTGTGACCGTCTGGCTGTCGAGCTGGACCGGATGAGGAAGAAGGCGAAGGGATGAACGAACAGTATGAGCAGTATAGAAAGGCCACCATGCAGTTTGTGGATAAAATACGGGCTGTCCTAGCGAACATGACAAAAGAGATATTCAGACGGGTCTATGATACCTTGAAACAGATGCAGTGGACACTGGCCGAGCCTCAGTCTGACTACCACGGCACTGGAAGGGCATCGAGATACTGGCGACGTTATTGGGCGGTGGCGCTTGGGCTTTGCAAAGAGCGGGCGTGCAAGAAGAAGCGGCGTTTGCGTCGGGGAAGGAGAAAACCGTGATGATTGTGGCATTTGCGGCGGGCGCGTGCTTCGGCATGATCATCGCGTCCGTCTTTGCCGCCGCCGGGCGGTGCAGCTACGAGGAAGAAGTAAGAGCGTACTACGAGAGGAGGATGCAGCAGGATGGGCATCGCGATGTTGCTGGCGGCAGCCGTACTGATTTACGCAGCTGACCAGAAGAGGAAAAGCAAGGTCGAGAGGATACCGAACTGGAGGAGAAGGAAGCGTGAAGATCGTGGAATACATCAAAGCCCGGAGGATGTGGCAGAAGCGCCGCGCCACTACATGTGGTAAGAGAAAGCGGAAGGGGCGGAAGAAATGAACACCTATCGGGATCCGACGGCGTGGCTGGCCATCTGGAAGATAGAGGCCGGGGACAGGAGACAGCGCGCTAGAAGGCGAGAAGGGAGACGATGCAGATGGACAAGGCGAGGACGTGGTTCTGCCAGGAGTGTCAGACGATGATGGAGCACAGGGAGGGCTTCGACAAGTGCCCGGTGTGCGGGGCTGAGGCATGGCCATCAGGTGAGGCAAGCTACCAGCGCGAGCGACCGAAAGCAGCAGCCCTGGCGCAGAAGATACACGGCGTCTGGTACTGCCAGCGCTGCCGGGTGCCGATGCTTCCAGTCGACGGGGATTACTGCAAGTGCCCGGAATGCACAGCAGAAGTCTGGTATGGGACAGAGAAGAAACAGGAGAACATGAAGGAACTCATGGAGACAACGGAAGAGTTCCCCGTGTTCCATCGCGCCGGGGAATCTTGCCCCGCCGCGGGCGGCCGCCCCACCAAGGGGGGAGGATCACACAATGGACGAGGCAGGCGCAAGGTGGACATGCAGAAGCCAACAACAGAGGAACTGTACAGGAGATTGTGCAGCAGTTGACAGACATGTCAGACTGCGATACAATAGGAGTCGTAGAAGACTACATGGAAACATGGCCGTCCGCATTCCGCGGGCGGCCTTTTCTAGTGCCTGAAAACGGGAGGCGAGGCCGTGGAGTGCATCAAGCATAAGCGCGTGAAAGACCGCAAGATGATCAAGGCCATGCGCAAGGATTACTGTGAACGCTGCGGAGCGTATGCGAACATCGAACCACATCATGTGTTCACGGTCGGCAGCGGCGGCGGAGACATCGAGATGAACCTTGTCCAGCTCTGCACGTCGTGCCACATTGGCGCTCACGATGGCAGCATCAAGCGTGATGAATTGCTTGCGATTGTTGCGTGTCGCGAAGGCGTAACATACGAAGACGCATACCGGGTCAACCGCAGGGCAATGGGCTACATGGTCGATTGAGATTGTACCCAATTTGGGCACGCCGCGGCGCAGCGGCGTGGAGCAGCAGCACCCCCGGTGTGTGTGGGTCCTTCTGGAGCCAGGCGGCTGCTCGGGTCTGCGAGTCGCGGCGGTTCTGTCCGTGAAAAACGAAAAAATCGGTTGACAATCTGACAAAACGAGAGGAGGGAGCCCGGATGCCTGGGAAGTCGGGCGCGGGCGCGCGCGAAACAGAAGAAAGAAAATTCATTTTCTCTACGGCTGACGCCTGCCTGTTCTTCGGGATTTCGCGAGAAACGTTGTCACGATGGGAGAAGAAGGGCGCGCCGAAGGAAGCTAGAGGGAAATGGGACATCAAAGCCGTCATGGAGTGGCGATATGCAGGCCGCCACGCAGAAAGCCCCGAGACGCGAAAGCTCAAGGCAGAAGCGGACTTGAAAGAAGCCAAGGCGGCACAGGAAAAGATAAAACTGGGGCTCACAAAAGACGAGTTCATCCCAGCCGCCGCCATGCGGAGCGAGCTGACCCGCCTTTTCGCGAACATGAAGAAGTCCTTGCTGGCAATCAGCCACGATGTGGCGGCAGACATGGCCACTTTAGATGCAGAGGCGGCGGAAATTGCCAAAAGCAAGGTTGACAAGCGGGTGCATGACGCACTGCAGGAGCTGACGGAGGGGAGGAACTACCGTGCCAGGGCGAAGAAAAAAGCGAAATGAGCTGGGCTATCCGTGGTGGATCATGGACGCACTGGCCGTGCTGAAGCCGCCGGAGAAACTAACGGTATCCGAGTGGGCGGACAAATACCGGATCCTTTCCGAGCTGGACAGCGCCGCACCGGGGCGCTGGCGGACGAGCCGAACGCCGTATCTGAAAGCCGTCATGGACGCGTTTAACGAGGATTTCGTCCACGACATCACGTTTTGCGCCGGAACGCAGCTCGGCAAGACAAGCGCGGAGCAGAACATGATTGGCTACGCCGTCGCACAGGACCCGGGACCTATGCTGGTCGTCTACCCGTCTGAGAAACTGGCAAAATTCACGTCCGAAAAGCGCCTACAGCCGCTTATCATGCTGTCGCCTGCTCTGCGGGACAAGTTTGACGAGCGCGGCAGCAAGGACCTTGAACTGACCTTCGACACCATGTATATCGCTCTGGTGGGGGCAAATAGCCCGTCGGACCTTTCAAGCCGTCCTGCACGATATGTGTTCTTCGATGAGATCGATAAATTCCCGAAGTGGACCGGCTCGGAAGCGGGCCCACTGGAACTCGCGGCAGAGCGAACCAAGACGTTCTACAACCGCAAGATCGTGAAAGTGTCCACGCCGACGCTCAAGACCGGGAATATCTGGCAGGGGTGGTTGAACGCTGATGTCCAGTACCGCTTTTTCGTGCCGTGCCCGCATTGCGGTGCAATGCAGACGCTGGAATTCGGTCAAATCAAGTGGCCTCCAGGTGCGGACGAGACAGAAGCACGGGCGGCGGCCCATTATGAATGCAAATACTGTCATGAGATCATCGACGACCGGCAGAAACCGGCCATGCTGCGGGCGGGAGAGTGGCGTGGCGAGCGCAAGAAGAAGGGACGCGCGCACAAGGTGGCGTATCACCTGAACTCCATCTATTCGCCCTGGCTGACGTTCGGTGATGTGGCCGCGAAGTTCATGGCGAGTAAGGATGACCCGCCGTTGCTCATGAACTTCGTCAATTCGTGGCTCGCCGAGCCGTGGGAAGACAAGTCGAGCCGCATGAAATCCGACGTTGTGATGGAAAAGGCACTGCCGTATGAGCGCGGGCGCATGCCGGCCGCTGCCCAGCTCGTCACCTGCGGCATTGATGTACAGATTGATCACTTTTGGTATGCCGTGCGGGCGTGGGGCGCGCACATGACGAGCTGGCTGGTGGACTGGGGACGCGCCGAGACATGGGCAGACTTGGAAACCGTCGTAGAGCGCAACTATGCCGACGTGAATGGAGAAATCCACAACGTCAACTTGGCATGCATGGACTCCGGATACAACACGGATGACGTTTACAGCTTCTGCGCCCAGCACATGGGCATCATCGTGCCAACAAAAGGCGCAAGCAGAGCCCTGAAATCACGATATACCGTGTCTGTCCTGGACAAGCAGGCGGCAGGGTTTGGCTTGAGGCTTTACGAGATGGACACCAACCAGCTCAAGAACTATATCGCGTCACGCATGAGCATCGACCCGGGAGCCCGTGGCAGCTGGAACGTGTACGAAGGCATCGAGCGCGAGTACGCGGATCAGATTTGCTCGGAACAGCGCGTGGAGAAGAAAGACCGCAAGGGGCGCGTGTCCATTGTCTGGGACAAGATCAGCAGCCATGCAGCAAACCACCTGCTTGACTGTGAGACGAACAACGTTCTGGCGGCGGAAATCATGGGCGTGCGCTTCCTGACGGATCCAGAGCCGCCGGGCAAGAAGGAAGACGAGCCGGAGCAGGATGACTGGCTGGGAGTCAATGATGACTGGCTTTGACGAAAGGAGGTGAGACAGTTGGAAACACTAGAGATGCAGCTGGAACGTGTGCAGTCGGCCATTGCGGCCATCGAGAGCGGCGCGCAGTCGTACCAGATCGCGAATCGGCGCTTGACAAAGGCCGACCTGGCCACGCTGTACGCGCGTGAAACATCGCTCAAGGCGCAGATTGCCCGGGCGGAAGGCGGCGACCTCTATTTTGCCGAACTGGGGCGCTTATGATCAAGATCCTAGAGAAGGCCATCGCCGCAATATCGCCGCAGTGGGCCTGCAATCGCGCTTTTTATGCGGAGAATCTTCGGGCATATGAAGCAGGAGAGGTTACGCGCTTCAACGACGGATGGGTGCCGATTGACGGGGATACAGAGAACGAGGACAAGACACAGCGTGATTTGGTCAAGGCGCGTGCAAGGTATCTCGAAAACAACAGCGACATCGCAGGCGCTGCCGTGGGCGGCATTGTCCGCAACGTCGTCGGCACAGGCATCAAGCCGCAAGCCAGGACGGGGGACGAGCGACTGAACAAGGAAATCGAATCCCTGTGGAAGGAGTGGACGCGCCCGGAGAACTGCGACATCACCGGTCAGCAGACCTTTGAAGAGATGCAGGCGATGTTACTGCGACGGAAAATCGTGGACGGAGAAATCCTGGTCAAGAAAGTCATCGACAAGCGCGGGCGGTTCCCCCTGAAACTGCAGGTCATCAAGTCGGACTTGCTGAGTCAATACCTGCTGCGCGCACCGAAAACAAACAACGTCATCCGTTCTGGCATCGAGTTGGACGACCATCTGCGCCCCTTGGCGTACTGGATTGACAAGAAGACCCCTGACGGCTATACAGAGTATGACCCTACCCGTGTCCGGGCGGACGAGATTATACACTTGTGGACGCGCAGCCAGCCGGATCAGATACGCGGCATGTCAGACCTTACCCCCATCATCAAGCGCCTGAAGGACACGCAGGACTATCTGGATGCGGAAACCGTCGCTGCGAAAATTGCAGCGTGTTTCTCGGTTTTCATCACGACGCAGACCGGAGCGCCGGGAATGGTGGGGCGCATTGGCAGCACGAAAGACCCGGAGAAAAAGAAAATTCAGTCCATTCGGCCGGGCATGATTAAGTACCTGGCACCAGGCGAGAGCGTCACGACTGCCAACCCGTCGCGAGGTATCGCCAGTGCCAAAGACTACGTGTCAATCCAGGAGCGCTTGGCCGGAGCGGGGCTCGGACTCAGCTACGAGCTAATGAGCCGGGACTTCAACAGCTCGTCATTCTCGGCGGCGCGTCAGGGCATGCTCGAAGATCGCAAGACATTTGAGCCAATCCAGCAGTTTCTCTCTGCACACCTGTGTACGCCAATCTATCGGGAATGGCTGGATACATGCGTGTTGGCAGGAACCCTGGATATCCCGGATTATTTTGCCAACAGAGAAGCATACCAGGCCGTTGAGTGGGTAACGCCAGGCTGGTCGTGGATTGACCCGCAGAAGGAAGTAAACGCAGATATTTCGGCCATCCAGAACGGTGGTAAAACCTTGTCACAATGGTGCGCAGAGCGCGGCTATGACTGGCGGGAGCAGCTGGAACAAATGGCCTTGGAGAAGGAAACGGCCGAGTCGCTGGGGCTGAAACTTGCCGTACACACGCCGATATCCGTACAGGCGGCCATGAGCAACCATGTCGGCGGTGATAGCGCGCAGGACGATGATAAGACAGAAGGAGAGAAAGAGGACGATGAAAAAGAGGAGTAAGAACGAGCCGATGCGCCGCGACTTTTTTGTTGGCGCTATTCGGGCAGAAGGTGAAGGGTCTGCAGCGGAAGGCGAAGATTCGCGCAGAGTCGCCCTGTCGCTTTCGAGCGAAGAGCCGTGCCGCAGATGGTTTGGCAACGAGATTCTTTGCCACGATCCTGACGCGGTAGACCTTTCACGCTTGCAGGACATCGGTGTCGTGCTTTTCAACCACGACCGGGATGCAGTCATCGGCAGGGTCGACAGCGTAGAGCTGGATGAGCAGGAACACAAGCTCAGAGCCGAGGTTGTGTTCGATGACGACGAAGAGAGCGAGCGCGTCTACCAGAAGGTCAAGAGCGGAACCTTGAAAGGCGTATCGGTTGGCTACATGGTAGACGTGTGGGAAGAGGTAGAAGCGGGGGCCATGAGCAGCAACGGACGCTTTGCGGGGCCGTGTGACGTAGCCACGCGCTGGACGCCGTATGAATTATCAATCGTGTCTGTACCGGCTGACCCGACAGTCGGCGTAGGCAGAAGTTATGACGAGATGGGAGAGGACAACATGGGAAACGAGCAGACGAAGAAACCGCCGGTTGCAGATATTGGGCGATCGGGCGGCATTGAGCAGGAGCGCCAGCGCTGCCGCGATATCAACACAATTTGCCGCCAGTTCGGCATGGACGCAACGCCGTACATCGACGGCGGCCAGACCGTAGAGCAGACGCGGGCGGCAGTGCTTGACCATCTGGCACAGCAGCGCCGCCCGCAGAACGTCATGGTCAAGGTGGACGAGATGGACAAGTTTCGCGCGGCGGCGACGGATGGCCTGGCATTGCGTGCGGGTATCCGGGTGGAGCGCCCTGCAGATGGAGCGGGCGATTTCCGTGGCAAACGCATGCTGAGATTGGCGGCAGAGTGCTTGGAGCGCGAGACGGGAAGGAATACCCGCGGCATGTCGGACGAAGACCTTGTTCGCGATGCTCTGACGGGCACGGGAGCATTCCCAGGCATCCTGTCCAATGTTGCCAACAAGTCCATGGCACAGGCATACCAGACGGCACCGACGACTTACCAGCTCTGGACGGCGGCCGGCAGCAACTCGGACTTCAAACAGGCAACGCGCTACCGCCTGGGTGAGGCCGATGAACTGGTCAAGGTCAATGAAAACGGCGAGCTGAAAGAGGGCAGCGTAGTGGAAAGCGCGGTAACGACGAGCGTGGCTACGTATGGACGCACCTTCTCGCTTACGCGCCAGGCTATCATCAACGACGACATGGGGGCACTGAAGACGCTGCCGTCCATCTACGGCGCAGCAGCGCGACGCATGATCAACAAAATGGTCTATAAGATCATGCAAGACAACACGAAGATTGAAGGCACACCGCTTTTTGACGCAAAACACAATAACCTGCAGAGCGTAGCTCTTGATGTCTTGGGACTTGGCGAGATGAAGGCCGCCATGGCCAAGCAGAAGAACATTGGCGGCGAGGAAGTGCTGAACATCCAGCCAGCGTTCCTGATCGTACCGGCAGAGCTGGAAGTAAAGGCCGCGCAGCTGATTAATTCGGTTGTCGATCCGTCGAAAGCGAACGCCGCAGTCAACCCGTTCGCGAATAAGCTCACGGTGGTGTCGGAGCCGGAACTTGACGATGCGAATGCGTTCTACCTGGCAGCAGCGGCCGGTTATGCGCCGACAATCGAGGTGACGAGCCTGAACGGAAATATGATGCCGGTCATGGAGAGAGCCGAGCAGTTCAATACGCTGGGCATCAAATGGCGTATCTATCAGGATGTCGGCGTCAATCTGCTTGATTTCCGCGGTATCCAGAAGAGTACCGGCACGGGCAAGTAAGGGAGGATTAAGAAATGGCAACAGCAACGTTCGTCCAGAGGGGCGAGAATATTGACTACGTAGCAGCGGCCGACACGGCCTATATGGAAGTTGTACCGCTCGCCGCTAGAATTGGCGTGGCGCTGGAAGCTATCGCAAAGGGCGCAACCGGCACGGTGACGCTCACGGGCGTCTTCCGGCTCCCGGCAGCCACAGGAGCCCTTGCTGTAGGCGCAGAGGTATATTGGGACACGAAAGCTGGCAACGTTGTCGGCACAAAGGGAGATACCACGGTGTTCGCAGGCTACACGACGGAAGCAAAGACCGAATCGGGGGCCGCGGTCAACGTGCGTATTGGCTGATCATGAGCTTCAAGGATATGGCGGCAGCAGATGCGGGCGTATTCCTGAACCTGGACGAGTTCGCAGAGACGCATGAGCTGAACGGCGTGCCGTGCGTGTGTGTCTTGTCGAGAGATGAAACGGACGAGAAAGCAGCGGCGATGCCGGGCGGCCGCCGTACACCGGACGGGCTGCATGGCGATTTCTTGACCGTATGCGTCCGCAAGTCGGACTTGACCAGGATACCGAAGCAGGGAGAGAACTTCAAGGTCGACAAGAAGCGCTACACCGTTGACAGCTGTGCGGACGATATGGGAATCCTGACCATCACGCTCGGCGCGTATCGCATGGGAGGTGGCTTGCTGTGATTGAGATTGATGACAAAGACCTTGATCGGGCAGCGAAGATGCTGGAAGCCTTTCCGGGGGCTATCGACAAAGTGAGCAAGAAGGCCGTGCGGGCGGCAGTGAAAGGCGTAAAGCGGGAAGCCATCGACAAGATAACCGAACGCTACACCATCCAGAAAAGCCGCGTGGGCGGCACCATGCGCGTCAGTTATCAGGGCGCGGGAGCCGTTTTTTCATCGCGCGGCCCGGTCAACGACCTATCGTATTTCAAGCATAACCCGCGCAGTGTGCCGAAACACAGACCGCCGAAGGGGAAATACCTCTACAGTCAGGTCGTGAAAGGGCAGGGCGGCACCATCGCCCATGCCTTCCTCGCGCGTATGCGCAGCGGTCATGTGGGCGTCTTTGAGCGAACAGGGAAAAACGCGGATTCTGTGCCGTCGTACTGGAGACCGACATGGGGATGGGGAGCAAACAAAGGTAAAGGCGTAAAAGAGGGAATCAAGAAACTTTCTGGCCCCTCAACGCCGCAGATGTTGGGGAACCCAACCATCCAGAGCTACATGGAGAGGCGGTTGACAGAGCGTTTCGGCGAAGCACTGGATAAGGAAGTCACGACATTCCTGGGAGGGCTTAGACTATGACACCGGCGCTACTAGTAGAGGCTGTAGCAAAAGAAATCGAGGTCGCAACATCTACCTACAAGCTACAGGCAGAAAATCAGGCAGATAAGAAAATATCCGTCTATCGGCAGCATTTCCCGAACGAGGATTTCGAGGACGACTCTTACTATCCGCTCGTCATTGTCAGCTGGCAGGGTTGCGAGGACAAGGAGGACGGCTCGGAGGCGATGATAGGGCTCACCGTGGGCGTCTATGGACACGACAAGGCGGCATGGATGGACTTGCTTTCTGTGATGGAGCGCATTCGCCAGCGACTCTTGATCTTCAGGATATTGGCAAGGCGTTTCCGGCTGATTTTGCCGACGAAGTTCGAGACGATTGAGAGCCAGCCATACCCGTATTGGTTTGGATATGCGACACTCAAATACCAGATTGGCCAGCCGAATGAGCAGATGGCCGCAAACTGGGACAAGATCATGGAGGAGGATAACATATGACGGAGAAAGGCTCGTCTGTTGGCACTGCACCGACAGAGAAAAAGTCTACTGCCAAAATGGCGGCAGAGAGAAAGCAGGAAAATGTAGTGTATATCGGCCCGAACAGCCTGGCTGACGGCTTGAAGCGCTTTACTGTATATCGCGGCGAGCCAACGGCTTTGATTGAGCAGGCAAGCGCGAAATATAAGAACATCGCGCGCCTTTTTGTGCCGGTTGGCACGCTGAACGAAGCCATGGCGGCCGTTGAGAAGAAGGGAACGCCGGTACACCTGGCCTATACCGAAGTGATGGGGGCGAGAAAGTAATGGCATACAAGCACGGAGTTTATACAAGCGAACAGGCGACGAGCCTTGTACCAATGACGCAGACGGACAGCGGCCTGATCGTAGCCGTGGGTACCGCGCCGGTGCATCTGGCGACGGCACCGGTAGAAAGCAACACGCCGGTACTCTGCTACACTTACAGCGAGGCTGTGGCCGCGCTGGGATACTCGGATGACTTTGAGAAGTACACGCTTTGCGAAGCCATGAAAGTTCATTTTGCCCTATTCAACATGGCACCGATCGTCTTGATCAACGTCTTGGACAAGAAAAAGCATGTCGCCCAGCAGAAAAAGACGGTCGACATTGAGAACGGTGTAGCGACTCTGACAGACCCGGCATTACTGGACACGCTGACGGTAGCGCTGTCGGAGCAGGGCGAAGCACTGGCGAAAGACAAGGATTACACGGCGGCGTTTGATGATGATGGTCATGTTGTGGTCACGCCAGTGAGCGGCGGCAAGATCTCAGCCGAAGCGAGCAACTTGCACATGACTTACACGATGCTGGCACCAGAAGAAGTCGGGGCGGCCGATGTCATCGGCGGTGTGAATACATCGACAGGCAAATCCGAAGGCCTTGAACTTATCGACGAAGTATATCCGCGCTTTGGCATCGTGCCGGGCATCATCGTTGCGCCGAAGTGGTCGACGGACAGCAGCGTAGCAGCCGTCATGAGAGCGAAAGAGCATAATATCTGTGGCCATTTCAACGCCATTTCGCTCAGTGACATCCCGACCACAGAAGTCAAGACGTACACGCAGGCGTCGGAATGGAAGAACAAAAACAACTACGTCGATAAAGACGGATTCCTTGGCTGGCCACTCCTCAAGCTCGGGACGAGCAAGTACCATCTTTCGATGCAGCTGGCAAGCCTCATGAACTACGTAGACAGCCAGCACGATGATATCCCGTACTATTCGCCATCCAACAAGTCCCTGCAGGCCGACGGCGCCTGCCTTGCTGATGGCACGGAGGTCTTCCTAAACAACGCGCAGGCCGCATACCTGAACGGCCAGGGCATCATCACGGCCATCAACTTCATTGGCGGTTGGAAAGCATGGGGCAATCGTTCGACGGCCTACCCATCTAATACCGACGTGAAGGACACTTTCATTACGAACAGGAGGATGTTCAACTGGGTCGGGAATACGCTGATCACGACATTCTGGTCAAAAATTGACGACCCGACAAACAAGCGACTCATTGAGACTATCGTTGACAGCGCGAATATCTGGCTGAACGGTTTGACGGCGAAGGGTGCTTTGCTGGGCGGACGTGTCGAATACCGTGAGGATGAGAACACGACGACGGACGTTATGGATGGGAAGATTCGTTTCCATGTGTACATTACACCACCGGCTCCCGCGCGTGATATTGAATTCATTCAGGAATATGATCCGGATTACATTTCGACGTTATTTGCATGATTGTGTCCAACTTGGGCACGGTAGAAAGGCGGTATAGCAATGCCAACTGTGAACACGGTGCGCGACAAGCTCATTAACTTTGAGGTATTCAAGTCGGGCGCCCGCAAACTGGGAATGGCTGACGTCACACTCCCAAAAATCAAGAATAAGACGTCCACAATGTCCGGCGCGGGCATTGACGGCGAAATCGATATGCCGACGCCAGGTCAGACGGAGAGCATGGAGCTGGAGATCAACTGGCGCACACTGAATGAAGATGTGTCGGAGCTGTCTGAGATGAAAGCGCAGGATCTTGAAATCCGCGGCGCGTTCGAGAACTATGATGCTGGCACTGGTTTGATTACCACGCAGGCCGTCAAGGTCAACGCGAGGGGCCTGCCAAAAGAAACGGACATGGGCAGCTTGAAGCCAGCGGATCACACAGACTCGAAGAACACATTGGAACTTGTGTATTACAAAGTGACGATTGACGGCGTGCGCAAAATCGAGATTGATAAGCTGAACTACATCCACTTTATCAATGGCGTGGATTACTTGGAGAGCGTGCGCAGGGCCCTGGGCCTCTGAGAGAGTGAGGGAGTGAAATGATGGAAAAAGAAACTGTGACTGTGACAAAAGAAAAGCTGGACTTTTCGACATTGGAAGAGCGTCTGGCGGAACTTAATGCAACGGCATTTACGCGGGCGGAAAGAGAGTGCCGAATGGAGGCAGATCCCGCACCGGACATCACATACAGTTCGGCGTTCCGTGCGAAGCTGGCGGCGGAGGCCATGGGGGTGCCGCAGGCAGATATCAGCACTCTGCCCATCGCTGAATACGCGTCTGTTGTATCGCGGGTGCTTAATTTTTTACTGAGACCTTTGGCCGAAAAGGTAATCCGGCAAGAAAACTGAGGTCAATCACGTACGCGCTGCGCGATATTGGTCCGCTGGATTACTGGGAACGGCAATCGCTGCGCGAGCTGCGAGATTGGCTGCAGGTCATTGAGGAACAGAAGCAATAAAAAAGGCCCCGCGTAAAGCGGGGCAGATATCAAAGATCATGCCGGATAGAATGGATTATGCCGGAGAAAAAACCGGCAACCCCGGCAATGAGACAGAGCAAAGCGAGAATGGAACCGAAAATGATAGCTGCGTACAGCAGGAACGAAATCATAATAAGCGCCTCCATTCAGAAGTTTCTTTACTTATATTATATCAGAAAAATGAGGTGAGAGCATGGCAGCAGGAAAGATTTTTGCAATATCTTTCGCGATCAATGCAGCGCTTGGCGGAGGGTTTTCGGCCGCCATGAGTGGCGGAGCGAACGCCATGCGTCGCCTGAAAGAAGAATCAGGGCGCGTCAAGATGGAACAACGTCAGCTTGATGCTGCGTGGAGAGCATCGCAAGCGTCCATAGCGGCATATAGATCGAGAGTGTCGGCCTTGACAGCCCAGTATCAAGCAGGACGTATTTCAGAGAGCCAGTTCCGCTCAGGTGTGCGCATTGCGGCGCAGGCCATGCAGAGTGCGAGCATGAGCGCGTCAGAGTACCGCGCCAATCTCCAGAGGCTCCAAGGGGAGATGCAGAGAACCCAGGCGGCCATGCAGCAGATGAACGCCGCGCGGGCGGCTAGGGCGTCGGCAAGCACACGCCTGAGCGATGCAAAGGCAGGCATGATGGACACGGTTTCGACGGCGGCCATGTTTGCGGCCCCGCTGATCGGTGCGGTGGAGACGGCAGCCAACTTCGAGGCGGCAATGTCGAAAGTTCAGGCAATCACGCGCTCCAACAGCAGCGAGATGCAAGCGCTGACAGAGAACGCGCGCATGCTCGGCGAAACGACGCAGTTTTCTGCGACGCAGGCAGCTGACGCAATGAGCTACTTGGGTATGGCTGGCTGGAACGCCAACCAGATTATTGCGGGCATGCCCGGCCTCTTGGCTTTGGCTGCGGCGGGCGGCACAGACCTTGCCCGTACAGCGGATATCGTTTCGGATGACCTGACCGCCTTCGGGCTTTCTGCCGATCAAGCGGGCCACATGGCCGATGTCTTCGCCGTGACCGTTACACGCACGAATACCAATGTGGAAATGCTCGGTGAAACAATGAAGTACGCCGCGCCGGTTGCAAAAGCGTTTGGCGCGTCGATGGAAGAGACGGCAGCACTTGCCGGTTTGATGGCGAACAGCGGCATTAAAGCAAGCCAGGCCGGTACGGCATTACGCTCGGGCTTCCTGCGCTTGGCTGGGCCGCCAAAGCAGGCCACAAAGGCCATGCAGGAACTCGGCATGTCCATGTCGGACATCACGGCACAGCAGCAGGAAACCAAAGCAGCCCTGGAATCGCTGGGAATCAGCATGTCGGATACGAACGGCCCGCGTAAGATGTCCGCAATCCTGACGGAACTGAGGGACAAGACAGCAGACCTGGGACAAGAGGAAAAACTGGCTACACTCAAGATGATATTCGGCACGGAAGCCGCCACAGGGTGGCTGGCCGTCTTGGATGCAGGCCCGGAGACTTTTAATGATCTGGTCGACCAGATGGAAAACTGTGATGGCGAAGCCCAAAAGATGGCTGAAACCATGATGAACAACGCAAAGGGCGCGCTCATCCAGCTAAAGTCGGCCATGGAAGGGCTTGGCATATCTGTCGGCAATGTCTTTTTACCAGCGCTGACGACGGCCCTGAAAGGCATGTCGTCAATGGCCGCTGCAGCGTCCAGCTGGGTAAAGGCACACGAAGGGATTGTGGCCGGGCTTGGCTCGATTGGAGCAGCCGCAGCAGGGGTTATGATTGGCGCGAGAGGCGTGCAGATACTTGCCGCTGTATATGGATATGCACGGGCGGAAGCCATGGGGCTGTATCTGGCGATGAAGAACAATGTCATCGTACAGGGCCTCTTCAAGGCGGCGACAGAAGGAGCGGGACGAGCATTGACCGCGCTCAGGCCGCTGCTGAATGGTGAGATGTACCGGGCGTTTGGTGCAAGAGCCATGGCGGTATTCACTCAGCTGCGAGCCATTACGTGGGCAGAGGTCGGGCAGGCAATCAATACAGGTATTCGAGGTGGTGTGTCATCTGCGATGTCGGCATTGGTGAGCTTCAGGGCTGGGTGTATATCCGTCATGAAGGCGGCGGCAGCGGCCGTAGTCAGCAATGCTCGCATGATTGCCAGCGGCGCGGGGAACGCGGCCCGTGCCGTCCTGGCGATGGTGCGCAGTTTCAGCCTGGCAGGGGCGCTGCAAACCGCAGGAGCGGCGTTCAGGGTGCTGGGGACAGCAATCCTGTCAGTAGGACGCGCGTCTGTGGCGGCGATGTTCTCACCGCTCGGCATTGCTTTGATTGCCATAGCGGGGGCAGCCTACTTGATTTACTCGAACTGGTCGATGGTAGGGCCTTTTTTCATGGGCCTCTGGAATCAGATCACAGCGGCATTCTCGAATGCATGGATGATGATACAACCAGCTTTGACGAACCTGCAGATGGTATTCGGCCAGCTGGTAGCAGTGCTGGGGCCGCAGCTGGCGGCTCTGGGAGCAACTATCATGTCGGCGTTTGCGACAATCGGCGCAGCCGTGGCCGCAAACAGCGGGGCGTTCAACACCTTGCTGTCAGCCATTGGAGCTGTGGCCCAGGTCCTGGGCGGCGTCCTGATTGGGGCGTTCATTGTGTTTGCCGAGGTCGCTGTTGGGGCGGTAACGATGGCGGTGAACGTCATCGCGTCTATCATCACGGGACTGATCGGTATCATTGCCGGGGTTGTAGAGGCAATCACGGGCGTCTTGGCCGGTGACTGGAGTGCGGCGTGGGACGGCGCAAGCAACGCTGTTTCTGCCGCATTCAACGCCATGGCCGGTATTGCGTCGGCCGTGGGCGGCGCAATTGTCGGCACCATCCAAAACATCGTTTCAGCTGTTAGGTCGGCCGCGAGTGCCATTTCTGGCCTGGGCAGCGGTGGTGGCGGCGGTGGAGAAGAAGTCGAGGTGGACAGCAATGCCCGCGGCGGCATCTACCGCAAGGGCGCATTCCTTACGACATTTGCCGAAGAGAGCGACGAGGCAGCCATACCGTTGGACGGCTCTGCGAGGGCGATAGGATTATGGCGCATGGCAGGCAGAATACTGGGGGTCGGTGGCGACAAGGATGAGAATGTAGGCTACCAGGCAGTCCCATCGTATGCAAGGACCGTGAACCAGATCCGGCCACAAGCGCCAAAGGCCGTGACGAGGACGGCCGTGGAAGAATACCGCCCGGCAGAGCCGCCGCCTGTGGAGGCCATACGCGAAAGCGGGCAGCGGACAATAATCCGGCCAGATGAAGGGCGAGAGCGAGGCAACGCTGGAACGATAGAGCCGCCTCCCATCAACATTACGCTGAACTTTTACGGGCAGGAAGAGCCGCACAGGGTGCGCCAGGCCGTTTTAGACGCTGGACGCAAGGTGCAGAAGTCCTTTGCCGAGCAGATGGAAGCCTACAAGCGAGAAAGGGGGCGGCTGGCTTTTGAGTGAGTACACGACCAAGAGCGGTGATACATGGGATTTGATTGCTTACGAGCAAATGGGCTCCTGCGACTATGTGGCAAAGCTGATGAACGCCAACCGTGCCTATGTAAACGTGGCGATATTTTCGGCGGGGGTAGTCTTGACAGTTCCGGAGATACCGGCAGGAGAGACGATATCCACCTTGCCACCATGGAGGCGATAGGATGAAAGCGAGGACAGCAGCTGTCTACTGCATGTACGACGGGAAAGACATCTCGGCAGATCTGGCGGGCTTCCTAAAGTCTTTTTCAGTGCGGGAGGTACTGAGCGGCGAGGCAGACAGCGCAGAAATAACCCTGGAGGATCGAGAGGAACTCTGGCAGGGCGGCTGGATGCCGGACCGCGGGGCAATCATGACTGTCACGCTTGGCGTAGGCGATTGGGAAGCGTCCGGCGATAACCGCACGCTCCCGCTTGGGAAATTCGAGGTTGACGAAATCACGAATACTGGCCCGCCGAACGAGGCGAAGATCAAGCTAATATCCATACCGAATTCGTCCAACCTGCGCAGCGTCGAGAAAACGCGGGCATGGGAAAAGGTGAAGCTGTCGCAGATTATCAAGGATGTGGCCGATGGCGCCGGGATGGAAAGCTATTACGATGCGGATGACGATCCCATCCAGGAGCGTGCCGAGCAGTCGGAGCAAACGGACCTGTCTTTTCTCCAGAAGCTTTGCAAAGATGCCGGCCTGGCGCTAAAAGTTACGGACGAGAAGATCGTAGTCTTCGACATTGCGAAGTACGAGCAAGCGGATCCCGTCATGGAGATATGGAAGAACCAAGTATTGTCCTTCGACTGCCGCACAACCATCCATGACATCTACAAAGCGTGCCATGTCAAGTACAAGCACTCGCAAAAAGACGAGTTGATCGAATACACATTCACGGATCCGAACCGGAAAGAGGGGCAGACGCTTCAGGTGAACGAGAAAGTGGATTCGCTGGAAGCAGCAGAGAAATTGGCGAAGAAGAAGCTCCACGAAAAGAATCTGGAAGAGGTTTCTGTGTCACTGACCATGATGGGGAATTTTGCCCTACTCGCCAGCAACACCGTCCAGCTCCATGGATGGCACAACTACGATGGCAAGTACCTGATCACGCGCAGCACGCATGATATCGGGAATGGCTATACCACAAAGATTGAACTGAGGAGGGTTATTGATGGCTACTGACGTAGAACGGGCCTTGCGCGGTATGGTGCGGACAGGAACTGTTTCAGCGGTGTATCCTGAACGTGATACAGCACGCGTGACGTTTGACGACAAGGACAGCACGAGCAGCCCGGAACTCCACATCATGCATCGGTTCAGCGGGAAAAATAAAGACTACTGGGTGCCGGACATCGGCGACCAAGCGGTTTGCCTTTTTGCCAACAACGACAAGAATTTTTCAACCGGCTGGATACTTGGGTCATATTTTACCGACAAGCAGCCGCCACAGGCCGCCAGCGCGGACGTGATGCGGCTGGACTTTGCAGATGGATCGTATATCGAGTACGACCGTGGAAGCTCCACGCTGACGGTAAATGTGACGGGTGCCATCATTATCAAGGGAGCAACCATCAATTTGAACTGATTGTGCCCAACTTGGGTACGGGAGGTGGAAGCAATGCCGGCGGCAGCAAGAAAAGGAGATCAAGAAACCGGAACGTGTGATTTGGGCTTACCGGACTGCCCGCATAGCCGAACGGGGACAAATGCCGTGGTGTCCGGAGATGTGTTCATCAACGGATTGGGAGCGCATCGGAAAGGCGATACGGGCCCATGCAACTGCCCGCATGGTGGCACGTTTGCTACCACAGGCGGCTCGGGGACGGTATTCGTCAACGGGCGGGCGGCTGTTCGCATTGGTGACGCCACAACATGCCAGAGCTGCGGTAAAGGTGGAACGCACACGACAGGGAGCGGAAATGTGTTCATAGGAGGGTGATCATGTCATTTCTATCGGGGATATCAGGGAGCTACCAGAAGAAGCTGGCAGCCGGACTATCCATGTTGCCGGGGGATTGGCGCGGGAAGCTGTCATCTTGGGGATTGTCGGCACCAATCGGCTCTCTGGGCAGTATTGTTTTCGAGGTGTCGAGTCGCAAAGTACGCACATTCCGCGACCTGAAGCGGACACACAAAGCCAGGTTCGCGACGCATAACTTGATTGGGAATAAGCCGATGCTGGAGTATATAGGCCCGGATGTGGCAGAAATCACCTTCACGATGCAGCTATCAGCGTCTTTAGGTATCAATCCGACGGCGGAGGCTGACCGAGTAAGGAACTTATGCGAGTCAGGCGAAGCCATGTATTTTGTGCTGTGCAATCAGACTGTAGGACAATATCCGTGGGTCGTCGAGAGTGTAGGGGAGTCAGTCGATACGATTGACAATAACGGTCGCGTCATCATGACACAGATTGATGTCACGCTGAAAGAATACGTTCCGTCATCACCGGCAGCAGGGGCAGTGCAAGGAGGGGTATGATGCAGCTGGACATTACCACAGAACAGCAAAATATCAATTTTGCGCCGAAAAGTACAATGGAAGAAGTAGCCCAGAATGTACGCATGGTGCTGACTACGTTGAAAAAGACCGTCCCGATGGACCGGGAGTTTGGCGTAGATGGAGAGTTGATTGATTTGCCGGTGGCCGCTGCCCAGGCGCGTATGACGGCCGAAATTGTCGATGCGGTACATCGGTATGAGCCTCGCGCGCGGGTGGTGTCTGTCGGATATGAGGGCAGCGAGCAGGATGGAGAGCTGCAGGCGAAAGTGAGGATTGAGGTTGATGGAACTTAAAAACCTGCCAGATATCATATTTGCAGAATCAGACCCACAGACGATCGAGGGAAACATCATAACGACCGTCGAGGGGCTGCTTGGGCGCAAACTGGCCCGCGCAGACCCGCTACGACTCTTCCTTCGGGGCATTGAAGCACTCATAATCCAGCAAAGGATATTGATCGACGCGACAGCCAAGCAGAACCTCTTGGCTTTTGCCACTGGCGAATACCTTGATCATATCGGTGCGCTTACCGGCACATATCGCCTGCAGCCGTCGGCAGCTACAGCAACGATTCGCCTGCAAGTATCATCGGCCAGAGGAGCAGCCACCCTGATACCACAAGGAACACGTGTGACGGCAGGAGATGGCACCCTGTTTGCCTTGGACGATGCGGCGGTCATAAAATCCGGCGAAATGTCAGTGGATGCAAGAGCTACATGTACGGAAACGGGGGCGAAAGGGAACGGATACTTGGCCGGAGAGCTAAACAGACTGGCTGATCCGGTGCCGTTTGTCGCAACGGTAAAAAATACGACTGCCAGCGCGGGCGGCGCGGATGAAGAGGATGATGAGAGCTTCCGGAAGCGAATCCACGAAGCGCCGGAACGGTATTCGACTGCTGGCCCTGTTGGAGCCTACGAATACTTTACGAAAGAGTCGAGCGCTTTAGTAACAGATGTATCAGTAGATAGCCCAGCACCGACGGAAGTGGTTGTATACCCTTTGCTGACGGGGGGAGAAGTGCCTGGGAGCGAGCTGCTGGAAACAATCAGCGCGGCGCTGAATAACAGGACGGTACGCCCGCTGACGGATAAAGTGACCGTAAAGCCTCCGACGAAGGTGACGTATAACGTAACAGTGTCTTACTGGATTGACAGAAGCGATGCAACCGAGGCGGCGAACATCCAGCGGGCGGCGCAACAGGCTGTAGCAGATTATGTGCTGTGGCAGAAGTCGAAGCTGGGGCGGGATGTAAACCCTACGGAACTTTACTACCGACTGCGCAGCGCTGGCGTCAAGCGGGCGGAAATCACAGAGCCGGAATACATGGCCATCACACGTGCGCAGGTAGCTGTAGCGGGCACGATAGGCGCAAGATTCGAGGGCTTGGAAGATGATTAAAGACTTAACAAGCATCAGCCTGCTTGACATTCTGCCAAGCAATCTGCTGGAGGATCCGCAAGTGTCAGCGGCGGCCAGAGCCTTAGATGTGGAGCTGCAAGCGGTGACGAGGGCAACGGCAGAGACGCTGCATTTACCGCGCCTGGATGAGCTGCCGGAGACAGTGGTAGACCTGCTGGCTTGGCAATGGCATGTAGATTTTTATGAGCCGCTAGGGCTGGATATTGCAACAAAAAGGCGGCTGGTTAAAGAATCGATTGCCTGGCATCGAACTAAAGGAACACCGGCGGCGGTCGAGAAGATGCTTAAAGCAGTCTGGGGAAGTGCCCATATTGAAGAGTGGTTCGAGTATGGCGGCTCACCGGGATGTTTCCGCGTCGACATTGCGACGACAGAAACGATACGAGAAGCAGATATACCAGTTGTCGCGAAGGCCATTGACACGAATAAGAACGCGAGGTCTTGGCTGGATGTTGTTAATTTTCGACGAGAGACAGAAGGAACGGCTTTTTTCGGTCAAGTATTATCACAAGAAAGTGCCTACGAAATCATCCCGCAGCCCATCCAGAACGCGCAAACTTCCACGGCTATCTACATTGGCGCAGGACTCACCATGGTGAAGTCGGAAGAAGTTGCGCCGAAGATCGCAAGCGACAGCACGGTGAATGTGCCAATAGGGATGACATCTATCCCTTATGTATGCAAGACTAATGAAATTTAGAAGGAGGAAAGGATATGGCGAACTGGAGCGGCGGCGTACTGACCGCAGCAGGCCGCGCCCTGCAGCTGAAAGTAGAATCTGGCACCAAGCTCGAACTGACAAAGATAAAGCTGGGCGACGGGAATGAGACGAGCGCGGAAGTAGACAATCTGACCGATCTCGTAAGCGCGAGGGCGGAATTGGCAATCAGCGCAGTAAAAGTGTCGAACGGACTCTGCAAAGTGACGGGCGTCATCCTTACAACAAATGTTGAAACGGGATTTTACTCGCGCGAATGGGGGCTTTTTGCAAAAGACCCGGATGCTGGCGAAATCCTGTACATGATCAGCCTGGATAGCAATCCAGACTACATCCCGCCGAAGAGCGCAGAACTGAAAGCGTCGGCGACGTATGCGATGAACATCGCGGTGCAGAATGCCAGCACCATCAAGGTAACGATAGATCCGGCCGGACTGGTGACGAATGCGATCCTGGCGGACAGCTTGGGCATTGTGCTGCGGAACACGGCCTACAAAGCCGGGGACTTGCTCTATGACACGCAGTTGCTACAGCACAACTTCAGGCTTGAGTGCGTGACAGCTGGCACGACCGGAGCAACATTGCTTGACTTATCGGCGGCAAAGCTGGGAGATCACATCAAAGACGGCTCGGCTGAATGGGTCGTGAACCGCCTTTACACATCGGACGGCGAATTTTTTGACATAAATGACACTGGAGACATCGAGCCGGCAGATGATCCGATTTACTCCGTGAATTTTGAGCTTGATGATAGCGGCGATATTATGCCGAGAGCATAAGAAAGAAGGAATAGCATGACAACGAGAAATTTTGTCCCGCGGGCGGCTGGAGAAGGCAGCTTGGGCACAGAAGCAAAACCATGGGGGAATGTATATACGAAGAAGCTGGTCACACCGGACGGCGACATCAACAAGAACATTGATGTACGATCAAGCATCATCACGGCAACGTCACCGGCATTTTACGAGCGTGCGTCTCTGCCAAAACCGGCACAGACAAAGATAACGATTGCGCCGACTTGGATTAACATTAATGGCGCGGGTTGCGTCTCTGCTGCTGACTGCGTACTGGACTTAAATTCTGCGACAGCTTGGGATAACGGCACATATGCAACGGCGGCCAGCCGCGCGGGTAAAGATTTCTATATTTATGCAGCAAAGCCACAATCTGGCAACGTACCCGCTTTTGTACTGTCGGCAAACGCCACCTGCCCGACTGGGTATACTGCAGGCAATGTCCGCCAGATTGGCGGCTTCCACTGCCTTTGTAAGTCCGTGGGCACGATCAGCGGCCACGCTCTTTCGGGGTACGTGACCGGCGACATCTTGCCGGCATCCGTGTGGGACCTCAAGTGGAGGGCAATCGCATCGAATGCCGGAATGGTGTGGTGTGGCACAGCTTGGGTGGACATCTACCTTGCAGGATGGGATGGCTCGAAGCTTGTATCACAGTACGGCGCTACAATCCAGGATGGCTATTCGCCGGTGCCGTGGCATGGCGAAAAATTCGTAGAATACTTCCACAAGCTCGGGAAGCGACTTATCTGGCGCGATGAATTTGTCGATTTTGCAAAAGGCTCGAATGAGAAAACCAACATTGCGGGCTCGGCTGATCCGGGCACGACCGGAGGCCATGTAGATACCGCAGGCCGACGTATGATTTCTAACTACGGCGTAGAAGATTGCGTAGGCGTGCAGTGGCAGTGGTGTGGCGACATCTCAATGGTGCCAGCGAAGGCCGGAGCATCAAATCTCGTGGCAAATGATACAAGCTATTATCTCGAAAATTATACGTGGGATCCAGGAAACAGAGTAGGAGACGCGGAAGTAGATGGCGACAAAACAAAGTATGGCAATACATGGGGCGTTGGACCTGTTCGCTTGCTCGTCGGTGCGGACTGGGTTGACGGGTCGTCTTGTGGCTCGCGGTCGGTCCATGGTCTTAGCCTGTCGGCTCGCCGGATTGTCAGCAACGCTGGTCGGGGCGCGTCTGAGCTGAGGTCGGCGGCTCTCTGATCGCTGGCCTCTGGCCGCCTGGACGACAAGCCGAACCGCACGTAGTGCGGTCGCAAGTCGCTCGCGCAAAAATTTCATAGGCTTCTGTGCTATCGCTTGCTCGTCGGTGCGAACTGGAATGACAGGTCGTCTTGTGGCTCGCGGTCGGTCAATGGTAATAACCTGTCGGCTAACCGGAATGACAACAACGCTGGTCGGGGCGCGTCTGATATGGGGACCTATTTATATAGGCTATATCCGTCTAGCCAAAACTCCTCAGCTGAGTACAGAGGCCTTGCTGGATGATTTTTGAAGGCAGAACACACAACGGAGATTGCCCGCGGGCTAGTGTAGAGAAATCGAACGTCAGCGGGATTAAAAAATGGAGAATCAAATGAAACGCTATGGGAATTTATACGACAAGATAACCGATATGGACAACTTGCGAGTTGCTTTTTATAAAGCAGCGCAGGGAAAACATTATCAGGATAAAGTCAAAATTGTGGAAGAAAACTGCGATGAATACCTTATGCGCTTGAAAGAGATGCTGGAGAACGGAACCTATCATACATCTCAATACGCTACCAAGCAGATCTATGAGCCAAAAGAGCGGACAATTTATATTTTACCGTTTTACCCGGACAGGATTGCGCACCATGCGATCATGAACGTTTTGGCACCAATCATGGACAGCTTTATGATTTACGACAGCTATGCTTGTCGCAAAGAAAAGGGACAGCATGCAGGAAGTAAAAGATGTATGCAGATGGTGCGCCGGAATCTGTACTGTCTCAAGTGTGATATATCGAAGTTCTACCCATCAATCGACCACGATGTCCTGAAAAGTATCTTGGAGCATAAGTTTAAGGACAAGCGTCTCATAGCACTGCTGAATGAGATTATTGATAGTACGAATACACAGACAAATGTCCCGATCGGGAATTACTTGAGTCAGTGGTTCGGGAACCTGTATCTCAATGAATTGGATACGAAAGTGAAATATGAACTTTGCGTAAAGGATTATATCCGCTACTGCGACGACTTTTGTTTCTTCTCACTCGATAAAGAAGAGCTGCGAAGGATTCGCGCATGGCTGCCGAAATATCTGCAGGACACACTGAAATTGAAGCTGAGTAAGTGCGAGCTGTTTCCGGTATCTCATGGTGTCGATTTTCTCGGCTATCGCCACTTCCCACGCTACATACTTGTGAGGAAACGGACGGCGAAAGGCATCAAGAAGCACCTGAAAGAAACAATGTACCTTTTGAAGCATGGGAGAATCAGCAAAGACCAGGCACTTGCTAAAATTGCATCGGCAAAGGGATGGATCAAGCACGCAAATAGTCACCATTACACGATGGCGACTCATATTGACGACTTGTGGAAGGAAGTGAAGCGCTATAAAGAAGTTCAGTGATTTTGCAAAAGAGGAAACTGGCCTTGATGGAGATAAAATCCATATCTCTGAATTGTTCAACCGCGAGATTATCGTTAAGGCGTGGCGAAAATTTGATAGCCGAGCCGTCCAAGGAAAGCACTGTGTGGAATTGCAGATTGAAATCGATGGACGCACATACGTAGTATTCACCAATTCTATCATCCTAGAACGCCAGATTGAGCAATATTCTGATCAGCTTCTTTTCGTAACAACAATCAAGAAAGTAAACAGTTATTACACATTTTCATAAGGAGTGATATTCATGGGAAATTTACCAGCATCAAGCTACCCGACAGAACTGAAGACAAGAGAAGACTATGATTTTGTCCGCCAGAACTTTGATTTCTCACTGTGGAAAAAAGATTGGCGTGCGCTGCTCTTTTGCAAGACCTGGCACACGTTGAAGACGTCGGATAGCCTGGACGGGCTTATGCAAGACAGCACGCACCGCGTCATCAAGAGCCAGTCGCCAGCCGGGGCGTCATATGTAGAGCAGGAATATGTAGATGATCCAAGCGCGAAAATCAACCTTTTCGGCCTGACACAGGACGAAGTGAAACAGATCCTTATTGATGCCGGGGATAGCGTGGACGAGCTGAACGAACTCATGAAGAAAGATGGGTATGCGGATGCGGTTACGTCGGAGATCGTAAAAAATGATACCAGCGAAGAGGCAGCAGCGAAACAAGCAGAGCTTGATGCAAAGTATGCCGCGAGCAAAGCAGAGCTGTACAATCAGTACGTAGACGCCGCCATCCATGCCGATACGGAAACCCAGGAAAGCATCAAAAAGCTTATGACTCAAATCGACGCCCAGTATGACGCCGAATATGCCGCAACCAAAGAAAAGTGATGAAGGGAGATTATAGAAATGGCCATCAAGATGATTTACCGTTGTATCAGGTGCCGCAAGCCGCTGCGTGATGACGGAACGTGTCAAAACGATAAGTGTGTCAGGTATACACCGGAAGACGATAAAACCGAGGCTTCGGCTGATTCGGGTACTACGGCTACAGATGCCGCCAGTACTGAGAAGAAGTGAATATTCTTGGGAGGTAGTGATGGGTGGACGATAGGGAATTTTGGATTACCCTTTCAACGAAAATTGCACGAATTGACGAACGGACAAAAAGGATTGAAGACGAGCTGAAGGGACTGCCGGAAATGAGGGACCGACTCACGGCGGTGGAGCAGCGTGCAAAGTCAAACACGCACCGCCTAGACAGTCTGAAGGCCACGGCTGCGCTGCTCGCCACGGCCGCAAGCATCCTCATCAATCTGGTCGTTGCGATTATGGAATACGCGATGAAGGGAGGGTGACGCCATGAAAGAAGATTTCGCGAAATTCACGGCGTGGGCGCAGGAAAATTGGTTGGCGGTTATCATTTTCTTGAGTGTCATCATGATGCTTTTCCTTTGTGCTGTCATGGCGTCCTGGCTGTACGGCTATTGGAGCAATGCCCTGCGCGGGACAAAGTTTGATCTTGGCAGTTGCTGGCAGGGGATCACGGTCGTCGCTACCGGCCTTGCCGGTATTGTCGGGCTTGGGAAGGCAGCTTGGACAAAGTACGCGACGGACAGCCAGTACAACAGCACGCCGGGGCAGCCGATTGATCGCCGCGCTTTGGTGGAGCAACTGAGAAAGGAAGTAAAAAATGGCTAAATATTTTTCGGTTGAGGAAATGGAATGCAAGTGCTGCGGACAGCTGCCGGCAGATGGAATTGATGAACGTCTGCAGAATGTACTGGATGCCATGAGGGAAAGCGTAGGCGGCCCATTGGTGCTGTCTTGTTGCTATCGTTGCCCATCTCATAACGCCGAAGTCGGCGGCGTGCCGGGAAGCCAGCACGTCTATGGCCGTGCCGCGGATGTTATTTGTCCGGATGGCATGAGCGTGGACGAACTGGCAAACATCGCCGAAGAATGCGGGGCGGATGGCATCGGACGCTATTACAGTGCCGGTTTTGTGCATGTAGACACCCGTGGTTATGCAGCACGCTGGGAGGGCTGACAATGGAAAAGACAGACCTGGTAAGAAAATACGAAGCAGGCGGCGACCCCGGTTGTGTATCATCTGGGACGGGCGACCTTGGCGGCAGATCATACGGCATCTATCAGCTTTCCAGCAATATGGGGGCCGTGAACGCCTTCCGCGAATGGGCTTGTGATTACCCAGACGATGACCTGGCAAATTACGGCAGGCTGCTTTGTGAGTTTGAAATTAATTCGCCGCAATTTGTGCGCTTGTGGCAGAAAATCGGCGAGAACGACCCGGAAGGATTCGCGAAACTGCAGGACGATTATGCCGTATCTGTCTATTACAATCCGGCCGCGGCTGTTTTGCGGGAAGCAGGATACGAGATCGAAACAAAAACGGCAGCCATGCAGGCGGTGCTTATGTCCGGGGCTGTGCAGTACGGTGCCGGCAACATGACGGAACTGTACACAGAAGCGGTACACAGTATGTTCAACGCAGAAAAGAAGGATTATAGCGGCTGGCCGAACCTGACGTATGTCAACGACAAAGCTTTTGATTATGACATGATTGCGGCAATCTATGATTTCCTGATTGGTGAAGCCGACAATGCTGTATGGACAGGAAAAGGCATGCATAGCCCGAAAGACTGGGTGAACGGCAGCCCGGACGTCGTGGCGGGGCTGAGAAATCGATTCGTGCATGAAAAAGCGGACGCACTGGAGGCGATGACATGACGAGTCTGCAATTCATCTTAATGTTGGAAGCATTTGAGGATTTTAAGGGCAAGGCGGAGGCGGCAGAGTTTCACGACGATAGGATCGAAGGGCTAGAGGACCATATCTATCAAGAAAATCCAATCCCGCAGCCGAAGAAAATGGAAGTATAGGAAGGGTGGAATCATGGATGCAAAACAAAAAGTCATTCTTGCTTGCCTTGTTGGCCTGCTTTGCGCTGGCGTGGCCTGGTATCTCTTCAGCGTCCCCGGCACAGGCCCAACAGACAGTTACCATGTCGAGGACGGATTTGATCGAACTGCAAGAGAACAACAGAAAGCAACAGATAGCATTGATGCAGTCAGCCGAGGCCTTGAAGAAAGCACAGGATGCGCTACAGACATCGGCACAAGCATTGAAGCAGACCAGAGAAGAGCTGACTCAATCCAAAGCCGAAACGCAGAACTTGAAACAGGCATTGACAGCATCACAGAGCGAAACCGCGCTGCTCTTGAGCGACTTGGAGAAGCAGAAGCAAGAAACGCAGACGCTGCAGCAGCAGTTGCAGACGCTGCAGCAGCAGTCACAAGCGGCCGGGAGCTCACTCGCCGAAGCGCAGAAATACTTGGACGATACCAGGGCGGAGTTCCTAAAGAACGAGAAAGCTCACGAGAAGACAGAGCGGGGGCTGAAGAATAGGATTAAAGCATGGCAGGCAGTAGCCGCGATTCTGTGCGGAGTTGCTATCACAAGATGAAGAAAGCCCCTTGATCAATAAAGACCAAGGGGCTTTCTCTCTATTATGCAACAATCAGCTCTCGCGGATATTCGCGCACGATGCTGATTCGCGTCTTGCTGGTGCGCTCGGGCAGAGTCGAACTGCCGCTTTCGGCTCCGGAGGCCAACGTCCTATCCACTGGACTACGAGCGCGATTCGTTCACTGGGAACAAAAAATAGTATATCATGAAACGCACCAGCTTGTCAATTTGAGATGCGCATCGTCAGGGGTCTGTGCGCATGCTGCGGCCTCTGCTGCGGCCGTTCTCGATGAAGTCGCAGACGTGATCGGTCAGCGCGGCGAGCACGAAGTAGAAGAGGACGCAGATGACGAAAATTGCGAGCGGTGCGGCTGCGACCATGATGGCGATCTCGAGGATGTGGTAATCCACGCGCAGGCGGATGTACTCGCAGAGGAATGCAGCGAGTGTGATGAGCAGGTAGCCTTTTGCCCAGTCCATGCTAGTCTCCTTTCTGTTGGTCTGTCGGCCCGTCGGCCGACACTTGCATAAAACATCGTGTCTGTCTTTTGAAAACGTTTTCATTATAGCACGGAGTTTCCCGATGGCAAGGACAAAATAGCGATTTTGGGGCAGTGCGATGAAGAAAATCCAAGTAAGAAAAAACCGCCCTGTCAGTACGCGCGATACTGAGGGGCGGTCTTGCTGCGCGGTCAGCGCTTGTGGTTCTTGAGGAAGTTCTCGATGCGCGCAAGCGCCTCGGAGATCTTGTCGATGGATGTCGCGTACGAGCAGCGTACATGGCCCTCGCCGCAGGCACCGAAGGCGGAGCCCGGGATCAGGGCGACGTGCTCGGCCTTGAGGAGTTCTTCGGCGAACTCGTCGGAGGTGTAGCCCGTGCTCGTGATGTCGGGGAAGATGTAGAAGGCGCCCTTCGGCTCGAAGCACGGCAGGCCCATCTTCGTGAAGCCGTCGTAGATCAGGTGGCGGCGGCGGTCGTACTCAGCGACCATTTTCTTCATGTACTTCTCGCCGTGGCGCAGCGCCTCGATGGCCGCAATCTGGGCTGTGATCGGCGCGCAGAGCATCGTGTACTGGTGGATCTTCGTCATGGCGCTGATGAAGGCCTTGTTGCCGAGCGCATAGCCGATGCGCCAGCCCGTCATCGCGTAGGCCTTCGAGAAGCCGTTGAGGAGGATCGTGCGCTCCTGCATGCCGGGCAGGGAGGAGAAGCAGACGTGCTTCTCGCCGCCGTACGTCAGGTCGCCGTAGATCTCGTCGGAGATGACGATGAGGTCGTGCTTCTCGGCAAAGTTTGCGATGGCCAGGAGATCCTTGCGCGTCATGATGGCGCCTGTCGGGTTGTTCGGGTAGCCGATGAGCAGGGCTTTCGTCTTGGGCGTCACGTGTTCTTCGAGCTCATCCGGCGTGATGCGGAACTCATTCTCGATCTTGGCCGGCACGGCGACGGGCTTGCCGCCCGCGAGGATCGTGCAGGCCTGGTAGGAGACGTAGCACGGCTCAGGGATGAGGACCTCGTCGCCTGGCGCGAGAATGGCGCGCATGACGAGGTCGAGCGCTTCGCTGACACCGACTGTCACGAGGATGTCGGTGTCGGCATCACACGAGCAGCCGTACTCGTCGGCGTAGTGGCGGGCAATCTCCTCGCGCAGCTCGGGCAGGCCGCGGTTGGCCGTATACGAGGTGTATCCCTGCTCGAGGCCGTAGACGCAGCTCTCGCGGATGGACCAGGGCGTGACGAAGTCTGGCTCGCCGACGCCGAGTGAGATGACGTCTTCCATCTGCGCGGCGATGTCGAAGAACTTGCGGATGCCCGACGGGGCGATGGCATTGACGCGCGGCGAGAGGCGCTCCTGCCAGTCGTTTCTCTTCTCGATCATGGTGTCACCACCAGTCTGCGGTCGCGCTCTTCGTCGTTGATGATGACGCCGTCCTTCTTGTAGGGCTTGAGCATGAAGTGGCTGCGCGTCTGCGTGACGCCCTCAATGGTGGCGAGGCGCGTCGCGACGAAGTTGGCGACATCCTTGAGGGATTTGCCCTCGATGATGACGAGCAGGTCGAAGCTGCCGCTCATGAGGTAGACGGTGCGGACCTCATCGAAGCGGTAGATGCGTTCTGCAATGGCGTCGAAGCCGACCTCGCGCTGCGGCGTCAGGTTGATCTCGATGACGGCCGTCACAGTGTCCGTGCCGAACTTCTCCCAGTTGATCAGCGTGTTGTAGGACAGGATGATCTTGTCCTTCTCCAGCTTCTTGATCTCCTGCTCGACTTCGTACTCGCTGCGGTGCAGCATCGAGGCCAGCTCGTTGACAGGACGGCGCGCGTCGTGCTCGAGGAGCTCCAGCAATTCTTTCATGTAAAATCCCCCTTGCTATCTGGAACCTGAGTGAAACATCGTGTGAAATCAATTCGTAGAAATCAGAATAATTATATCATATCTGTACCATGAGGGAAAGCAAGAATGAATCATGAGACAATCCTTTCCACTCGATAGAGACAAATGGAGAATGGCATGCGGTCAAGCGTCTCTTTGCGAAAAGATTAGGAAGCCTTCTTGCAATGGCCGTTCACTTTCGGTACAATAAACCGTAGAAGGGGTCCCATCCGCGAGGTGGCGATCCTTGGACGAAGTGTTCCCGATCTGTTTTGCGTTTGGAGGAAAAAGCACTCATGACGGTAAGAAGAATTTTCGTAGAAAAAAGACAGGGATTCGACATCCCGGCTCAGCAGCTCTGCGACGATCTGAAGGAGACGTTCCATCTCGATGGCCTCGAGGCGGTCCGCATCATCAACCGCTACGACATCGAGGGCCTCAGCGATGAGGAGTACGAGAAGGTCAAGTTTGTCGTCTTTGCGGAAGCACCTGTTGACAAAGTCTATGAAGAGACGCTGCCAGCATTCAAGGATTCCCGCATGTTTGCCGTCGAGTACCTGCCGGGCCAGTACGACCAGACGGCAGACTCTGCGGCGCAGTGCGTCCAGCTCGTCACGCAGAAGGAGCGTCCGCAGATCGCCACGGCACGCGTCATCGTGCTGACGGGAACGGTCGATGACAAGGCGCTGCAGGAGATCAAGGATTACTGCATCAATGCCGTCGAGAGCCGCGAGGCGTCGCTCGAAAAGCCGGAGTCGCTCGACATGGTCACGGAAGAGCCGGCCGATGTCGAGGTGCTGACTTCGTTCAACGCGATGAGCGAAGACGAGCTCCATGCGTTCATGGATGCGCGCGGCTTTGCCATGAGCTTTGAGGACCTCAAGTTCTGCCAGGAGTACTTCCGCGACACGGAACACCGCGCGCCGACGATCACGGAGCTGCGCGTCATCGACACGTACTGGTCGGATCACTGCCGCCACACGACGTTCACGACGGCCATCGACGATATTACGATCGAGGACGGCTACTTCTCTCCGGCACTGATGGCAGCTTACCGCAAGTACAAGGAAG
The DNA here is from genome assembly GCF_002395285.1 of Mitsuokella sp. UBA4253. Classification (NCBI taxonomy): domain Bacteria; kingdom Bacillati; phylum Bacillota; class Negativicutes; order Selenomonadales; family Selenomonadaceae; genus Mitsuokella; species Mitsuokella sp. UBA4253. The sequence continues at coordinate 115,671 of NZ_DGWR01000012.1, read as the reverse complement.
ACAGAGACACGCTCTACGGCGAGGATACAGACCGCGCGGTCACGCTCATGGACATCGCCGTCATTGGCGCCAAGGCGCTGCGCAAGGAAGGCCTGCTCGATGACCTCGACAAGTCCGAGGAAATCAACGCCTGCAGCATCGTCGTCAAGGCCGACATCGGCGGCAAGCAGGAAGACTGGCTCGTCATGTTCAAGAACGAGACGCACAACCATCCGACGGAGATCGAGCCGTTCGGCGGCGCGGCGACGTGCCTCGGCGGCGCTATCCGCGATCCGCTCTCGGGCCGTTCGTACGTCTATCAGGCCATGCGCGTGACGGGTGCTGCCGACCCGCGCCGCCCGTTCAGCGAGACGCTGCCGGGCAAGCTGCCGCAGAAGAAGATCACGCTCGGCGCTGCTGCCGGCTACAGCTCCTACGGCAACCAGATCGGCCTCGCCACGGGCCAGGTCCGCGAGGTCTACCATGAGGGCTACATGGCGAAGCGCATGGAGATCGGCGCCGTCATCGCAGCGGCACCGAAGGAGAATGTCGTGCGCGAGCGCCCGGCAGCAGGCGATATCATCGTGCTCGTCGGCGGCCGCACGGGACGCGACGGCTGCGGCGGTGCGACGGGTTCGTCGAAGGAGCACACGGAAGAATCGCTGACGACGTGCGGCGCAGAGGTCCAGAAGGGCAATCCGCCGACGGAGCGCAAGATCCAGCGCCTGTTCCGCAACCCGGAAGTCTCCCGCATGATCAAGCGCTGCAATGACTTCGGTGCAGGCGGCGTCGCTGTCGCCATCGGCGAGCTCGCGGACGGCCTCGTCATCGACCTCGATGCCGTCAAGAAGAAGTACAAGGGCCTCGACGGCACGGAGCTTGCTATCTCCGAATCGCAGGAGCGCATGGCCGTCGTGCTCGACCCGAAGGATGTCGAGGCCTTCCAGAAGTTCTCGGATGATGAGAACCTCGAGGCAACGCCTGTTGCCGTCGTCACGGAGCAGCCTCGCCTCATCATGAAGTGGCGCGGCAACGAGATCGTCCAGATGAACCGCGCCTTCCTCGACACGAACGGCGTGCGCCAGCATGTCACGGCCGTCATCGCACAGCCGGACACGGCAAAGCGCTACCTCGCCGAAGTCCCGGCAGCAGTCAAGGCCTGCAGCTCTGACGCGAAGGCCGCGTGGCTTACAAACCTCCAGGACCTCAACGTCTGCAGCCAGAAGGGCCTTGCGGAGCGCTTCGACTCGACGATCGGCGGCAACACGGTCCTCATGCCGTTCGGCGGCAAGACGCAGCTGACGCCGGCCGAGGGCATGGTCGCCAAATTGCCGGTGCTCGGCGCAGAGACGACGACGGCGACGGCCATGACGTTCGGCCTCAACCCGGCCTTTACGGAGTGGAGCCCGTTCCACGGCGCCCTCTACTCGGTTGTCGAAGCAGCGGCCAAGATGGTCGCGCTCGGCGGTGACGCCGCGAAGATCCGCCTGACGTTCCAGGAGTACTTCGAGAGCCTCGGCAAGGACCCGGAAAAGTGGGGCAATCCGTTCGCAGCCCTCATCGGCGCTCTCTGGGCACAGCATGAGCTCGGCATCGCGGCCATCGGCGGCAAGGACTCCATGTCCGGCACGTTCGAGCACATCCACGTGCCGCCAACGCTCGCAGCCTTTGCTGTCGACGTCATGAAGGCCGACCGTGCTGTCTCGCCGGAGTTCAAGCAGGCGGGCAGCCGCGTCTACGTCGTGCCGGCCGAGAAGGACGAGCAGGACCTGCCGGTCTTCCCGAAACTGCGCGCAAACTTCGAGAAGATCCGCCAGCTCACGGCAGCGGGCAAGGTGCGCGCTGCGCAGAGCATCGGCGTCGGCGGCATTGCCGCAGCCGTCACAAAGATGGCACTCGGCAACCGCATCGGCTTTGCGTTCGCGAAGGAGATGACGGAAGAGCAGCTCTACTGCGCCGACTACGGCACGATCGTCCTCGAGCTTGCGGACGATGTCGATGTCTCGGCAGCGCTTGCCGAGACGGGCGCCTATGAGCTCGGCCAGACGACGGCAGAGCAGGAAATCCGCGTGAACGGCATCGCCGTCAGCATCAAAGAGGCAGAGAAGGCCTACACGACGCCGCTCGAGAAGATCTTCCCGACGCAGACGAAGAAGGTCAAGGGCGAGGTATCGTATGCCCCGTACACGAAGGGCAACGGCATCACCGCTGCGACAAAGATCGCTCGCCCGCATGTCATCATCCCGGTATTCCCCGGCACGAACTGCGAGTACGATTCGGCCCGTGCCTGGGAGCGCGCCGGTGCTACGGCCGAGACGATCGTCGTGCGCAACCTGACGCCGACGGCTGTCGAGGAGACGGTCGAGGCGCTCGTCAATGGCATCAAGCGCTCGCAGATCATCATGCTGCCGGGCGGCTTCTCCGGCGGTGATGAGCCGGATGGTTCCGGTAAGTTCATCGCGGCGATGTTCCGCAACCCGCGCATCAAGGAAGAGGTCATGGCACTCCTTCAGAAGCGCGACGGCCTGATGCTCGGCATCTGCAACGGCTTCCAGGCGCTCATCAAGCTCGGCCTCGTGCCGTACGGCGAGATCCGCGACCTCTCCGAGAAATCCCCGACGCTGACGCACAACACGATCGGCCGCCATGCTTCCTGCATGGTCGACACGCGCGTCATCTCGAACCTCTCGCCGTGGTTCAACAACGTCAAGGTCGGCGACGTCCACACGATCGCCATCTCGCACGGCGAGGGCCGCTTCGTCGCGGACGCCGAGACGGTCAAGAGACTCCAGGAAAACGGCCAGATCGCGACGCAGTACGTCGATGCAGCCGGCAATCCGTCGCTCGACATCCCGTTCAACCCGAACGGTTCTGTCGATGCCATCGAAGGCATCACGAGCCCGGACGGTCGCGTGCTCGGCAAGATGGGCCATTCGGAGCGCATCGGCGAAGATGTCGCCAAGAACGTCCCGGGCGGCAAGGATCAGCAGCTCTTCGAGGCTGGTGTCCGCTACTACAAATGAGTAGACGCTGCGCCGTCGGCGTGATACAATAAAGAATAATTGACAAATGCGGTCAGTGCCTACTGGCCGCATTCTTACTATCAGGGGGGCATCACTTTGGTTGGTATCGTAATCGTTTCACACAGCCAGAAATTGGCGGAGGGTGTCAAGGAGCTGGCGGAGATGATGGCAAACAACGTGCACATCGAGGCGGCGGGCGGCCTCGATGAAGGACTGCTCGGCACGAGCTACGAGCGCGTCAAGGTCGCCATCGAGGATGTCTGCGGCACGGATGGTGCCGTCGTGCTCATGGACATGGGCTCGGCCGTCATGACGGCCGAGCTCGCGGTCGAGGAGTGCCGCGACGAGGCCGTGCGCCTCGTGGACTGCCCGATCGCCGAGGGCGCCGTGCTCGCGGCTCTCGCTGCGGCGAGCGGGGCAGGCCTTGACGAAGTTGTGCGCAGGGCGGAATCATCTCGCCATATGGAAAAGATCGTCAGGCCGTGAGTCAGTCACAAACTCGATTTGACAAAGTTGATATAATGTATAGCTGTAAGAGTATACGTAACAGATGCCGCGCGCGCTCGGCATCCGTTTCGTTTGGGACCCATCGGCGCGCATCGGGAGGATGAGAATCATCGATTTCCAGGATTTGACGAAAGAAGACAAGCCGGTGCTGGACCGTCATTTTTCCAGCGGCTATTACGAGAATTCCCACTTCAATTTCACGAACTTCTTCATGTGGCGCGAGCCGTACCATGTCAGATGGGCAGAGGATGGCGATGTGCTCTACATGACGTGCGAGTGGGAAGGCGAGCTCATGGCCATCCAGCCGTTCTGTGCAGAGGAGAAGTGGCCTGAGGCGACGGCGAAGATTCTCTCTTATTTTGAAGAACAGGGCCGCCCCGTACTCTTCACGGGCATCGAGAAGGCCTACGCAGAGTTCCTCGAGCAGTACGACGGTGCCTCTTTTGAGATCGAGGATGACCGCGACAACTGGGATTACGTCTACGAGGCAGAGAAACTCATCAGTCTCTCGGGCCGCAAGCTCCACTCCAAGAAGAACCATCTCAACGCCTTCCGCAAGATGTACCCGCAGGCCGAGTACCTGCCCATCACGGAGGACATCATCACGGCCTGCAAGATCGAGCTCAACAACTGGTACAAGCTGCGCATCCAGGATGAGCCGGACGACCCCTTCATCGGCTGGGAGCGCAAGGCTATCCTCGAAGTCTTCAACGACTTCGACTACTTCAAGCTCAAGGGCGGCGCCATCCGCCTCGATGACCGCATCATCGCCTTCACGTTCGGCGAGGCGCTCAATGCCGATACGGCCGTCATCCACGTCGAGAAGGCGGACCCGAATATCCGCGGCGCGTACCCGGCCATCAACCAGGGCTTCGTCGAGCACGCCTGGAGCGCGATGACCTACATCAACCGCGAGGAGGACATGGGCCATGAGGGACTGCGCAAGGCGAAGGAATCGTACAAGCCATTCAAGATGATCGAGAAATTCAACGCACGCCGCAAGTGATCCGCCTTGCAACATGCGTTTGGATTCGCTACAATAAAGGTGTAAGTCTGTAAAAGATCGATTCATCAGGGGAGGTATTTTTATGGCAAAGCGTTTTTTCGTATGTGAGAAATGTGGGAACATCGTCGGGCTCATCAAGGACGCTGGCGGCCCGCTGAGTTGCTGCGGCCAACCGATGAAGGAACTCATCCCCAATACGGTCGATGCGGCTGCTGAGAAGCACGTGCCGGTCATCACGCTGGACCGCGAGGGCGGTGAGGTCACGGTACAGGTCGGCACGGTCGCACATCCGATGTTGCCGGAGCACTTCATCGAGTGGATCCACCTCGAGACGGAGAACGGCGCACAGATCAAGCACCTCAAACCGGGTGAGACGCCGGAGGCAGTATTCATGCTGGCCGGCGGCGAAAAGCCGGTCGCGGCGTTTGCTTACTGCAACCTCCACGGCCTCTGGAAGGCAGAGTTCCACGAGGACTGAGAACGGAGGTCTGAAGACGGAAGGCACGAAAAAAGAGGAAGGATCCCGTGAGGGTCCTTCCTCTTTTCTATGTCCTGCGTTCCTGCGTCAGCGTGCGCCGCATGTCCCTGTGACAGCATGGCAGTCTTCCTCGCGGTTCGTCAGGCCGAGCTTCGCAATCATGGCCATGTCTTCCTTGATCGTCGTGCCGGAGGTCGTGAGCATGTTGCCCGTGATTGAAGCCGAGGCACCGGCGCAAAAGGCGGTGGCGCCGTTTTTCGGCAGAAGCTTGCGCCCGGCGGCCAGGCGGATGTTGGCTGCTGGATTGATGTAGCGGAAGAAGGCGATCGTGCGCAGGATGTCCGCTGCCGGCAACTGCGCGCGGCCTTCCATGCCCGTGCCGGGAATCGGCATCAAGGCGTTGATGGGGATGGACTCGATGCCGAGCTCCGCCAGGGAGAGAGCCATGTCGAGGCGGTCCTCCCATGTCTCGCCCATGCCGATGATGCCGCCGGAGCAGACGCAGAAGCCCTCTTCCTGCGCCATCTTGATGGTCCGGATGCGGTCGTCGTACGTGTGCGTCGTGCAGATATGCGGGAAGAAGCGGCGGCTCGTCTCGATGTTGTGGTGGTAGCTCGTGACGCCGGCCTCGCGCAGGCGGCGCAGCTGGGCGCGCGTCAGCAGGCCGTGCGACGCGCAGAGGCCGATGTGGCAAGTCGCGCGCATGGCTTCGTACGTCTCGATGGCCCGGTCGAAGTCGCGGCCCGAGAGCGCGCGGCCTGAAGTCACGATGGCAAAGCGGTTAGCGCCGGCTGCCTCGTTCGCACGCGCGTGGGCGAGGATCGTCTCCTTGGGCAGGAAGGCGTACTCCTCGATGCCCGTGTGATGGCAGGCCGCCTGCGCGCAGTACTTGCAGTCCTCCCCGCAGCGGCCGCTGCGGCCGTTGATGATTGTGCAGAAGTCGATGTGCTTGCCGCAGAAATGCTCCTGGAGCAGGCGCGCGCCTTCCTGCAGCTCAGGGAGCGGCGCGGTGAGGAAGAGGGAGAGGTCATCCCCGCGCTCGATGCGATAGCCGGCGATGATCTTCTTGGCGAGTGACAGGCAGTCTGTGGACATGGTAGGACCTCGATTCGTATTGCTTCATGTATCCTGGATGATTATGGTCAACATTGTACGTCAATATCGGTTAACAGTCAACCAATTCGATGATAGTGCTTGACGATGGCACCGTTCATATTCATTGACAAATCAGGCAGGTGTTGTACAATGAAGCTATATCGTGAAGTATTGTCGCTATATTTAGTAGAAAGAAGCAGGTGAAGTATTTCTTTGCAGCAGGCATTGGAAAGACAGATTGTCTTTGAAGACCATAAAGAAGCATATGCACTTCTCGGGGACCGGGATGAATTCCTGCAAGTGTTCCGCGAGAGTTTTGACTGCCAGTTCATCAGCCGCGGTGAGCAACTCGAGATCCTCGGCGAGGCGGCCGAGGTGAAGATGGCCGCGACGCTTGTCGAAGAGCTCCAGTATCTCTACCGCCAGGGCACGACGATCACGATGCATGAGGTTCGCTACGGCATCGGGCTCGTGCGCGGCGGCAAGGGCGAGGCACTGCACACGCTCTTCGGCGACACGATCCTCGTGACTTCGCGCGGCCGCCATGTGCGCCCCAAGACGCTCGGCCAGCGCCTCTATCTCGACACGATCCGCCACAATTCCATCACGTTCGGCATCGGGCCGGCCGGCACGGGCAAGACATACTTGGCTGTCGTCATGGCTGTCGCGGCCCTGCGCAACAAGGAGGTGCGGCGCATCATCCTGACGCGCCCGGCTGTCGAGGCTGGTGAGCGTCTCGGCTTCCTGCCGGGCGACCTGCAGGACAAGGTCGACCCGTACCTGCGCCCGCTCTACGATGCGCTGCAGGACATCCTCGGCCAGGACAGCTACCAGAAGCTCATGGCCAAGGGCATCATCGAGATCGCGCCGCTCGCCTACATGCGCGGCCGCACGCTCGAAGACGCCTTCGTCATCCTCGACGAGGCACAGAACACGACGGACAAGCAGATGAAGATGTTCCTGACGCGCCTCGGCTTCGGCTCGCGCATGGTCGTCACGGGCGACCTCGGCCAGGTCGACCTGCCGCGCGGCGTCGCGTCGGGCCTGCGCGAGGCGAGCCAGGTTTTGAAGGACGTCAAGGGCATTGGCATCGTGCGCATGGCGCCTGTCGATGTCATCCGCCACGATGTCGTTACGCGCATCGTCGAAGCATACGGCGCGTGGGATGAGAAAAAGAAAAAAGAGAGAGAACGGCGCGAACGCGAGAACGAGAAGGAACGGGAGGCGCGTGTAAAGTGAACGTCATCATCAGCAATTATCCAGAGGATCTCGAAGTGCCGCAGGAATACGTCGAGAATGTGACGGCGGCGGCCCAGAAGGTCGGCGAGCTCTACGGCGTCGAGAACGGCGAGGTCAGCATCACGCTGACGAACAACGATTACATCCACGAGCTCAACCGCCAGTACCGCGGCATCGACCGCCCGACGGATGTCCTCTCGTTTGCGCTCAATGAGAGCGAGGAGCCGGAAGTCACGGGCGGCGCCGACCTCAATGTGCTCGGCGACCTCGTCATCTCGGTGGAGCGCGCCGAGGAGCAGGCCAAGGACTTCGGTCACAGCGTCAAGCGCGAGATGGCCTTCCTGACGGTGCACGGCATGCTGCATCTCCTGGGCTACGACCACATGGAAGAGGAGGAGCGCCTCGAGATGGAGCGGGAGCAGCGCTTCGTCATGGAGAAGCTCGGCATCCCGCGCGAATGACGCGGTAAGCATTGCATAAAGACCAATCGAATAGAAAGAAGTGAAGGTATGGAACAGAACGCAAAACATAGATCGGGCTTCATCGCCGTCATCGGCCGCCCGAACGTCGGCAAGTCGACGCTCATCAACACGCTGATCGGCCAGAAGATCGCCATCATGAGCGACAAGCCGCAGACGACGCAGAACCGCATCCTCTGCATCCTGACAGAACCCGATGCCCAGATTGTCTTCCTCGACACGCCGGGCATCCACAAGCCGAAGCACAAGCTCGGCGAGTACATGGTCAAGGCAGCCGAGGGCACACTCAAGGAGGTCGATGCCATTCTCTTCGTCGTCGATGCGACGGAGAAGATGGGCCCGGGCGAGTACTACATCCTCGAGCGCCTGCAGGCGACGCGCAAGCCCGTCATCCTCGTCGTCAACAAGCTCGACCTCATCGAGAAGGAGCAGGTCCTGCCAATCATCTCGCGCTATGCCGACAAGTACCCGTTCGTCGGTGTCGTGCCGATCTCGGCCAAGGCGGAGACGAATCTCGACTCCCTGCTGACGGAGGTCAAGAAGTACCTGCCGGAGGGCCCGCAGTACTATCCGGAGGACATGGTCACGGATCAGCCGGAGCGCCTCATCGTCGCCGAGCTCATCCGCGAGAAGGTCCTGCAGCTCACGCGCGACGAGGTGCCGCATGCGGTGGCCGTCGAGACGGATGAGATGACGACGCGGCCGAATGGCGATGTCTACATCCGCGCGACGATCTACGTCGAGCGCGACTCGCAGAAGGGCATCATCATTGGTGCCAAAGGCGCAATGCTCAAGGAGATCGGCGCTCTGGCGCGCAAGGACATCGAGGCGCTGCTCGGCTCGCGCGTCTTTCTCGACCTCTGGGTCAAGGTCAAGAAGGACTGGCGCAACCGCGAAGGCGTGCTCCACAACTTCGGCTTCGGGGTGGAATCGTAATGGCAAAAGAGCGCAAGAGCTGTCTGTCGAAGCGCGTCTCGCGCCGCTTCGTCAACGGCCTTATACTGCTCGTGCCGGTCGTCATCACGCTGCTCGTCGTCAGCGAGGTCCTGCACTTCACGGAGGGCGTGCTCGGCAAGCACCTGCCGTTCTACTTCCCGGGGCTCGGCATCATCACAGTGGTGCTTGTCATCTACTTCGTCGGCTGGATCTCGTCGTACTGGATCATGCGCCGCCTGATCCACTACGGCGAAGCGCTGCTCGGCAAGATCCCTGTCGTCAAGTTCATCTACAACAGTGTCAAGCACCTCTCGACGGCCGTCTTTGAGTCGAACAACATGTTCGACCACGTCGTGCTCGTGCCGTTCCACCAGTCGAAGGCGCTCGGCTTCATCATGGCCGATGTGCCGCAGATGCTCAAGGAGAAGCTCGGCGATGATTACGTCTGCGTCTTCGTGCCCTGGAGCCTCAACATGACGTCGGGCACGAACCTCTTCGTGCGCAAGCAGGATGTCATCTACCTCGACATCAGCAGCGAGTCGGCCCTGCAGTACATGCTGACGGCCGGCGCTGTCATGCCGCGGCGCTTGGAAAGCGACGCAGAGATGCAGCCGGATGTGTCGGCAGAGGCGGCAGCCGAGCTCGCCAAAAAGAAGAAGGGCTGACATGGCAATCTATCAGACAGAAGCCGTCGTGCTCGGCTCGAAGAACTGGGGCGATGCCGACAAGATGATGACCTTCTTCACGAAGGAGCGCGGCCTCGTGCGCGCGGCTGCCTTTGGCTGCCGCAGGCCGAGGAGCCCCTTGGCAGGCGGCATGCAGATGTTCTCGCACCTCGATTTGCAGCTCTCGGAGGGCAGGCGCGTCGACACGGTGCGCCAGTGCCTGCTGCGCCGCCATTACAGGAAGCTCAGCGAAGACCTCATGGCGATGGCCTACGGCAGCTTCGTCGCGGAGTTCCTGCGCGAGTTCCTGCCGGAGGGGCAGCCAGAGCCGCAGATGTTCTCGGCACTGCTCGACATTCTCGCGGCCTTTGAGCAGCGCAACCCGCGCATAACGGCCGTAGCGGCTGTCTACCAGTTCATGGAGTTCACGGGCCTCCAGCTGCGCTATGAGAACTGCGTCCACTGCGGCAGGAAGATCGAGGGAGATGCTGCCTTCTCCATGCGCGAGGGCGGCGTGCTCTGCCAGGACTGTGCGACGCCTGATGCGAAGCCCTTTCCCGATGAACTGCGCCGCTTCATCATCAGACTGCGCGACTTCGATTGGCAGGGCGGGGAGCTGCGTCTCTCATCGTCCCTGCTCGTCGCAGCGGAAGAGGTCCTGCTCACTTACCTGCAGGACCTCTTAGGCCGGCCGCTGAAGTCGCTGGCCTTTATCCAGCAGCTCAGCATGACAGGATAAGACAACAAAAAAACGCTCACATCTCTTGGATGTGAGCGTTTTTTTGTTGTATGATGGCCGCTCAGCCGAGCGTCTTGCCGGAAAGCGCCGTCTCCATGAAGGTCTGCTGGGCGCCGATCGGCGTCATGCCCTGGCGGCACGAGGCGCGGACGTACGAGCCGTCGGAGCGCATGAGGTAAGCCTTCGTGTTGTCCTTAAGGTATGTCTGCAGGATGGCGTGCAGGCGGTTCTTGTGGTCCTGCTCGCGGATCGGGATCATGAGCTCGACGCGGTTGTTGAGGTTGCGCGGCATCCAGTCAGCCGACGAGATGAAGACATCCTCGCGGCCGCCGTTGTAGCAGTAGAGGATGCGGCTGTGCTCGAGGAAGCGGCCGACGATGCTGCGCACGTGGATGTTCTCGCTGACCTCCGGCAGGCCCGGGCGCAGGACACAGATGCCGCGGACGATGAGGTCAATCTTGACGCCGGCGGCCGATGCCTCGTAGAGTTTGGCGATGATCAGGCGGTCTAGGAGAGAGTTCATCTTGGCGGCGATGTAGGCGCGCTCGCCGCGCTTGGCGTGCTCGATCTCCTGGTCGATCTCTGCCATGATCGTCTCGCGCAGGTTGAGCGGTGCGACGATGAGCTTGTTCCAGGCCGGCGGGTCAGAGAAGCCGGAGAGGAAGTTGAAGAAGCGGGAGCCGTCGGCACCAATCTCGTTGTCGGCCGTCATCAGGCCGATATCCGTGTAGATCTTGGCTGTCGAACCGTTGTAGTTGCCCGTCGCGAGATGGCAGTAGCGGCGGATGCCGTCTTCCTCGCGGCGCACGACCATCGTGATCTTGGAGTGCGTCTTGAGGCCGAGGATGCCGTAGATGACGTGGCAGCCGGCTTCCTCGAGGCGGCGCGCCATGATGATGTTGTTCTCCTCGTCGAAGCGCGCCTTGACCTCCATGAGCACCGTGACCTGCTTGCCGTTGCGGGCAGCGTCGGCGAGCGCCGAGATGATCGGCGACTTGCTCGAGACGCGGTAGAGCGTCTGCTTGATGGCGAGTACGGCATCGTCATCGGCGGCCGTGCGGATGAAGTTCTCGACCGTCGCGAACGTTTCGTACGGATGGTGGACGAGCACGTCCTTCTCGCGGATGGCCTTCCAGATATCTTTCGTCTTGCGCGCGGCAAGCTCGACCGACGGCTGCGGCACGAAGGGCTCGTAGCGCAGCGCATCGTAGCCGCTGAGGTTGGCGAACGACGAGAAGAAGGCGCCGCCGAGCGGCCCGTCAATCGTGTAGATGTCGAGCTCGTCGAGCTCGAGCTCCTTCTGGAGCGTCTTGCGCGTCTCCTTCGAGCACGATTTGGCGATCTCGAGGCGCACGGCCGCGCCCTTGCGCCGCTTCTCGAGGGATTTCTCGACTTCGAGCAGCAGGTCGTCGACGTCCTCGCGGATGTCGAGGTCGGCATCGCGCGTGATGCGGAACGGCGTCGTCTCGAGGATCTCGTAGCCGGTGAAGAAGCGCTCGGCGAAGTAGCTCAGGATGTCCTCAAGGTAGAGGTAGTGCTGGAGCTCCGGTACCTTGATGAGGCGGCCGAGGACGGATACCGGCACGGGCAGGATGGCGAGGCGGACTTCCTTGTCCTCGGGGCGCTTGAGGTGGACGGCGAGGTTGAGGCTCTTGCTCGTCAGGAAGGGGAAGGGGTGCGACGGGTCGATGCCCATCGGCGTGACGACGGGGAAGATCTCGCGCTCGAAGAATTCCGTCAGCCAGAGCTCCTGCTTGGCATTGAGGTCTGTGGGCTGGACGAAGTGGATGCCGTGCTCTTTAAGCTCGGCGAGCGTCGCCTTGAGGCAGCGGTCGATGTCGTGCATCTGCTCGTGGGCGATGCGGCTGACGGCGTCCATCTGGCCCTGCGGTGTCAGGCCGCTGATGTCGTGGTGCTTGACGCCGCTCTCGATGAGGTGCTTGAGTCCGGCGACGCGGATCATGAAGAACTCATCGAGGTTGGAGCAGCTGATGGCGATGAAGCGCAGGCGTTCGAGCAAGGGGTTGTCCTTGCTCGTCGATTCGCGCAGCACGCGCTGGTTGAAGCTCAGCCAGGTGCACTCGCGGTTCAGATAATATTGGCGATCGTTGAAGTCCATGTTATTTCCTCCTTAAGACAGGCTCGATGCCGAAGATTTCGCGGAAGAGCGTCGAGGCCTGTGCGAAGCTCCAGCGAATCAGAGAGATGTCGTACTCTGAGGTGTAATTGATGTATAGTTTTTCCTTGACGAGGCGCACGGTGAGACTCTGGATGCGCCCGCTGTGGCCCTGGTCGAGGGCGTCGGCAAGGCGCAGGATCGCGCAGCACTTATCGGCGACGATCTTCTGCGGCTGAGTCAGGCGCTGGTAATGGGCGTCCTTCTTTCCGGGATTGTCGCGGTGGTAGTAATAGCTGATGCAGGCGATGACTTCCTTCTCGGCATCGGTGATGCCGAAGATGTCGGTGCCCATGATGATCTGCCACGAGTGCAGTGGATAATTGCGCAGGTTGACAAACTTGCCCGTCTCGTGCAGGAGCGCGCTCATGCGCAGCAGCAGGCGATGGCGCGTCGAGAGTCCGTGCACGCGGCGCAGGCCGTCGAAGAGCTTCGTCGCGTACTCGTCGATGCGGCTGATGTGCGGCAGGTTGCAGTTGTAGCGCATGGCCGTGCTGCGCGCGAGGTCCAGGAGCAGGTCGGCCTGCTCCGAGATCGCCTTCGGGCTGATGCGCTGCGCGCCGCACCAGGCTGCGTAGCCGTAGAGGAAGGTCGTGTTCATGACGAGAATCGTGTCGATGTGGAGCGTGCGCACGACTTCCTCGTAGAGCAGCAGCGTAGGCAGCAGCAGCTGGGCGCGCCGCTCGCTGATCTCGAAGGCCTGCATGAGCTTGTGGGTCGTCAGCGGCATTAGCGACTCCGTGATCTCCAGGAATTTCTCGGGATCGATGACGGCGGGATACTGCGTCGTGCCCGGTGCACCTCCGGAGAGATGCGAGACGAGGATGCGCGCCTCGAAGCCCGTGAGCACGAGTGTGTGGATGTCCGCGTGCTCGATGCGGGGCCAGAGCGAGGACAGCGAGGCGTGCAGGTAGTCGCGCACGGCCGCGGGGAACATGACGCTGACGCGCTCTTCCTCGGTGAAGTGCTCGAGGACGCTGAGGCGCCCGCCAGTGACATTTGTCTGGAAGAGCAGCGTGCTGTCCTGCCAGCCCGTGAAGCCGAGGCCGCCCGAGGTGACGTCGAGCAGTAGCGTCGGCTTCGTGCCGACATGCTCGTCCTCTTTCAGGAAGTGGTGCAGCGCGAAGAACTTGTAGTAGACTTCCTCCGTCATGTCGGCGACGTGGAAGCGGAAGCCCGTGCGCATGTATAAGAGATCGAGGATGCCCAGGCGGTTCTCGGCCTCGCGGATGACTGTCGTGGCGATCGGGTAGACCTCATCGACGCGGTAGTCGAGCAGGAGTTGACGGAATCCCTGCAGGATGTGGCAGAGTTCATGGATGGAGGCAAAGGAGAGGTGGTGCGTGCGGAAGACTTCCTCACCGAGAGGGATCTCTTTGTTTGCCGATTCGATGATCTCGATGTTGGTCGGAGAGTGATAATTCACGATGGCCATGCTCGTGTGGATGGAGCCGATGTGAATGATGCCGAATGTGGCTGTTTTCTTCATAGATAACATCCTTTCTGGAAGGGCAGCTCTGGAGAGGGGCCTGGATTCATTATAGGAAACAGGAGAGGGCTCTACGTTACTTTTTCGTGAAATTCTTGTTAATTCCTTTTTTATGTGGCACAATGCGAAGGGAAATTTCGAATCGTCTTGAAGCATCGCGCGCGAATTGCTATACTGGAAGAAACTGTAAGAATCTGTGGAATTGCGCGCAAATGCGGACGGCAATCAAAAAGGGGAGTTCTTCTATGGAGAGAGTGGCAATCATCGATATGGGCTCGAATTCGATCCGCTTCATCGTCATGCAGGTGGCGGACAACAAGTCGTATCACCTCGAATATCAGCAGAAAGAGGCTATCCGTCTCGGCCGCGGCATGTCGGAGACGGGCAAGCTCAATCCGGAGGGCGTGGAGCGCGCCCTTGCATGCCTGCACGTCTACAAGCACATGATGGAAGTCATGCAGGTCACGAAGTGCATCGCCGTCGCGACGGCGGCCGCGCGCAATGCCTCAGATGGCGAGGCGTTCATCGAGCGCATCAAGCAGGAAACGGGCATCGAGATCGAGGTCATCTCGGGTGAGCGCGAGGCGTACCTCGGCTACCTCGGCGTCGTCAACACGATCGACGAGCGCAACTATGTGCAGTTCGACCTCGGCGGCGCTTCCATCGAAGTCTCGCTCGTGCGCGACCGCAAGATCGTCGAGTCCGTCTCCGTGCCGATCGGTGCCGTGACGGTCACGGATGCCTTCAACCTCGGTGATAAGGTGACGCCTGCGGCCATCGAGCGCTGCTGCGAATTCGTGCGGAGAAAATACGAGGAGATGATCCCGTGGGCCGAAGGGCTCAACCTGCCCGTCATCGGCGTCGGCGGTACCGTCCGAAACCTCGCGAAGATGGACCAGGCGCAGACGAACTACCAGCTCTCGCGCATCCACAACTACATCATCCCGCGCCGCCGCTTCGAGGAGACGTACACGAGTATCATCAAGTCGAACCTCTCGAGCCGCAAGCGCATGAAGGGACTCTCGTCAGAGCGTGCCGACCTCATTGTCGCCGGTGCCATCATCATCAACACGCTCATGGAGTTCACGGGCGGTCAGAACATCATCGTCTCGGGCTGCGGCCTGCGCGACGGCGTCTTTTTCGAGTACTACGGCGAGACGTATGGCTACGGCGATGGCTATAAGGGCCCGATCATCCCGGATGTGCTGCAGGAGAGTGTGCACAATTACCTCTTGAGCGCCGACCGCCGCATGGAGCACCTCGAGCGCGTGCGCACGCTTGCGCTGAGTCTCTTTGATCAGCTCAAGCGCTCGCACGGCGGGACGCGGCGCGACCGCAGCCTGCTGGAGGTCGCAGCCTGGCTGCATGACTCGGGCAAGGTCGTCAACTACTACGACCACGCGCGCCACTCGGCCTTCATCATCGCACATGCGCCACTCTACGGCATGCGCCAGCTCGAGCAGCTCCGGGCTGCATTCATCGCGGGCTTTCACCACGGCATCAGCAACAAGATCATGCGGGCTTACCGCTACGGCATGATGCTGACGCCGGAGAATTGGAAGAAGGTGCGCCGGCTCTCGCTTCTCCTGGCACTCGCCGAAGCGTCCGATGTGACGTACGAGGGCGTCGTGCGCAGGATCGACGTCGCCGACGACGAAGAGGCCGTCGTGCTCTCGCTGCGCGGCAAGAAGGGCGAAGACCACAGTGCAGCGGAGTTCGAGATGAAATCGTACTGCAAGCAGTTCAAGAAGGAGTACGGCAAGCCGCTGATCATCATGTGGCAGAAGGGCTGATCTGTGACCCGTTGACAAGTCACGCGACTTTTGCTAGACTCTTAGGTAGCAATGAGGAAGAAGAGTAATCTCAGCAGTCAGCGAGACGGCGATGGTGTGAGGCAGTCAATGAGATGAACGGCACTTCGGAGCGCAATCCCATAATTTGAGCGGGCTTTCCTTCTGGAAGCCAATCAGGGTGGAACCGCGGTACTTGAAACAACAAGTCTCGTCCCTGTAACGTTACGTTGCAGGAACGAGATTTTTATTTGTTTCTGTGACATTCGAAATGGTGAAAAGGAGTTGTTCCCATGAAATTTCAGGAAATCATCCTGGCCCTGCAGAAATTCTGGTCGGAGCAGGGCTGCATCCTGGCAGAACCGTATGATGTCGAGAAGGGCGCCGGCACGATGAACCCGTCGACGTTCCTGCGCGTGCTCGGCCCCGAGCCGTGGCATGTTGCCTACGTCGAGCCGTCGCGCCGCCCGGCCGATGGCCGCTACGGCGATAACCCGAACCGCCTCTATCAGCACCACCAGTTCCAGGTCATCATGAAGCCGTCGCCGGACAACATCCAGGAGCTCTACCTCGAGAGCCTCGAGCGCCTCGGCATCGACCCGAAGCAGCACGATATCCGCTTCGTCGAGGACAACTGGGAGTCGCCGACGCTCGGCGCCTGGGGCCTCGGCTGGGAAGTCTGGCTCGACGGCATGGAGATCACGCAGTTCACGTACTTCCAGCAGGTCGGCAGTCAGGACATCAAGCCGGTCGCCTCGGAGATCACGTACGGCCTCGAGCGCCTCGCGATGTACATCCAGGGTGTCGAGAACGTCTACGACATCCAGTGGACGGATGACTACACGTACGGCGATGTCTTCCACCAGAACGAGTACGAGCAGTCGGTCTACGCCTTCGACCTCTCGGATGAGGCGCTGCTCTTCGACCTGTTCGACAAGTACGAGAAAGAGGCTGTGCGCGTCATCGACAAGGGCTATGTCCATCCGGCCTACGACTACGTGCTCAAGTGCTCGCATACGTTCAACCTGCTCGATGCGCGCGGTGCCATCTCCGTCTCGCAGCGCGCCGCTTTCATCGGCCGCGTGAGAAAGCTCGCGCGTCTCTGCGCAGAGTGCTATCTGAAACAGCGTGAGGAGCTCGGCTATCCGATGCTCCACAGAGGGGAGAAGTGAGCATGGCTAAAGATCTGTTATTTGAAATCGGCACGGAAGAAGTTCCGGCCCACGTAATGCCGGGCACACTCGCCCAGCTCAAGGAGAACGCCGAGAAGGCACTGAACGAGAACCGCATCGCCTTCACGGCCATCCGCACGCTCGGCACGCCGCGCCGCACGGCGCTCATTGTCGAGGGCCTCGCGGAGAAGCAGGAAGATGTCGCGAGCGAGAATCGCGGCCCGTCCGTCAAGATCGCCTTCGATGCGGATGGCAACCCGACGAAGGCAGCGCAGGGCTTTGCGCGCGGCCAGCACGTCGACCCGAAGGACCTCGTCGTCAAGGACGGCTATGTCTACGCGGAAGTCCACGAGGAAGGCCAGCCGACGGCCAAGCTCCTCGAGACGCTGCTGCCGGAGCTCGTCTGCAGCCTCTCGTTCCCCAACAATATGCGCTGGGGCGACCTCTACTTCAAGTTCATCCGCCCGATCCGCTGGTTCGTCGCGCTCTACGGCTCCGATGTCATCCCGTTCGAGCTCGCAAACGTCAAGTCGGGCCGCACGTCGCGCGGCCACCGCTTCCTCTCTCAGGGCGACTTCGAGATCGCTGACGCGTCGTCTTACGAGAAGGCCTGCGAGGAGAACTTCATCATCGTCGATCAGGACAAGCGCAAGCAGATGATCCGCGAGCAGATCGAGGCCGTCGCCAAGGCAAACGGCGGTCAGGCTGAGATCACGGAAGACCTCTTGGAAGAGGTCCTCTACCTCGTCGAGTACCCGACGGCGCTTTGCGGCAACTTCGAGGAGAAGTACCTGCAGCTGCCGCCGGAGGCCGTCATCACGCCGATGCGCGACCATCAGCGCTACTTCCCGGTAAAGACGGCTGACGGCAAGCTGCTGCCGCTCTTCATCACGGTCCGCAACGGCGGCAAGGAATACCTCGAGACGGTCCAGCACGGCAATGAGCGCGTCCTGCGCGCCCGCCTCGCCGATGCGCAGTTCTTCTTCGACGAAGACCGCAAGAAGAGCCTTGAAGAGCATCGCGAGAAGCTCAAGACGGTCGTCTTCCAGCAGGGCCTCGGCACGATGTACGAGAAGACGGAGCGCATTGAGAAGCTCGCTTCTTTCATCGCTGATGCCATCGGCGCCGACGAGAAGGACCACAAGCACGCCAAGCGCGCCGCCATCCTCTCGAAGGCCGACCTCGTCACGGGCATGGTCACGGAGTTCACGGAACTGCAGGGGATCATGGGCCGCGAGTACGCGAAGCTCGACGGCGAGTGCGAGAAGGTCGCCATTGCCATCGACGAGCACTACAAGCCGCGCTTTGCCGGCGACAGCCAGCCGCAGACGACGGCCGGCCGCATCGTGAGCCTGGCCGACAAGATCGACACGATCGTCGGCACGTTCAGCCTCGGCAAGATCCCGACGGGCTCGCAGGATCCTTTTGCACTGCGCCGCCAGGCACTCGGCCTCGTCAACATGATCATCGAGGCCAAGTATCACCTGAGCCTCGCATCCATCGTCGCGAAGGCCATGGACCTCTACGCCATCGAGGATGAGAAGGCACGCGCGAAGATGCAGCAGGATGTGGCAGACTTCATCCGCCTGCGCCTCAAGAATGTCCTCGAGTCCATCCGCTACGACGTCGTCGACGCCGTGCTCGCAGATGTCGACGACATCTACGCCGTCTCGCTGCGCGCAAAGGCTGTGGCAGACTATGTGGCATCTGCCGATGCTGCAGCAGGCATCCAGGCATTTGTCCGCGTGGCCAACCTCGCCAAGAAGGCGGAGTCCGCCGAAGTCTCGGCAGAGCTCTTCCAGACGGATGCAGAGCGCACGCTCTTCGCCGCCTACGAGAAGGCAGCTGCAGCTGTCGAGGCAGATATCGCTTCTGAGGCATATGCGGAGGCCATCCGTGCCCTCGCGGCACTCGCCGCTCCGATCGACGCATTCTTTGCAGACGTCATGGTCATGGACAAGGACGAGGCCATCAAGAACAACCGCCTCGGCCTGCTCAAGAGCATCGATGCAATCGTAGGCCGCGTCGCCGATTTCACGAAGATCGTCCTCGCGTAACGAGCAGAACGGGACACTGGTAAAAAATGAAGAAGGACCTGACAGCCAGTCGGTGCTGGCTGCCAGGCCCTTCTTTTTGTTCTCTGGATAGCATTTTCTGCGGTGCTCAGGCGATCTTGTTCTTGTTGAAGTCGTACTCGAGGTGGACGAAGGCCTTCTCGCCGTCGCTGTCGATGTAGAGCACGTGGCCGTCGAAGACGCCAATCTTGTCCTGCCAGCGGTACTCGATTGAGTCGCTGTCGATGGCGAGACCGGGGCGCTTGAGCTTGCAGCGCGTGCCGAAGAAGTAGGCCTGCCCCTCGAAGGGGCGCGCGTAGATCGCCTCGCTGCAGAAGATGTTCTCGCCGTCGATGAGGCGCGCCGTGCCCTGCGTCCAGATGGCGCTGAGGTCGCTGGTGATCTGCGCCTCGTCCGCTGTGATCAGGCGGTCGCCGAGATGAATCTGCACACTGCCGTGGCAGATGTAGCGGCCCGTCTTCTCGTCGTACTGCACGGAGCGGGCGGAGATGGCGGGCTGCTCGCCCTGCATAAAGGAACTGACGTGATGGACTTCTGTGACATCCGCAACTTCTATATCTTTCGTGACAGGCTGCGTGCCCTCGGCGGCAGCGGGCGCGGTCAGGCCGATGAGCAGGCCGAGTGCTATGGCGAGTATATCGCATGATTTGAGCAAGAGGATCACCTCGTAGAAGATTTCGATGATTCTATTCTACTCCTGCCATGCACATTTTGCAAAATCACAAGAAAAGCGAGGCAGGAAGCAGGAAATTCCGCGCTGTGCGCGTAATATATAAGTAATATATAATTATATGACAAAAGCGTGGATTTGTCACCACTTGTCAATCGATTCTCTTCATGAAAGGGGAAGGAGAGGGAGAATGGCCTTGAATATCCGGGAACGGACAGAAGAACTTGAGTACGCGTACCTGGCGCCGCAGGCGGCCAAGAGCCGCACTGCCAGGCGCAAGGAGAAAGGCGAGGAGTGCGCGCTGCGCACGAGCTTCCAGCGCGACCGCGACCGCATTCTGCACTCCAAATCCTTCCGGCGGCTCAAGCACAAGACACAGGTCTACATCGTGGCGGGCGACCACTACCGCACGCGCATGACGCACAGCCTGGAAGTCGCGCAGATCTCGCGGACCATTGCGCGCGGACTGCGCCTCAACGAGGACCTCGTCGAGGCCATCGCCATCGGCCACGATGTCGGCCACACGCCTTTTGGACATGCAGGCGAGTCGGTGATGGCGGAGCTTGCGGGCCACTTCGCCCACAACGAGCAGAGCTTGCGCGTCGTCGAGTTCCTCGAGAAGGGCGGCAAGGGGCTGAACCTGACGTACGAGGTCAAGGATGGCATCGTCAATCACACGGGGCCGCACCTGCCGAAGACCTTGGAGGGGCGCATCGTGCGCACGGCCGACCGCATCGCCTACTTGACGCACGACTACGATGACAGCCTGCGCGCGGGCCTGCTGAGGGAAGGAGACCTGCCCGCAGCCGTCTACGAGCGCTTTGGCCGGGACACCTCTTCGATGATCACGAGCATGGTTTCAGACATGATCGAGAGCTCGGCAGACCTCACGGACATACGCCAGTCGGATGAGGTGCGCGAGACGATGGACCTCTTCAGGAGTTTCATGTTCGAGCACATCTACCTGTCCGACGCGCTCGCGCATGAGCGCCGCCAGGCGGGGTTCATGCTGCGCCAGCTCTACGCGCACTTCCTCGCGCATCCAGAGGAGCTCCCGCAGGAGTTCTGCGAGCGCGAGGCGCGCTGGGGCCGCCAGCAGATCGTGACGGATTACGTCGCGGGGCTCACGGACAGCTACGCCGTGCAGCTCTTCTCGGAGATCTTCATCCCGCCCGTCGGGCGCGTCATCCGCTACAGCCGATGACAGCTGTGTGTCAGCTGTGTGCCAGGAAATTTTCAGGATGAAAAAGGATATTGGGAGTTTTTGAGGAATATATATCTGAAAAACCTGCGTGGAGTGCATGCCCGTCACTTTGTCAAGGGGGCTGGACGAGTTTTTTATCCGCGCGAAGAAGGTTTTTTCCAGATGACAGCGAATATACTAGAGTGTCACTCCGGTGTGTGCCGTCAGGCTCCAGCGGAGGACGGGAGGATGGAATCAATTGGAACGAATGCGGAATGAGGCGATGGACGCCTTCGTCGAGCGCGTGAGCGAGAACACAGACATCGTGCGCATCGTGCAGAGCTACGTCCCGCTCAAGCGCCGGGGCAATCGCTACTGGGGGTGCTGCCCGTTCCATCACGAGAAGACGGCATCCTTCTCTGTCGTACCCGATAAGGGCTTCTTCTACTGCTTCGGCTGCCATGCCGGCGGCAATGCGTTCAAGTTCATTTCGCTTATCGAAAACATCTCGTATTTTGACGCGATCAAGCTGCAGGCAGAGAAGCTGGGCATCCCCTTGCCGGAGCGGAAGAGGAGTCCGCAGGAGATCGCGCGGGAACGCGAGATACAGGACTTGCGCAAGGTCAATGAGCTCGCGCGCGACTTCTTCCATAACTGCCTGACGATGACGCGCATGGGGGAGCGGGGCAAGGCCTACTTCGCCGGGCGCGGCATCCGTCAGGAGACAATCGAGGAATTCCAGCTCGGCTATGCACCGCCTGCCTGGGATAAGTTGTCCACGGCTTTTCTCAAACGTGGAATCAAGCAGGAGTTTTTGCTGGCAAGCGGCCTGTCCGCCGAGCGCAAGCAGGGCAGCGGCCTCTACGACCGCTTCCGCGGGCGCGTGATCATCCCCATAGCGGATGAGCGCGGCCGTGTCGTCGGCTTCGGCGGCCGCGTCCTCGACGATTCGACGCCGAAGTACCTCAACACGCCGGAGACGGTCCTCTTCAACAAGAGGAAATTGCTCTTCGGCCTCGACCGCTCGCACCGCGCCATCCAGCAGGAGGGCCGTGCCATCGTCGTTGAGGGCTACATGGATGCGATATCCGTGTTCGATGCCGGTGTGCACAATGTCGTCGCATCACTCGGCACATCGTTCACACCGGAGCACGCGAAGAAGCTCCTGCACTATGCGCCGGAAATCTGCTTCTGTTACGACAGTGATGAGGCGGGCCAAAAGGCAACGATACGCGCGCTCACCATCGTGCGCGACACAGGGGCCCGCGTCCGCGTCATCGTCGTGCCGGACGGCAAGGACCCGGATGAATTCATCCGCAAGCACGGAGCCGATGCATTCCGGGAGCTCGTGCGGCAGGCGCTGCCGCTCGTGGAGTACCGGCTGCGCTACGTCCTCTCGCACACGAACTACGACACGCTCGACGGCAAGGTCAAGGCACTCCATGAGATGATGCCCGTGCTCGCGGGCATCCACGAGTCGGCCGTGCGCAGCGAGTACGAGCGGAAACTCGCGCAGGCGCTCATGCTCGATGAGGGCATCGTGCGCGAGGAGCTCCGGCACTACCGCCCCGAGGTGGAGGAGGCGCCTGCGCGCCAGCCCATCCGTCAGGCTATCGCGAAGCCTGACACGGCACTCAGGAAAGCGGGGCGCCTCGTCATCCGCATGGCCTGGCAGGATGCCGCCATCATCGCGCATCTCGAGACGATCGTACCGCTTGCGGGCATACGCGACCCGGTCCAGCGCGAGATCCTGACCTTTCTCAAGGAGTCTGCCGAGGAGGGACGTCCGGTGGATGATATGAGTGCCGCGTCGCTGAGCGACGAGGCGGCGGCTGAGCTCTCGCGCTCGCTCGTCGAAGACCTCGGCGGGCGCGATGAGACAGGAGCTTACGATGATTCTCTGCGGGTGCTCCGCAAGGCGTATCTCAATGCCCTCTACACGGAGCACAGCCGCAAGGCGAATGAATATGCGCAGAACGGCCAGCATGAGGCCTGCCTGCAGGAATTGAATGAGGTTAATAAGATCAAACATGAAATGGATGAATGGTGAATCACTTGGTAAAAGATGGATGGAACGTGTGGAAAGGAGGCAGTCGAATGGCTGAATCAAAGACAGCAAGTGCTGCCGGCAAGCGCCGCAGTTCTGAGATAGTGGAGAATCTCCTGGCCAAGGGCAAGAAGAACGGAGGTACTCTGACATACGGGGATCTCATCGATGCGCTGCAGAAGCAGGACCTCACTCCTGATGAAATCGACACCATGTATGATACCTTCAGCAAGCGTGGCATCGAGATCGTCGATGACTCGCAGGACAATTCGAATGACGACGATGTGGACCTCGACAAGTCCGACGAGGACGTCGAGATCGACCTCTCTGTGCCGGAGGGTGTCAGCATCGATGATCCGGTGCGCATGTACCTCAAGGAGATCGGCCGCGTGCCCCTGCTGACGGCAGAAGAAGAGGTCGCGCTAGCCAAGCGCATGGAGGCCGGCGATGAAGAGGCACAGAAGCGCCTGGCTGAGGCAAACCTGCGCCTCGTCGTCAGCATCGCGAAGCGCTATGTCGGCCGCGGCATGCTCTTCCTCGACCTCATCCAGGAGGGCAACCTCGGCCTCATCAAGGCGGTCGAGAAGTTTGACTACAACAAGGGGTACAAGTTCAGTACGTACGCGACCTGGTGGATCCGCCAGGCCATCACGCGCGCGATCGCTGACCAGGCCCGCACCATCCGCATCCCGGTGCACATGGTAGAGACGATCAACAAGCTCATCCGCGTCTCGCGCCAGCTGCTGCAGCAGCTCGGCCGCGAACCGACCCCGGAGGAGATCGCGAAGGAGATGGAGATCGGCGTCGACCGCGTACGCGAGATCATGAAGATTGCGCAGGAGCCAGTCTCCCTCGAAACGCCGATCGGCGAAGAGGAAGACTCGCATCTCGGCGACTTTATCGAGGACCAGGATGCGCCCGCTCCTGCCGATGCCGCCTCGTTCATGCTGCTCAAGGAACAGCTCGAGGATGTCCTCGACACGTTGACGCCGCGTGAGGAGAAAGTCCTGCGCCTGCGCTTTGGCCTCGATGACGGCCGTGCGCGCACGCTCGAGGAAGTCGGCCAGAACTTCGGCGTCACGCGTGAGCGCATCCGCCAGATCGAAGCCAAGGCCCTGCGCAAGCTTCGTCACCCGAGCCGCAGCCGCAAGCTCAAGGATTTCTTAGACTGATTGCTGAAGACCAGAGTGATGATGCTCTGGTCTTTCTTTTGCGGAAAAAGATTTGTGCTCGCAGGGGAAAAATGAAAAAGGTGTTGACAAAGGCGCCGGGACCCCTTATAATAATACCTGTTGTTGATATTCCTCGATAGCTCAGCCGGTAGAGCACCTGACTGTTAATCAGGCTGTCGCAGGTTCGAATCCTGCTCGAGGAGCCAATTGAACATCCAGGGTGTAACGCTTGTTACACCCTTTTTCTTATGCTAAGCTTGTGCTAAGATAGAGGAAAACTGGAAGTATAGACGTCTATGAGGAGGGATTTTCATGAATCTGGGAGATCGCTTGCAGGCCGTGGCCGACTTCGTGCCGCAGGGCAGCCGTGTGGCCGACATCGGCACGGACCATGGCTACCTTGCGGTAGAACTCGTGAAGTCGGGCAAGGCGAAGTTCGTCGTGGCGAGCGACAAGAACACAGGTCCCTACGAGGCTGCCGTGCGTACCGTCCGCGAGAATGGACTGGCGGACAACGTCATCTCGGTGCGCCTCGGGGACGGCCTCAAGAGACTCAAGCCCGGCGAGGTTGACACAGTCTGCATCGCCGGCATGGGCGGTGCGCTGATGGTCGAGATCCTCGAAGGCTCGCCTGATGTCGTCGAGACGCTTGACACACTCATCCTGCAGCCGCAGAGCGCGGCGCCGGAGTTGCGCCGCTGGATCTACCGCAAGCACTGGCACATCGAGGATGAATCGCTCGCGCTCGACGATGGGCGCATCTACGAGATCATCATGGCCAAGCGCGGCCGCCGCAAGATGCCGGAGCAGCTGATGCTCGAGATCGGTCCCGTCCTCTGGCAGAAGAAGCCGCCTCTCTTGCGCCATCACATCGAGGCCCTGCTCTTCCAGGAGCGCCGCGTCGCAGCGGGCATGGAGAAGAGCGATGCCGCGAAGAAGTCGAAGAAGTATCAGGCCGTCATCCGTCACATCAAGGAACTGGGGGAGCATCTGTCATGGTAAAATGTCAAGTTGTCATGGATGCGCTGGAGCGCATCGCGCCGCATCATCTCGCAGAGGATTGGGATAACCCGGGCCTGCTCGTCGGCAGCCCGGAGCGGCAGGTCAGCCGCATCCTCGTCGCACTCGACGTCAGCGACATTGTCGTGCGCCAGGCCGTGCACGAAGGGGCAGAGATGATCGTCGCACACCATCCGCTGCTCTTCAAGCCGATCAAGAAGATCCGCACGGACGAGCCGCTCGGCCACCGCCTGCAGGTCCTCCTGCAGCACGACATCGCTGTGGCCGCCGCGCACACGAATCTCGACATCGCCCGCGGCGGCGTCAACGATGTGCTCGCGGAGGCCATCGGCCTCTCGAAGCTCTCGAGCTTCGTCATCACGCAGCAGGGCGAGGGCGGAGAGACCGAGAGCCTTGGTCGCATCGGCTCGCTGCCGCAGCCGATGGCGATCCGCGACTTCGCCGAGCAGGTCCGCGAGGCCCTGCCGACGGAGCACGTGCGCTTCGTCGACGCCGGCGACCGCCCGGTGCGCAAGGTCGCGCTCTGCAGCGGTGCCGGTGCGGAATTCGTGGATAGGGCCGCGATGATGGGGGCGGATGCCTACGTCACGGGCGATGTGCGCTACCACGATGCGCAGCGCGCCGCCGAGCTCGGCATGCACGTCATTGACGCTGGCCACTTCGGCACGGAGTTCCCCGTCGTCGCCACGCTCGTGAGCCGATTGCGCGAAGAGCTGCGCGGCGAAGGCGAGGTCGAAGTCATCGCCGACCGCGAGTCGAAGGACTTCTTCTCGCTGGCCTGATATACGTTTCTCACATCTGCGCTTTTGCGCGAAAGGCTGCACTATGAATCAGAATCTCTGGCGCAAGCACGCCATGCGCTACTTCCAGATCACGCTCGGCTGCCTGCTCGTCTGCCTGGGCTTCAACCTCTTCCTGATCCCCGCACACCTCTTGACGGGCGGCATCAGCGGCGTGGCCCTGATCATCTACTACCTGATCGGCCTGCCCGTCGGCATGCAGAACCTCGTCTACAACCTTCCAATCCTCTACCTCGCCTACCGTGTCTTCGGCCGCCTCTACGCCGCGGACACGATCTTCGGCACGGTGGCGCTGTCGGTCTTCCTCGATGCGACGCACTTCCTCGTCGACTGGAGCATCTGCAGCGATCCGATGCTCAACTCCATCTTCGGCGGCGTGCTCGCCGGCGTCGGCTTCGGCATGGTCTTCCGCGCCAACGCGAACACGGGCGGCCTCGACGTCATCGCGGCCGTGGCCAAGAAGTACTACTCCCTCGATGTCGGCACGGTCGTCTTTATGCTGAACTTCCTGATCATCATGGGTTCGGTCGCGCTCTTCGGCGTCGAGGTCGCGCTGTTCAGCATCGTCTCCATTTACGTGACGGCGGAGCTGACGAACCGCGTGGCCGCCGGCCTCAACCGCGAGAAGTCCATCCTCATCGTCTCGCCGCAGGCCAAGGCCATCTGCAACGACATCATGGAGAACGTGCACCGCGGTGCGACGTTCCTCGACGGCCGCGGCGGCCTCGCGGAGGAACCGAAGAACATCCTGTTCGTCGTCGTGAGCCTCACGCAGGTCAGCCGCGTCAAGACCATCGTAAGCCATCACGACCCGCAGGCATTCATGATCGTCTCTGATACGTCGGAGGTGTCGGGTAAGGGGTTCACGCTCGCCTGCGAGAGCTACGAGGACGCGCGGCGCAAGTGGCAACAGACGCACGAGAAGCAGCTCGAGTTCGAGCAGCTGCACGGCAGGCGCGAGAAGTAGTTGACGATACGCGCAATCCCCGCTATAATAGGAGCATATGTAAACACGTAAATCCGAGGATGCAGAGCAGTAGGTGTAGGACGTCTCAAGAGAGCCGGCGGCAGGTGGGAGCCGGTGACAGGAAGCGCTGAACTCACTGCGGAGGAGCGGCCGGGGAGCCTTCGAGCGAAACGGCCGACGCCTGCCACGTTACGGCACCGAGAGGATGCTTTGGCATCAAGCAGGGTGGTACCGCGAATCATCGTCCCTGATCGTCACATGACGGTCAGGGATTTTTTAGTTTTAGGAGGCAATTGAGATGGAAAGATATTCGCCGCAGGACATCGAGTCGAAATGGCAGAAGAAGTGGGAAGAGGGCAAGGTCTACAAGACGGAGGCCGACGCTAGTCGCCCGAAGTACTACGCACTCGAGATGTTCCCGTATCCGTCGGGCAACCTGCACATGGGCCACGTGCGCAACTATGCCATCGGCGACGTCATGGCGCGCTACAAGACGATGGAAGGCTTCAACGTCCTGCACCCGATGGGCTTCGACTCCTTTGGCATGCCGGCTGAGAATGCGGCCATCAAGCACGGTGTCAAGCCGGCCGACTGGACGTACAGCAACATCGAGAACATGGAGAAGCAGCAGAAGAAGCTCGGCCTCTCCTACGACTGGGACCGCGAGGTCAAAACGTGCGATCCCTCGTATTACAAGTGGACACAGTGGCTCTTCGAGCTCTTCTACAAGCGCGGCCTCGCCTACAAGAAGAAGGCTTCGGTCAACTGGTGCGACACCTGCGGCACGGTCCTCGCGAACGAGCAGGTCATCGACGGCAAGTGCTGGCGCTGCGACCACGAGGTCCACAAGAAGGACCTCTCGCAGTGGTTCCTCAAGATCACGGACTACGCCGATGTCCTGCTGAAGGACCTCGACAAGCTCAAGGGCTGGCCGGAGCGCGTCAAGACGATGCAGGACAACTGGATCGGCCGCAGCGAGGGCCTGGAGTTCAATCTCGAGGCGCCGGAGCTCGGCACGTCGATTGCCGCCTACACGACGCGCCCCGATACGGTCTACGGCATCACCTTCCTCGCGCTCGCAGCTGAGCATCCGCTCGTCGACAAGATCTGCGAGAACAACCCGAAGGCTGAGGAGATCCAGGCCTTCGTCAAGCGCACGCGCAACCAGAGCGAGATCGAGCGCACGTCGAGCGAGTCCGAGAAGGAAGGCATCTTCACGGGCGCTTACTGCATCAACCCGTTCAACGGCAACAAGGTGCAGATCTGGGTCACGAACTACGTCCTGGCTGACTACGGCACGGGCGCCGTCATCGGCGTGCCGTCGGAGGATTCGCGTGACTGGATGTTCGCGACGAAGTACGACATTCCGAAGATCATCACGCTGCAGCCGCGCGACCATGAGCTCAAGCTCGAGGAGATGACAGAGGCCTACACGGACAAGGACGGCGTCCTCGTCAACTCAGCTGAGTTCACAGGCCTCGATATCAAAGAGGCCATGAAGGGCATCATGGACAAGGCCGAGAAGGAAGGCTTCGGCAAGCGCCGCGTCAACTTCCGCCTGCGCGACTGGCTCATCTCGCGCCAGCGCTACTGGGGTGCGCCGATCCCGGTCATCAATTGCCCGCACTGCGGCGAAGTCCTCGTGCCGGAAAAAGACCTGCCGGTCATGCTGCCAGAGGATGTCTCGTTTGACCAGGGCTCGCTGTCGCCACTGGCGTCGAGCGAGAGCTTCGTCCACTGCAAGTGCCCGAAGTGCGGCGCCGATGCGACGCGCGAGACGGACACGATGGACACCTTCATCTGCTCTTCGTGGTACTACCTGCGCTACACGGACCCGCACAACGACAAGGAGCCGTTCGCCAGGGACAAGGTCAATTACTGGGCGCCTGTCGACCAGTACATCGGCGGCATCGAGCACGCCATCCTGCACCTCCTGTACTCGCGCTTCTTCACGAAGGTCCTGCACGATGCCGGCCTCGTCGACTTCGATGAGCCGTTCACGAACCTCCTGACGCAGGGCATGGTCCTCAAGGACGGCTCGAAGATGTCGAAGTCGAAGGGCAACGTCGTCTCGCCGGAGGAGATCATCGCGAAGTACGGCGCCGACACGGCCCGCCTCTTCATCCTGTTCGCCGCACCGGTCGACCGCGACCTCGAGTGGAGCGACAAGGGCGTCGAGGGCTCGTACCGCTTCCTCAACCGCGTCTGGCGCATCCTCGGCCACTTCGAGGAGGCCATCAAGGCGGGCAAGCCGGACTACGATGTCACAGCGCTCACGAAGGACGAGAAGGAACTGCGCCGCATCCTGCACGTGACGATCCGCAAGGTCACGGAGGATGTGCGCGACCGCTTCATGTTCAACACGGCCGTCTCTTCCATCATGGAGCTCGTCAACGCCTTCTACGCCTTCCAGGACAAGGAGATGAACGCCGGCCTCGCGCGCGAAGTCGCCGAGAACCTCATCAAGCTCCTGGCACCGTTTGCGCCGCACATCACGGAAGAGCTCTGGAGCCGCCTGTTTGAGGGCCAGGGCAGCGTCCATCAGCAGAAGTGGCCGGCATTTGACGAAGAGGCCACGAAGCTCGCGGAGATCGAGATCGTCCTGCAGATCAATGGCAAGGTACGCGACAAGCTCATGATCCCTGCCGATACGGATCGCGAGGGCATGAAGAAGATCGCCATGGAACTGCCGCGCACGCAGGAACTCACGGACGGCAAGACGATCGTCAAGGTCATCTGTGTGCCGAAGAAACTCGTCAACATCGTCGTCAAGGGCTGACATTCAGGAGGGGTTCGCATGGCAAGGATT
This sequence comes from Mitsuokella sp. UBA4253, assembly GCF_002395285.1. Taxonomy (NCBI): domain Bacteria; kingdom Bacillati; phylum Bacillota; class Negativicutes; order Selenomonadales; family Selenomonadaceae; genus Mitsuokella; species Mitsuokella sp. UBA4253. Next base: position 86,155 of record NZ_DGWR01000012.1, on the reverse strand, counting down.
GTATTCTCGGACATCGACGGCACGCTGCTGACGGATGACAAGCGCGTCACCGAAAAGACGGAGCAGGCCGTCAAGGGCCTCGTGCAGCAGGGGATTCCCTTTGTACTCGTCTCGGCGCGCATGCCGGAGGCCATCTACCCGATCACTGAGGCGATGGGCGTCAAGATCCCGCTGATCTCTTACAGCGGTGCGCTCGTGCTGACGGAAGAGGGAGAGACGCTTTACAGCCTGACGATGAAGGCGGAGAACGCGGCAGCCTTCCTCGAGGCGGTCGAGGCGCACTTCCCCCAGGCGACCGTCAACTACTACGCCGGCCATCACTGGTACGTCAAGGACACGAGCGACCCGCGCGTCGCCTTGGAGATGAAGATCACGGGAGCCGTGGCCGAGAGGCGCTCCTTCGCGGACTGCCTGACTGAGGGCACCCTGCCGCACAAGATTCTGCTCATGATGGAGCCTGCGGACTGCGAGCGGGCTGAGCGGGAACTCCAGGCGCTGTTCCCGGCGCTCAATATCGTGCGCTCTGCGCCACACCTGCTCGAGATCATGGATGCTTCCGTCAACAAGGCGAGCGGCATCGAGGTCATGCTGAAGCACTTCGGCCTCGAGGCGAGCGATGCGCTCTCGTTCGGCGACAACTACAACGACCTCGAGATGCTCCGCTATACAGGCGCGAGCGTCGCCATGGGCAACGCGCCGCAGCCGGTGAAGGCGGCAGCAGGCGAGGTCACCACCTCCAACGAAGAGGACGGCATCTACGTGTACCTCAGCGAGCACCATCTGATTGGCTGAGCGCCGAAAACAAACATGCAAAAAAAATCGACTGACAGGAATCTGTCGGTCGATTTTTTTGTGCGTTCACTTGAGAAGGAGGTCGTTGATTTCCTTCTGGATGCGGTTCATGGAGTTGACCTCGAGCGCGTCGCTGTCGATGAGCTTCTGGATCTCCTGGTCGGCCAGCCTCATGGCCGCTACGTAGCGCGGGAAGCGGTAGGGGACGGTGCCCTCCTCGATGACCTGGCTGACGGCCAGCGGGCTGCGGCCTGTCCGGCCGCTGGCCTCCGTGCCGAAGAGCTCCTGTGGGGCGGCCTCCTCGATGATGCCGCGCCGCGTCGGCAGGGCAGCTGAAAGCGAGAGCAGCAATGTCTGGTTCTCCCTGTCGTGGCAGTATGCCTTGAGGAATTCCCAGGCGAGCTGACGTTCTTTCGTCTTGGCGCTGATGCCCATGAGCAGCGTCTGCACGGGCGAGGTGTTGCGCCCTTCCGGCCCGCGCGGCAGGCGAATGCAGTCCCACTCGAAGTCCGTGGCCTTCTTGATGCGCCAGGGATAGGGCTTGTACGTGCGGTAGGCGGCGAAGTTGAAGGGGCGGAAGGCGACGTGGCCGATGTCGAAGTCGCGCTCCTGCACGACTTGGTTGCGCTGGAGCTGGTGCAGCGCGTTGGCGAAGCGCACGGCGCTCTCGATGCGCTCGTCGGTGAAATACGACGCCTTGCCGTCCTCGCGGAACAGCTCGGCTCCGCTCGTGACGGCGGCATCCTGCCAGTTGTAGCCGTAGGCACCGAACTGGTCGAGGCGGCCGTCGCCGTCCGTATCGCGCGTGACCTTCTGGCAGATGGCGAGGAAGTCGTCCCAGGTCCAGTCGTCCTGCGGCATGGGGATGCCCTCGCGGTCGAGCAGCGTGCGGTTGACGAACATCAGGCGCGGCACGCATTCGGCGGGCAGGGCGTAGAGCGCGGCGTCATCTGCGCTGCGGCCGAAGGCGAGCGGAGCGGGGTAGAAGTCGTCGAGCGCGAAGGCATCGTCCTTCTTGGCGAGCGCATCGAGCGGCAGCAGGGCGCCGAGCCCTGCGTAGAGGTTGAAATCGTCCTGCGGGATCAGGAAGACGTCGGGCATCTCGCCGGCGAGCTCGCGGCCCGCCAGCCATTCCGTGTAGTCGGACTTGCGGATGCCGCTCTGGTAGGTGACTTTGACGCCGGGGTGCTCCGCTTCGAAGCGCGCGATGACATGGTCGAGATAGGCGTAGCTCTCGCCCTGCGGCACGTCCCAATTGCTGCCGGCAAACGTCCCGACGCGCAGCTCGATGGCGCACGGCTCCATGAGATAGAGCGAGAGGAAGACGAAGGCGTACGCGACGAGCAGCAGCAAAGTAAAAGGAGAGCGCAGGCGACGCTTACCGCTCATGGATGTACCTCTTCATTTGCAAGACCCGTCTGCACGGCCCAGATTGCGAGCTGCGTGCGGTCGCGCAGATTGAGCTTAGAGAGGGCTGAGGAGAGGCCGTTGCGGATGGTGCCGTCTGAGAGCGAGAGCTTTGCCGCGATTTCCTTGTTCGAGAGGCCGCGGCCGACGAGCAGCGCGATATTGCGCTCCGTGTGGCCGAGGACAGCGGCGTCCATCGTCTCCTCAGGCGAGGTCGCGAGGCTCGACTGTGCCATCTGGTTGAAGAACTTGACGACCTTCGTCACGATGCCCGGGTTGATCATGGCGCCGCCCTGCGCGACCGTGCGGATGGCCGCGCTGAGCTCCGGCACCGACACGCCCTTCAAGAGGTAGCCGCTCGCGCCGTACTTGAGGGCGTTGAAGACGTATTCGTCGTCGTCGAACGTCGTGAGGATGATGATGCGGACCTGCGGCCAGCGTTCTTTGACGGCGTGCGTCGCTTCCACGCCGTCGAGCTCCGGCATGCGCACATCCATGAGCACGACGTCAGGCAGTGCTTTCCTGCCCTTTTCGATGAGCTCGATGAGCTCGCGGCCGTTGCCTGCAAGCCCCGTGACTTCCATATCGGCATTGGCGCCCAGCACGATGCTGAGACTGTCGCGGATGAGCTCCTGGTCATCTGCAATCATGATCTTGATCTTGTCCATCATAAAAAGTTCGATGCCTCCTCATTTTCTGGCAGGATTGCCTCGAGTGTGAACCCGGAGTCGCTCCAGTAGCGGAGCTTGCCGTGCAGCAGGGCAAGGCGCTCCTGCATGTGGCGCAGGCCGAAGCCCTTCTCGAGCTCGGCGATGTCGGCGCCCTCGCCGTCATCGGCGAGCAGCAGGTAGATGGCGCCGCGCTTGGCGCCAATGGTGATCTCGAGGTGCTTGGCGTGGCCGTGGCGCCTTGCGTTCGTCATGCCTTCCTGTACGACGCGGTAGAGCACCTCTTCCTGGTCGGGGCGCAGGCGCTCGGGCCACTCGAGGACCTCGAAGTCGATCTTCATGCCGGTCGAGCTCGCGAATTCCTCCACCATGTTCACGATGGCCTGCCGCAGCGGCAGGTGCTCGAGGTCGTCGGGCCGCAGCTTCTTGACGCTGCGGCGCACATCCTTGAGGCCGCGCAGGGCCGTCTCCTTTATTTTGACGAGCTGTTCCTTGGCCTTGTCGGGGGCGAGGTCGACGAGCAGCGCGGTGGCGTCGAGCCCCGCGGCGATGCCGGTCAGCGCGTGGCCGAGCGTGTCATGGATCTCGCGCGCGAGGCGGTTGCGCTCGCGCGTCTCGGCCATGGACTCCGCTTCAATCGCGTAGGCGCGCAGGCGCGTGTTCGCCTCTTCGAGCTGGGCGTTGAGGCTCGCGATGCGCTGCTTCTCCTGGTGGTTCTGGCGGATGAGCAGCGTCAGGTAGAAGACGAAGAGGATGAGGTTGAACGAGGCGAGGCCCGTGTGCATCAGGTGGATCCAGGACCGCGCAGACGGCGCGTAGTACGAGGTGTAGACGTCAAACGGCGTGACCTGATGCTCGAAGAACATCGCATTGTAGTCGACGATGGCGTAGAGGCCGAGCATGGCGCAGGTCAGCACGACGAGCTGGTGGCGGCCGGAATAGCGGTGCAGGAGGTCGGCGACGACGAGCAGCACGACGCCGTCGTAGGCGAGGTCGAGGCTGCGCAGCAGGACGATGCAGACGAAGATCTCTGCCGTGAGGCAGGCGTAGCGCATCGTCGGCATCATCTTGCCCTCGCGGTAGAGCCAGCCGAGCAGGGCGAGCAGCAGGAAGGCGCCGACTGAAGTGAAGAAGCCCGATACGGGCGGCAGCGGCACGCTCGACAGCTGCTCGAGGAAGGCGCGCGCGTGGAACGACCGGATGATCTTGTCCTGCGTGAGGCTCATGAAGGCGGCAGTCAGCGTGACGACCATGCCGTTGTAGATGATCAGGACGTCGTGCATCTGGTGCAGCTCGCTGGCGTCGAGCGCGCGCGCGAGGCGCTTGGCGCGGCGTAGGCTTGTGTCGCTCATTCAATCCCACTCCTTTGTCTTGGCGGGCGTCAGGTTTTCCTGCGTCCATAGATGGGTCGGCAGCTGGATCAGGCGGTCGACCGGCTCGCCGTCCAAGAGGCGGTAGGCCTGCTGTGCCGCGAGACGGCCGATGCGGCGCGGCGACTGGGCCGCCGTCGCCGTCATGCGCCCCGCAAGGATCAGCTCCTTCGTCTCGGGGACGCCGTCGACGCCGTAGACGCGGAACGACTGCAGCCTGCCGCAGGACTCGAGCGCAGCCATAGCGCCGAGTGCAGATGGATCGTTGAGCGCCATGACAGTGTCGGCCTCGGGATGGCGGCTGAGCATCTCCTGCATGGCCGGCATGGCGCGCTCGAGTTGCCCGTCGCACTCCGCCTCGTCGACGATGGTGAAGCCCGGATGGCCCGCGATCGTCTGCCGGAAGCCCGTGATGCGGTCGACGGCTGAGTGCGCACTGCTGTGCTTGAGAAGCAGGATGTTCGCGTGGTCAGCGTGCTGCAGGAGGTGTTCGGCGCAGGCGCGGCCGGCCGCGTAGTTGTCCGTCTCGATGGTCGAGGCGACAAAGTCGCTATCCTGGACATTCGTGTCGATCGTGATGACGGGGATGTGGGCCGCGCGCGCAGCTTCAAGCGCTGGCCCCATGCGCTCGAAGTCGACGGGGTTGAGGAAGATGACGGAGACGCCCTCGCGGATGAGGTCCTCGATTTCCTCGGTCTGCTTCTCGACCGAGAGCGCCGGGTCGCGCGAGAGCAGCACATCGCCGTGCTTCTCGACCTCCGTCCGGATCTCCTCGTCGATAATCTCGTAGAACGGGTTGTTGAGTGTCATGTAGACGGCGCCGAAGCGCTTCTGGTGTTCTTCTTGCTTCGCGCTGAGGTCGCGCTGCGGCGCATTGAGGGCGCCGAGGGCGAGGCAGATGATGATGATGGCCATCAGGAAGGCGATCATCCGTATTTCCCGGATCATGGCAGTTCCTTTCTTGCAGGTCTTGCGGGCAGGTGGTGTGCCTGGAAATCAAGATAGAAAATCGTTGCTGCTTTGATTATACCATAAGGGCCAGCCCCTCAGGCCGTGTATTCGGGCAAAAAATCCCGCAAGGACGTTGTGGGTCCTTGCGGGATGATGTCATAAGCTGTATTGGATCAGGCTCTTGCTGCAGTCAGACGATCAGGCGAACAGGCCGATTGCATAGCCGACGATGCCGAGGGCGAAGAGGCCAAGGATGATGATGAGCGGGTTGACGTTCTTGCGCAGGAGCCACATGCAGGCGAAGGTCATGAGCAGCGGCACGATGCCAGGCATGAGGCTGTCGAGGATGGTCTGGACCGTCGTCGTGACCTGCTCGCCGGCGCTGTTCGTGTAGCTCGAGAGCACGAGCGGCATGTTGACGGTCGTCCACTTGGCGACGAGGGCGCCCATGACGAGAAGTCCGAGGACGGAGGAGCCTTCCGTGAGGAAGCGCATCTTGTTGCCGCCCATCTCATCGACGAGCTCCGTGCCCTTCGAGTAGCCGTACATGACGCCGTACCAGTTCGTGGCGAGGCGGATGGCATTGAAGACGAGGAAGAAGATCAGCGGGCCCATGATGCTGCCCGTCAGGGCGATGCCAGCGCCGAGGGCCGCGAGGACCGGGCGCAGCGTGCCCCAGAAAATCGGGTCGCCGACGCCGGCGAGCGGGCCCATGAGGCCGACCTTGACGCCGGAGATTGTCTGGTCGCTGATGTCCGCGCCATTGGCTTTCTTCTCCTCCATGGCGGCCGTGATGCCCATGATCGGCGTGGCGAGGAACGGCTGCGTGTTGAAGAATTCGAGGTGGCGCTTCATAGCGGCGGCCATTTCCTGCTTATCGTCCTTGTAGACCTTCCGCAGGGCCGGCAGCAGCGAGACGCAGAAGCCGATGGCCTGCATGCGCTCGAAGTTGAACGAGCCCAGGAGGAAGTTCGAGCGGATGAAGATGTTGATGAGATCTTTTTTGTTGAGTTTCTTTTCCATGATCGTGTTTTCCTCCTTCACCTTACATGAGATCGGAGTCGTCGATGTCATCGAGCCCCGTGCCGCCAGCTGCGCCAGGGCCGCCCGTCTTGGCGGCCTCTTCGATGGCGATGTCGCGCTGGAGGCCCTTGATGTGGAAGTAAGCAGCGATCAGGCCGATGGCGCCGAAGCCGATGAGGTTGACGTTCGTGAAGACGGCGACGAGGAAACCGAGGAAGAAGAACGGCATGAGCGATTTCGCGTTCATCATGTTGATGACCATCGCATAACCGACGACGACGATGAAGCCGCCGGCGACCTGGAGGCCGCGCGTGATGACTTCAGGGATTGAAGCGAGCATGGCGTTGACGGTGTCCGTGCCGGCGATGGCAGCGACGAGCGCAGCCGGTACAGCAACGCGGATGGCCTGCAGGAGGAGGCCGCCGAGATGGCACATCTCAATGCCGAAGCCGTTGCCCTCTAAGGCAAACTTATCAGCGAGGTGCTGGAAGAAGACGGTGATCGTGCGGACGAAGATCGTCAGGACCTGGCCAGCAGCGGCGAGCGGTACGGCAATCGCGATGCCGGCGCCGATGCTCTGGTGGCCGATGATGACGAGGATGGCGGAGACGACGGATGCGAGCGCGGCATCTGGTGCCATGGCTGCGCCGACGTTCATCCAGCCGAGTGCGAGCATTTCAAGTGTACCGCCGAGGATGATACCGGTTGTGATATCGCCGAGCACGAGGCCAACGAGCGTGCAGGCGACGAGCGGGCGATGGAATTGTGCTTCATCGAGGACCGACCCCATGCCGGCGACGGCTGCGACGAGGATGAGCAGGATGAACTGGATTGTAGTCATTTTGAATGTTCCCCCTTCAGGATATGGCGGCAGCCTCCCCAAGGCTGCCGCTTGTTTCATTTCCCAAAATCAGTCGGATCAGCCGCTCAGAGCAGGCCCTTTGCCTTGAGTGCCTCGATGGCGTCTTTCTTCGGCTCGTTGGCGAGCTTGCGGATCTCGACCTCGATGCCCATGTCGACGAGCTCCTTGATGGCCTGTGCATCATCCTTGTTGACGGCGACGGCCTGCGAGATCAGCGTGTCGCCGTCCTTGTAGGTCATGCCGCCGAGGTTGACCGACTTGAACGGGATGCCGCCCTTGACGGCGCGCACGACATCGCGCGGGTTCGTGAAGAGGAACAGCGTCTTGAAGGGCGCGTACTTCGGGTTCTTGTAGGCGGCAACGGCCTTCTCGACCGGGATGACGTAAGCCTTGATGCCCGGAGGAGCGACCTGCAGCAGGAGCTTCTTGCGCAGCGTGTCCTGTGCGACATCATCGTTGCAGCACATGATGCGGTTGCAGCCCGTCACCTTTGTCCATACCGTAGCGACCTGGCCGTGAATCAGACGATCGTCAATGCGGCAAAATGCGATTTCCATGATAGAACCTCTCTTTCTTATCCTAAAGCAGCGCATCTCTTTCGTAGTGGTTGCTCATCTATCTGACGATTCATATAATACAATAAAACAAGAAAGAAATCATCTGATATGCGTCACAACATGACGGAAGAAGCGTATGACATTTGTCATATCGGCAATTCTTATGGATTTTTTGCGATGCGGTGTATATAATAGATGTACGATTCACGGAGAACACGTGACAGGATACAGATTCAGATATGGAGGGACTCACATGGCTATGGTGCCGAAACTCAATACGATGCATTTTGATAAGGAGACGCCGTTTCAGGTCGTGGCACCATTTGAGCCGATGGGCGACCAGCCGCAGGCCATCGAGGAGCTGGCTGCAGGTGTCGAGAACGGCCAGCAGGCGCAGGTCCTCTTAGGCGCGACGGGCACGGGCAAAACGTACACAATCGCCAAGGTCATCGAGAAGGTGCAGAAGCCGACGCTCGTCATCGCCCACAACAAGACGCTCGCGGCGCAGCTCGCGAGCGAGTTCAAGGCATTCTTCCCGAACAATTACGTCGGCTACTTCGTCAGCTACTACGACTTCTACCAGCCGGAGGCATACATCGCCTCGACGGACACTTACATCGAGAAGGACGCGTCGATCAACGACGAGATCGATGAATTGCGCCACAGCGCGACGTGCTCGCTGTTTGAGCGGCGCGACGTCATCATCGTCGCATCCGTCTCCTGCATCTACGGCTTGGGCTCGCCGGAGAGCTACCACGAGATGGTGCTGTCGTTGCACAAGGGCCAGATGGTCGAGCGCGACGCGATCTTAAAGAAGCTCGTCTCCATCCGCTACGAGCGCAACGACGTCGCCTTCGAGCGCGGCCAGTTCCGCGTGCGCGGCGATGTCATCGAGGTCTTCCCGGCCGGCTACAACAACCGCGCCGTGCGCATCGAGCTCTTCGGCGATGAGGTCGACCGCATCGTCGAGTTCGACGTCGTGACAGGCGAAGTCTACGGCGAGCGCACGCATTCGATGATCTTCCCGGCCTCGCATTACGTCACGGAGGACGAAGACCTCAAGATCGCGATGAAGGACATCGAGGCGGAGATGGAGCAGCAGGTCAAGAAGTTCAAGGCGGAGGGCAAGCTCATTGAGGCCCAGCGCATCGAGCAGCGCACGCGCTACGATCTCGAGATGATGCAGGAGATGGGCTACTGCTCGGGCATCGAGAATTACTCGCGCCATCTGACGCACCGCAAGGCGGGGGAGGCGCCCTACACCCTGCTCGACTACTTCCCGGAGGACTTCCTCATCGTCATGGATGAGTCGCATGTGACGCTGCCGCAGCTCCACGCGATGTACGCCGGCGACCGCAGCCGCAAGGTGTCGCTCGTCGAGAACGGCTTCCGCCTGCCGTCCGCCTTCGACAACCGCCCGCTGACCTTCGAGGAATTCGCCGCGCGCATCAACCAGATCATCTACGTCTCGGCGACGCCGGGCAAATACGAGCTCGAGCGGGCCCAGCAGGTCGCGCAGCAGATCATCCGGCCGACGGGGCTCTTAGACCCCGAGATCGAAGTGCGGCCGCTCGAGGGCCAGATCGATGACCTGCTCGCCGAGATCAAGCTGCGCATCGAGCGCCACGAGCGCGTGCTCGTCACGACGCTGACCAAGAAGATGGCGGAGAACCTCACGGACTACTTTACGGAAGTCGGCGTCAAGGTCCGCTACCTGCACTCTGACATCGCGACGATCGAGCGCGCGGAGATCATCCACGACTTGCGCGCCGGCGAATTCGACGTGCTCGTCGGCATCAACCTCCTGCGCGAGGGCCTCGACATGCCGGAAGTCTCCCTGATCGCCATCCTCGATGCCGATAAAGAGGGCTTCCTGCGCTCCGACACATCGCTCATCCAGATCATCGGCCGCGCGGCCCGCAATGCGCACGGCCACGTCATCATGTACGCCGACCGCATCACGGACTCCATGAAGCGCGCCATCGACGAGACGGCGCGCCGCCGCGAGATCCAGCAGGGCTACAACAAGGCGCACGGGATCACGCCGAAGACGATCGTCAAGCCCATCAAGCCGCTTATTGAGACGACACTCGTCGCTGAGTCGGGCGGCAAGTACGAGGTGAAGCCGGGCAAGAAGAAGCTGACGAAGAAGGACAGGGAGAACCTCATCAAGACGCTGACGCGCGAGATGCAGCAGGCGTCGCGCGCGCTCGAGTTCGAGCGGGCCGCAGAGCTGCGCGATATGATTTTAGAGCTCGACGGCAGCCTGCCCGGCGCGGCACCAAAGAAGGCATCCAAGAGCAAGCGAAGCAAGAAGTGAGCGCCACGGGTGCGATCATAGATACATCGATACTAGATAATGAGTAGATACTAGATAATAGGTAAAAGCAATGGAACGATACATCAAGATACGGGGCGCAAGAGCCCACAACCTCAAGAACATCAACGTCGACATCCCGCGCGACAAGCTCGTCGTCATCACGGGCCTGTCGGGCTCGGGCAAGTCGTCGCTGGCCTTTGACACGATCTACGCCGAGGGGCAGCGCCGCTACGTCGAGTCGCTTTCGTCGTACGCGCGCCAGTTCCTCGGCCAGATGGACAAGCCGGATGTCGACCAGATCGACGGCCTCTCGCCGGCCATCTCGATCGACCAGAAGACGACGAGCCACAACCCGCGCTCGACCGTCGGCACGGTCACGGAGATCTACGACTACCTCAGACTGCTCTTCGCGCGCGTCGGCCATCCGCACTGTCCGAAGTGCGGCAAGCCCATCACGCAGCAGTCGGTCGACCAGATGATCGACCAGATCCGCGAGCTGCCGGAGCGCACGAAGCTGCTCGTCATGGCGCAGGTCGTGCGCGGCAAGAAGGGCGAGCACAAGAAAGTCCTCGCGCACATCCGTCACGAAGGCTATGTGCGCGTGCGCATCGACGGCGAGGTCATGGACATCGGCGAGGACATCCAGCTCGAGAAGAACAAGAAGCACACGATAGAGGTCGTCATCGACCGCCTCGTCGTGCGCGAGGGCATGGAGTCGCGCCTGGCCGACTCACTCGAGACGGCGCTGAAGCTCGGCGAAGGCGTCGCCTACGTGCAGATCGTCGGTGGCGAGCTCCTGATGTTCAGCGAGAACTTCGCCTGCGTGGACTGCGGCATCAGCCTGCCCGAGATCACGCCGCGCATGTTCTCGTTCAACAACCCATATGGCGCCTGCCCCGTCTGCACGGGCCTCGGCAGCCACATGGAGTTCGATGAAGAGCTCGTCGTGCCTGACGCGAGCCTGAGCGTGGGCGGCGGTGTCTTTGCGCCGCTCTCGAAGAACCTGCACTCGTACGCGATGTGCGTGATGAAGGCCATCCTCGAGAATCGCGGCTACAGCCTCGAGACGCCGTGGCAGGAGCTCGACAAGAAGACAAAGCAGGCCCTGCTCTACGGCTCGGGGGAGGAGCGCTTCCACTTCCGCTACACGAACATGTTCGGCGAGGACAAGGAGTACTTCGTGCCGTTCGAGGGCGTCATGCCGCTGCTCGCGCGCCGCTACCACGAGACGGACAGCGACGAGATGCGCGAGTCGTACGAGAACTACATGACCGAAATCCCCTGCAAGGCCTGCCACGGCGCGCGTTTAAAGCCGGAGACGCTCGCCGTCACCGTCGGCGGCAAGAACATCGACGAGGTCACGCGCATGACGATCCGCGAGGCCGACGCCTTCTTCACGCAGCTGACGCTGACGCCGCGCGAGGCGAAGATCGCGCGCCAGATCCTCAAGGAGATCCACGCGCGCCTGAACTTTCTCCTGGACGTCGGCCTCGACTACCTGACGCTCTCGCGTTCAGCGGGGACGCTTTCGGGCGGCGAGGCGCAGCGCATCCGCCTCGCGACGCAGATCGGCTCGGGCCTGCAGGGCGTCCTCTACGTCCTCGACGAGCCGAGCATTGGCCTGCACCAGCGCGACAACAACCGCCTGCTCGCGACGCTCAAGCACCTGTGCGATCTCGGCAACACCCTGATTGTCGTCGAGCACGACGAGGACACGATGTACGCGGCCGACCACATCATCGACATCGGCCCGGGCGCCGGCGCGCACGGCGGTCGCGTCGTCGCCGAGGGCACGGCCGAGGAGATCAAGAAGAACCCCGACTCCGTCACGGGCGCCTACCTCTCGCGCCGCAAATTCATCCCGGTCCCTCAAAAGCGCCGCCCAGGGAACGGCAAGTTCATCGAAGTCGTCGGCGCAGCAGAGAACAACCTCAAGAACCTGACGGTCAAGTTCCCGCTCGGTACCTTGACGCTCGTCACGGGCGTCTCGGGCTCTGGCAAGTCGACGCTCGTCAACGAGATCCTCTACAAGGGCATCGCCTCGCGCCTCTACCACGTGAAGGGCAAGCCGGGCAAGCACAAGAAGATCAAGGGACTCGAGAACATCGACAAGATCATCGACATCGACCAGCAGCCCATCGGCCGCACACCGCGCTCGAATCCCGCGACGTACACGGGCGTCTTCGATGCGATACGCGACCTCTTCAGCCAGACGAGCGAAGCGCGCATGCGCGGCTACAAGGCCGGCCGCTTCAGCTTCAACGTCAAGGGCGGCCGCTGCGAGGCCTGCAAAGGCGACGGCATCCTCAAGATCGAGATGCACTTCCTGCCCGACGTCTACGTGCCCTGCGAGGTCTGCAAGGGCGCGCGCTACAACCGCGAGACGCTCGAGGTCCGCTACAAGGGCAAGAACATCTCCGAAGTCCTCGACATGACGATCGACGAGGCCGTCGACTTCTTCGCCAATGTGCCGCGCATCGCGCGCAAGCTGAAGATCATCCAGGATGTCGGCCTCGGCTACATCAAGCTCGGCCAGCCGGCGACGACGCTCTCGGGCGGCGAGGCGCAGCGCGTCAAGCTCGCGACAGAGCTCTCGCGCCGCTCGACGGGCAAGACGCTCTACATCCTCGACGAGCCGACGACGGGCCTGCACACGGCCGACATCCACAAGCTCCTCGACATCCTGCAGCGCCTCGTCGCGGGCGGCGATACCGTCGTCGTCATTGAACACAATCTCGATGTCATCAAGACGGCGGACTACATCATCGACCTCGGCCCAGAGGGCGGCGACAAGGGCGGCACCGTCGTGGCGACGGGGCGCCCCGAGGACATCGTCAAAGTGCCGGAGTCGTACACGGGCAAGTTCCTCAGGCCGCTGCTCGAAGAGAAGAACGCTTGAACGAAATTGCATCTTGCGAACGGCGGGACTTCTCCCTATAATGAAGGGGAATGAAGGAATAGAACGGGATTCTCAGGAAGGGGGAATTTTCATGGATAGCTTGAAGGGATTTTTGGCGGCACTCGCGGGCATCGGCGTTGCGCTCGGCGGCACGCTCTTCGTCATCGTGGCGGCGCTCGTCATCATCGGCCTGTTCTTCATGGGCATCTTCGCGATGATCGGCCTGTCCATTACGATGCTGGCCATCGCCATCGAAGTCGGCCTCGCCTACATCGTCGGCTGCATCATCCACTACATCGCTCTGCGCGTGCTCGGCTGGCTCTACGAGGTGACGCACATCGGCTGGCTCGCCGATTACTACCACCGCAATACGGCGGCCGTCGTCATCGCTGTCGCCGGCGTTCTCTGGATCTGGTTCGGGTGACCGTTCAATGCCCCGGCTCATAGGAGCGGGGGCTTTTCTTTTTTTGGAGTGTGTTTTTTCATGGACATTTCTTTGTTTCAACTCGTCGTCATCTGCGCGACGATTGCCGTCGTCCTCGACTTCGGCATCCGGGCGGCGCGGTCGGTCCACTCGACGAAGGGGTTCAGCGTCGGCGGCCGGTCGGCCGGTGTGCCGCTCGTCGCGGGCGGCATCGCGGGCACGTGTGTCGGCGGCGGTGCGACAGTCGGCACGGCGCAGCTCGCCGCGACAGTCGGACTGTCGGCCTGGTGGTTCACCATCGGCTCGGGCGTCGGACTCATCATCATGGGCCTCTTCTACGCCAGACCCCTGCGCCGCACGGCGCTCGAGACGATCCCGCAGTTCCTCGCGCAGAACTTCGGCCTGACCTGCGGCGTCTTCTCGAGCATCGTCTCGTCCATCGGCATCCTGTTCAGCGCGGTGGCGAGCTGCCTGCCGGCCATCTACATCATCGCCGCGATCTTCGGCATCCCGTTTTTGCCCGCGACAATCTTGCTCGTCCTGACCGTCGCAGCCTATGCCTTTTTCGGCGGCATGAAGAGTGCCGGTGTCGGAGGCATCCTCAAGATGATCGTCATCTGGAGCACGATGGCCATCGCCGGCGTCATGGCGGCGCACTCGCTCTTTGCCGATCCTGCCGTCTCGGCAGCCCTGCCGGAAGGGACCTTCAACCTGCTGCACGGCGACATGAGCCACATCCTCGCGAACTTCTCGTCCGTCGTCATCGGCATGCTCTGCACGCAGTCGTACATCCAGGCCATCTTCTCGGCCTCGAACCCGCGCACGGCATCCGTTGCGGCCTTCACGGCGGCGCTCATCAGCCTGCCAGTCGGCCTGCCCTGCGCGATGGTCGGCATCTACATGGGCGCGGCCCATCCGGAGATTACGCCGATCCTCTCGCTGCCCGTCTACCTCTTGACGGAGCAGCCATCCCTGCTCGGCGGCATCGCCATGGGCGGCATCATGCTCTCGCTCATCGGCTCGATTGCCGGACTCTCGCTCGGCATCGGCACGATGCTCTCGCGCGACATCTTCCACCGCGCCCGCGTGACGCTACGCGCGCGCAAGATCCACAAGCTCGCCGAAGATCCCGCGAGCCAGGCGATTGACATCACCGAGATCCCGACGGTCAACCATCCGTACCATCTCTCTGAGCTCGCCGTCACGCGCCTCATCGTGCTGCTGACCATCACGCTGGCCGCCTTTATCGCGCTGGCCAACGAGGGCAGCCAGGTCCTCTTCTGGAACTTCCTCTCCATGGCCCTCCGCAGCGGCGGCATCTTCCTGCCGCTGAGCTTCGCCATCTTCGCGCCCGGCACGATCACCGCCATGAGCGCCACACTCTCCATGGCCCTCTCGACCGTCGCCGCCCTTGCCGCCGTCTTCCTCGGCGCCGCCGGTAACCCGCTCTTCTTCGGCCTCGCCGTCAGCGCCCTCTGCCTCATCCCGTGCTGGCTGCGCCATCGCTGATAACTCGTCAAAGCAGCGCAGGCAGGGTTTTTCAAATTTCTGTGGAATAATTAACAAGATGATGAAGATATTCAGGAGCCCTTGCTGTCTCTCACAGCGGGGGCTCTTGTCGTCCGCCGCATACGCGATGACTTGAACCGGCGTTAACCATTATCTTGTCGCATAGAAAAAGCGGCTTGCCATTCAGGCGAACCGCAAATCCATTATTTTTTTCGTGTCCTATTGACGGGGTGCACACCATAGTGTAAGCTGCTTGTCTTTTTATCGCTTGCGGATATATGCTGTGGCCGGACCAGAGCCAACTTTGATGATATAGCCCTCTTTTACCAGACTGGACAAAGTGCGTTCTATAGTTCCCTGGCTGATATCCGGGCAGCGTTCCATCAGATCCTTTTTGCTGATTTTTCCTAGTGTCTGGGAAATGATGGCCTTGATACGGTCTGGCTTGGAAATCTTTTTGGTTACCAAGTATTGAATCCGGTCTTCGAATTCATCGTATGCTTTTATGATGATTCCCAAATAATATTTCACAAAAGGAGCATAGGTGTTTTGATTTTCGTGCCAGCCGAAAGAACTTGCCTGAAGAGCTTCATAGTAAGTGGTTTTCGTTTTTTCAATCAGCATTTCCAGGCTGATGTATTTCCCGACGATGTAGCCGGCACGATATAAAAGAAGGAGTGTCAGAAGCCGGCTCATCCGTCCATTTCCGTCATTGAATGGATGAATGCAGAGAAAATCCAGGATGAACATGGGAGTCAGCAGCAATTTATCTATGATGTTTTCCTGCCAGGCATTCTGGAACGATTGACATAAAGAATCCATAGCGTCAGCGGTCTGAAAAGCAGGAACGGGAATAAACCTGGCCTTTTGATGCCCTTGTGCATCTGTTTCCGCAATGACGTTATCTGCGTTTTTATAGTCTCCTCCAATGGCTCCTGTTGAGTAAGAGTACAGATCTCGGTGGAGCTGCCTGATGACATTAGGGGCAGGGGGAATATAGTCGTGATTTTCATGAATCAAGGCGAGTACTTCACGATATCCGGCAATTTCCTGTTCAGACCGATTGTGCGGTTCAGCTTTTTTGCTGACCAGTGCTTCTAATCGTTTGTCACTGGTGAAGATTCCCTCGATACGGTTGGAAGACCCTGTACTCTGGATCATGGCAACGTCTACCAGTGTTTTCAATTCGTCTGTATTCGCCTCCAGAAATAAATCCTGCCGTCCCTTGTGTTCATGGATACAGGTGAGAAGCTGGACGATTTCAGGTGTCAGTAAATTTTGTATTTTCTGCGAGTAGTTAAATGTCCGCATAAAAATCTCCTTCATTTTTCTGTTATCTGCCACATTTTAGCATGAAATGAGGCAGATAACAAGAGAATGAGGCAGATAAAAATCAAGTGTGCCCAGTGCGGCGGCTGATACGGGGCCAAGGTATGGCATTCGACCGACAAGTACCGCAGGACCATCTACTGATGCAACAACAAGTACGACGGGCATAAATGCCAAACGCCCCATGGGTAATATGCCGGTGGCATATTACCGAGGAGGAAATCAAAGTAGCCTTCGTCACGGCATTCAACAAGCTGGTGACGGAGCGGGAGGAGATTGCCGCCAATGCCCGGCTCGTCCGGCAGACCCTTTGCGACACAGTGGAGTTGGAGCGGGAGAAAGCCGCCTTGGGACAGGAATCCCTAAAGGGACTAGCTAAGGTGTCGCTGGCGGTGCTGGTGGAGATGACACAGAACTGCATCGCCGAGAATGCGAGGGGTGCCCAAGACCAAGGGGAGTACCAGAAACGCTACAACGGCTTGGTGGAGCGGTACGAGAAAGCCAAGACACGATTCGACGAGGTGACGGAGGCCATCGCAGAGCGGTCAGCCAAGGGCGAGAGACTGCGACGCGAAGCTAGTCCCTTTAGGGGGTGGGGTTCATCAGGACACTTGAGGCGCAGGAGGGGCCTGTGGCGGAGTTCGATGAGCGGCTGTGGGGCACAATGGTGGACTATGTGACGGTGGGCGCGGACAAGCGGCTGACCGTGGTGTTCCGGGATGGGACGGGAGTGGATGCGGATTTTCCTGTTTTTCAAATGAAAGTAGATGTCGCAATCGTTTGAGCCTCACTGATGAATCTGCAAATAACAGAGTTCTTGTCGTGCAGTATCTCCCTGCGACAGTAAATGCCCATGGGTGCATGGGGAGATTCATTCCACTGGAAGAACGCCAGCTCTTTATGCGGGAGTGCCAGATGTTCGGGGATAAGCGCAAACCCTGCACCCGCCAACACAAGATTGTATGCCTCGCTGATGGTGGCGCATAACATATTATCCAGTTCATCGTTGACGGGAATGATATGATGCCCGCGTGAAAAGGTATGTTTCAAAAGATAGGGCGGAATGGCAATAATTTGGCGATGGAGCCACAAGTCTGTAGAGGAGACGCATTTTTTGCGTCTCTTTTTGCACTCCCGAGCAAGTTCATGAGCTTTGCTCACGATACAGACAAAGCCGTCATCTCTAAGTTTCACGAAATTAATGGCTTCATCGGTGAATTTGGCATCCTTCATTCCGATTACCAAATCCAGCTGGCTGAGTGAGAGACGGCGCAGATTGGCATCGGTTTGGTCAAGGGTAAGTTCCGGCACAATATTTTTCTGTTCGGCTAAAATCGGGGAAAGGATTTTGCTAATCAGTCGGTTGGCATGGGAATCGGCATAGCCAATCTGCAGTAGATTCCGCTCATTCTTTTGAAAGCTCTCCATCCATTCCCGTGAACGATAGTAGATGGCAAGGATTTGACGGGCATCCGGCAGGAACTGCCAGCCGACCTGCGTCAGCGTCACCGAACGGGTGGTGCGCTGAAAAAGCCGGGCCCCCATCTCATTTTCCAGGCTTTTGATTTGCCGGGAAACGGCGGGCTGCGTCATGGAGAGCTGCTCGGCGGCCTTGGCGTAGTTCAGTGTTTTGGCAAGGGTGGCAAAACATTCCAGTTGTTGCGTGTTCATTAGGTACCTCGTAAAGTCTCAATACTGTCAATTTTCTTTTCATAATATCATATCACGTCGGAAGAGGGAACAGGTTTGGAAAAAAGATTGATACGTTCAGCGTATCAATAATGCGATATTGGCATTTCACATAGATAGGTTTTCCTGTTAATATGAGCTTGTCGTTAGGAATTGTGCCGATAATGAGGAAAGGATGATTGACATGGCACTGAAGAATTTGGCAGCTTGGAACAAGAAAACGGCAGCGAGTTTGACAAGCCCCTCTTGCGGTTCCGGAGACAAGGCTATGGGGACGGCCTGCGGCTCCGGCGACAAGGTGCTTGCTACCGCCTGCGGTTCAGGGGACAAGGTGTTGCCTACGGCTTGCGGCTCCGGCGACAAGTAATTGACCGGCAGATGAAGACAGGTAAGGAGGACGGCCAGAGTGAAACCGTATTTTTCATTTCAGTGGCATATCACCGATGACTGCGACCAGCGTTGCAAGCACTGCTATATTTTTGCGGAAAGCCAGCAAAAATGTATCGACAGCATGACGCGGAGAGAGATGGAGACGGTGCTGAAAAACTGTGAGGATTTTTGCAGGTGCTTTGGCCGCCAGCCTTATTTCTACCTGACGGGGGGAGATCCCATCCTGCATCCGGATTTCTGGTGGCTGCTGGAAAGATTCAAGGAAAAGCAGATACCCTTTACCATTATGGGGAATCCCTTTCATCTGACGGAGAGTGTATGCAGACGCATGAAGGATTGCGGCTGCGTGCGCTATCAGATGTCCCTTGACGGGCTGGAAGAAACCCACGATTGGTTCCGAAAACCGGGTTCTTACAAAACTACCCTGGAAAAGGTTGCCACCCTGAATGCTGCGGGTATCCGCTCCATTCTGATGACTACCGTTTCCGGCAAAAATATAGATGAAGTGCCGCAGATAATTGATGCGGCGGTGGCGGCGGGAGCGAAGGTCTATGCCTTTGCCCGATACTGCCCTACTAACGAAGATAAAGATACAGGAATCACACCCCGGCGCTATCGGCAGCTTTTGGCCGAGTGTGACAGGAAGTTCCGTGCCTATGAGGAATCCGGTTGCGAAACCTATTTCAATCGCAAAGACCACCTCTGGACGCTCTATGATTACGAGGAAGGAAATTTTGCTATCCCGGAGGATGCAGAGCCTGAGATGATTTACAGCGGCTGTAACTGCGGAAACGGGCATTTGACGATACTGCCCACAGGCGAGGTCTATGCCTGCCGCCGGGTGCAAAACAGTCGTGTGGGCAATGCCTTTACAGACAGGTTGGCTGATTTGTGGGTAAACGAATTGGAAGCTTATCGGGAATATGATAAATTTGCCAAGTGCAGCAAGTGTGAGCTAAAGGCTTGGTGTCGCGGCTGTCCCGCTGTGGCCGCTGCCAATTCCGGCGGGGATTTCTATGCCGCTGATCCGCAGTGCTGGAAGGAGATATGAGGAAATGGAAATACTGGCCTTGATGAAGGAACGCCGCTCCATTCGGAAATATCAGGAAAAACAAGTTCCAAGGGAACTGGTGGACAAGATTGTAGAGGCAGGGCTGTATGCTCCCAATGCCGGAGGTGGTCAGCGCAGCATGATTGTTACTCTGCATAATGCAGAGTTGGCGAAGAAGCTCGGCAAGCTGAACTTTTCAACCTTTGACCGCAGTAAGCTCCTGGGCGGTCATGTGTCCGATGAGCAGCCTTCTGTCATTGATGATCCGAATATCAGGAACGGCTTTTACGATGCACCTACGGTCTGCGTGATTTTCGGGCAGAAGGATTTTCTTTTTAGTGTGGCGGATGCCTTCTGCATAGCGGAAAATATGATTTTGGCTGCTCATGCGCTCGGGGTTGATTCCTGCATTATTTCCCGTGCCGAGGACACCTTTGCCCTGCCGGAAGGCAAGGCGTTCATGGAGGAATGGGGTGTGCCGGACACAATGGAGGCCAAGGCTTTTGTAACCTTGGGCTACCATGCGGGGGACTATCCGAAGGGCAAGCCCCGCAAAGCGTGCCGGAATATTGTGATTGAGTGAACTTTGTAAATTTGAGGGGAGATTCTGTCGATGAGTTTGATTAAAGGACTGCATCATGCGGCTTTGCGCTGTTGTGGCAAAGCGGAAATGGACGCTGTGATCGCGTTTTATTGTGATGTGCTTGGCATGAATATACTTCGCAGCTGAGGCGATGGCGTGGAAGCCGGAGCGATGCTGGACACGGGGAACGGCGTGATAGAGCTGTTTGCCAACGCCGAGCCGGGGCGCAGACCGGGGCAGGTTGACCATATCGCCCTGGCTACGGATAAGGTAGACGAGTGTATGGCGGCATGCGCCAGAGAAGGGCTGAAGGTCATCATGGCGCCACAGGACATTGTCGTACCCTGCGAGACGCCCTACCCCTTGCGTATTGCCTTTGTAGAGGGCAAAGCCGGGGAAATCATTGAATTCTTTGACGAGAAGTAAGAAAGAAGGGTTAAGACCATGCATTTTTCCAGCGGTATCAATCGTCCTCCTTATGAGGCCAATGACGGATTTTTGCAGATTACATCAGGCTGCAGTCATGGGAGTTGTAAATTCTGTACCTTTTACAAGGAAAGTCCCTTTTCCCTGTCGCCCATGGAGGAAATAGAAGCTGACATTAAAGAACTGGCTCATTCGGGCTGGAGATTTGACCGCATTTATTTGCAGGGGGCTGATCCCTTCATTCGCAAGACCGAGGACTTGCTGAAAATCGCCGACATGATTTATCATTATCTTCCTCGGGTGAAATCCATCGGCGGCTACGCCCGTGTAGACAATCTCAAAAACAAGACGGTAGAGCAGGTGAGACAGCTCAAGGATGCGGGCTACAACTATTTCTACTTCGGCGTGGAAAGCGGCGATGATAAACTCCTTGATCGCATGAACAAGGGCTATCATGCTGATTATGTGTTGCATGAATGCCATAAGATGGACGAGGCAGGGATGCCATGGATTGCCAATTTCCTGGGCGGTCTGGGAGGGCACGGCTGGGGGCTGTCCCATGCACGGGAAACAGCATGGCTCTATAATCAGCTCAAACCTGCCATGATTTATGCTTCGGAACTGACGCTCTTTCCCGATACGCCGCTTTCCCGTGATGTGGCGGAAGGGAAATTCGCCGAAGCCACGGAGCGGGAACGCATGGAGGAAATGCAAGAGTTCATCCGTTGCCTGACCGTGCCCACCATCTTCCGCGCCGAGCATGTCACCATGCCCGTGCGTATCAATGGACGTGTGCCGGAGGACAAAGAGGCCATGATCAGCCGTTTGCAGGAAACCATGGATAACAACGGCGAGGAAAGACTGCAAATGTATCGGAGCAGCGTGTACAGTCTGTAAGAAGGTGTCAACGTGATTCTCTACTTCAGTGCCACAGGCACCAGTAAATATGTGGCGGAACAAATCGCCAAGGCAACCGGGGAAAAGATTGTGCCGTTAAAAGAATTGGTGCGGCAGGAGAAGTATTCTCTGACTGTGCCGGAAGGGGAAAATTTCGGGGTGGTCATGCCGACTTATTGGGAAGGCCTGCCTGCGATTTTGCTGGACTATCTGCAAAAAGTCGAGATAAATTTGGAAGGGAGCAGCCATTACTGCTTCTTTGTGGCCACTTACGGCTGCGACTACGGCAATATTTTATCCACGGCGCAAAAGGAATTCGGCAAGGTGGGGATTTCCTTCGACAGCTTGTATGCGGCGTGTTTTGTCGATAATTGGAGCCCCATGTTTTACCTGAAAGATGCCCAACGCAACCGCCTCGCCGAGGAAAATGGCGAGGCAGAGACTCGTGCCATTATAGAGCAGATAATGCGCCGCGAAAAGGGGCACAGCCTACCGGATCAGATGCCGGGCATCATGGCGGCGGCAGCCAAGGCGAATTACAACCGCATCCGCAAAACGAAAAACTTCCGGCTGGACAGGGAAAAATGTATCGGCTGCGGGCTGTGCGCCAGACAATGCCCCCTCGATGCCATTGTCATGCAGGAAGGAAAGCCAAAATGGGTCAAGGAAAAATGTACCCTGTGCCTCGGCTGTTTCCACCGTTGCCCGGCGGCAGCGATTGACTACGACGGAGGGCTTCGCAACGGGCAGTATGTCAATCGTCATGTCATGCTGGATGATTGAAAAGGGGAGAAAATGGCAATGGATTACAGGCAAATGGGTGAGCGGATTTACATTCGCATCGACAAGGGCGAGGAAATTCTCGCTCAGGTGGAAGATGTGTGCCGCAAGCTCCACATATCCGCCGCAACATTTCAAGGCATCGGGGCTTGCGGCGAGGTTGAAGTAGCAACTTATATCCCGGACAGGCAGGAATTTCTGCCCCATGTGCGGAATGGTATGCTGGAGATGATTTCCCTCATGGGAAATATCGTGACCGGAAGGCAGGGGGAATTGGTGCAGCACGCCCATGCTCTCTTTTCTGCCTTTGATGAAGCAAAGGGACGTATAGACTATCTTGGCGGTCATTTGAAAAAAGCGACGGTGCTCTACACAGCGGAACTGGTTCTTGTCCCTGTGCAGGGCGGCAAGATCGGGCTGAGATATGATGCAGCTACGGGAATTGATGTCTGGGATTTGGAGGCATAGGTATGATTTGGCACAAAATGCTCTATGGGACTGGCGCACTTCTGCTGAGTACGGCGATTCTGCTGGCGGGAAGCATGGAAATAGGCGAGGCGACTAAAGCCGGGAGCAGCAACGCACAGGATGTGCTAGTGCGGGCGCAGGAGCGTGATGCGACGTTTGCGCCCGCCATACGCTATTTTATGCAAGCGCCGGAAGCCAAGGGCAGCGATACGCCCTACGGGAACAATACGGTGGCAGGGCATTATGCGCAGGCCGGTGATGCTAGAATTTACTATGAGATTTACGGCAAGGGGAAGCCGCTGTTTGTTTTTCACGGCGGCGGCGTGGGTACGCCCTATGGAATGGGACAGATGATTGACAACTTACGAAAAAATTACCAAGTGATTGTCGTGTCCACCCGCGGACACGGACGCTCAGAAATCGGACATTCGGAGCTGACCTATGAGCAGAAGGCGAATGATATGCTGGCGGTGATAAAGGAAGTCACCGATGAGCCAGCCGTCCTGCTGGGCTTCAGCGACGGCGCATACACGGCCTACAAGGTCGCTTCCATGTACCCGGAATGCATAGAGCGCATCGTGGCCATCGGTGCAGGTACACTCAAGCCAGGTTTTTTCAGTGGGGAAATGAAGGTAGCGGATTTAGAGAAAATAGATGCAGCTTTTATAGAGCAGCAGAAAAAAATCATGCCGGAGCCGGAACGCTATCAGGAATTTTGCACGAACTATATGAAATTCTGGAGCAAAATGGAAGTCGGCGAAGATTTCCTGCGGACGATTGAATGCCCAGTGTTGTTGATTGCCGGAGACGAGGATGATCATGCGCCTTTGGTGACGATGGTGGAGGCAGAGCAGTATATCCCAAAAGCCAGCCTATGTATCGTCCCCAAAGCATGGCACACGGCATTTCTTGATAATTTTGATGTAACATGGACAGCGATAGAGCAGTTCTTGCAAACGGATAAAGCAAAGCTAATCGGCAGCAGGAAAGTGGAGTATAACAGAAAATAATGTGATATAGGTTTTTGGGGGGTGCAAAATCCCCATCGAGGGGGTGCAAATGCACCCCCTTCTCTTTTTTCGGAAGCCTTGTCCCGTGCGGCTTCCGAGGCATACTCGCTTAACGATAGGCAGGGGGGCAAGGGGGTTCATCGTTAAGAGGGTTTGGGGGGTGCATCGTTATCTTGTATCAATATGATTGGTAAAGGGGAACTCCTCATCACTATCATGAGCAGCCTGGCACAGGAAAAAAGCCGGAGCATTTCGGAAAACGTCACCTGGGGCCATCGGAAGCGGTTCGCTGATGGCAAGATGAGTGTTCCCTACAGGCATTTTCTCGGCTATGACAAAGGGCCGGATGGGAATCTGGCCGTCAACAGGGAACAGGCCAGGACGGTGAAACTGATTTACCGTTTGTTCCTGGACGGGTATACCTTCCACTCCATTGCCAGGGAGCTGACTGCCAGAGGGCTGGAAACCCCGGCGAAAAAGAAATGCTGGTATCCGCGGACGGTAGAGAGCATCCTGACGAATGAGAAATACAAGGGCGATGCCCTGCTGCAGAAGCGGTTCACCGTCAACTTCCTGACCAAAGAAAGGAAAGCGAATGAAGGGGAAGTGCCGCAGTACTATGTGGAAAATAACCACGAAGCCATCATCAGCCCGCAGGTCTTCGACTGGGTGCAGGAAGAAATCAAGCGGCGGCGTGAAGGCAGGAGCCGCTACAGCGGCGTATCCATCTTCTCCAGCAAAATTAAGTGCGGCCAGTGCGGAGGTTGGTATGGGGCCAAGGTATGGCATTCGACCGACAAGTACCGCAGGACCATCTACCGATGCAACGGCAAGTTCAAGAGTCATTGCAAGACACCGCATCTGACGGAGGATGATATCAAGGAAGTATTCGTCCGGGCCGCCAACCGGCTCATCGAAAACAAAGCGGAAATCCTTAACAGCATCACCCTGCTGAAGGAACGGCTCACTGACACAGAAGCACTGGAAGAGGAGCGGGACAAGCTCAGCACGGATTTGAACCTGCTGGCAGTCAAGGTACAGCAGCTCATAGCCGAAAATGCCCGGGCTGTGCAGAACGAGGATGATTACATCAAAAATTACAATGAACTGGTCAGATGCTATGAGAAAACAAAGATACGGTACGACCAAGTCTGTGATACGATGAAACACCGTATAAGTAGAGCCCGGACGCTGAATAACTTTATCAAGAATTTACAGGAACAAAAACTAATCCAAACTTTTGATAAAAGGCTGTGGTGTAGCTTGGTCAACTTCGTCACTGTAAATGGGGAAGATAATATTGAGATAACCTTCAAAGACGGAACAGAAATTAAAGCATAAGCCGATAATTGGGCGGACTGGTCGCTAAGGGCAAAAGGCATACCAGTAATGCGACCGTGTGTGGAAACATGGGAAGAGAAGTCTAAACTGATAGTGGACTTTCTGCTACACTTCATTTTAATTCATTATCTCTACATTACAGTTTTAATACAACCTATTCGCATTTTAATTATAATTTAACCAAATATAGCAAATAAAATAAAGGAAATATATTGTTTAGCGAGCCAAGAGATGTTAAACTACAAGAGGAAAGAACCCAATCGGGGTTAATAAACTACCATGGGCACTATGTGTTGATTTACATTTTAACTTTTCGATAATAAGGAGGCGATTAGATTGAATAGAATTTACAAGGTCATATTCAATCGCGCAAAAGGGCAGTACCAGGTTGTTTCAGAATTAGCAAAAAATGGTGGAAAAGCGTCGGGTAATTCTTTATTAAGAACAATTACTAAAACGGGGGGGTACTGACTAGAAGCGTATTAACAGCTGTGTTCGTATTTGGAAGTGCACTTTATGTTAACGCTGAAGTTGTTCATGACGGTGATATTTTGAGTGCCGGAACTAACATCTCTGTAACTAAAGACGATATAACAAAGACAATCACAATATCCACTGATGGGGTCGCAACCAGTGCAGAAGTGGATGCAGTTAAAACAGATGTACAAAATAACCAAACAGCTATTGCTGCCAATACTGACAAAATTGCGGATAACAGCACAGAGATTGCTAACAATAAGGCTGGGATTAACCAGAATGCCAATGAAATCCAGCAAAACAAGACGGATATTACAGCAAATAAAAATGCAATTACGACTAATACAGGAAAAATCAACAATAATACAGCCGATATTACAGAGCTAAAAAATGTGAATTCTGCTTTGGGATTGGATAAAACAAAACCGGGAATGAAGTATTTCCGTGCCAATTCCACAGGAGAGGACGCTGCAGCTGCGGGTAAAGATGCTGTTGCCATCGGTGTCAGTGCAAAAGCGAATGGCAAAGATTCTGTAGCCCTGGGCGATGCTGCTCGTTCTGCTTCATCTGCTGAAAACAGTATTGCCATTGGCCGGAAAGCAGTCAGTGGATCCTTCAATGGTATGACGTCTGATGGTGATAGCTCCACTGTGGTTATAGGCGGAGGAAAATCAAGCATATCCATCGGTGATGCAGCCAATGCTCGAGGAAACTCTTCAATTGCACTAGGTGATGGAGCGACGGTCTATAATGATGGGACCAACGTTCAGCTCAACAATAACAGCATGGCAATTGGAACTGAGGCCAGTACGGTTGCTTCGAATCATGCAATTGCGATAGGCAATAGCGCTGCTGTGACGAAAAAAAGTCATAGTGCTGCAGCGATTGGAGACAGTGCAAAGGCTGAGGCGGAAGGTGCACTGGCTCTAGGTAAAAGTGCGGCTGCTTCTGGTGCTGATAGCATTGCAGTTGGAACAGAGGCAGCAGCGAGTGGGGCAGATGCCCTGGCTATGGGTAAGAGTGCGCAAGCCAGTGGGGCAGATGCCGTTGCTATTGGGAACGGAGCTGCTGCTGGGAGCAGTGCTTCTGTGGTTTTGGGCAAAGATGCCAGTGCAAATGCCGTCCGGTCTGTCGTACTTGGCCCTAATGCAGGGGTAGGTATGGTAGGGGATGTATTAGGGGCCAAAGGATCACATGTAGTCATTGGAGACGGTGCCGGCAACAATATTGACGGACAGCAGAATATTGCAATTGGCTATAAAACGGGAAATGATGTCAAAAGCGATCATAATGTTGCCATTGGTTCTGAAGCTGGAACTAGCATCGGGGCTGGCGGAAACACATCTGAAGGGAAAAATGTTTCTATCGGCTATCATGCTAACAAAAATGATGCTGCCGTTTCTCGAATCCAATCTACGGCATTGGGTAGTGAGACAAAGGCTGCCGATGATGCTGTAGCCGTAGGGTATCAGGCTCAAGCAAATGGGAATGGATCTACGGCAGTTGGGTTTAACGCACAGGCTGCAGATGCAGCCAGTGTGGCTTTAGGGCAGGGAGCACAGGCTTCTGGTGGGAATGTTGCTATCGGCAATGATTCCGTAGCGAGTGCCGCTATGATCAGCGGAACTGGATATCTGACGGGCCAGGCAGCACCTAAGACGGCTGTTTCAGTGGGAAATGCATCGGCTTTACGCCGCATTACCAATGTTGCTGACGGAGCACTGGATCAGGATGCCGTTACTGTGGCACAGCTCAAAAAGTCAATCGACGCTACGGTAGCTCAGGTCAATGCGAATGTTTCTTCTGCAACGGCAAGTGGAGTATATTATGATACGGTCACTTCTGGAGATGGAGACAGTATTACCCTTCGCAATCATGACAATAAGGGAACGAAAATCCACAATGTTGCGGCAGGGACACTGGGGACTGATGCAGCGAATGTAGCTCAGGTCAATGAAATCGTTGATACGGCAAAAACACATTACTACTCTGTAAAATCTACCAATCTGAATAATTATGATAACGATTTGGCCACTGGGGAAGACTCTATGGCAGCTGGCGTGAGCGCCAAAGCGTTGGGGGACAGGAGTGTTGCGCTGGGGAATAATACTGAAGCGCAGAGCCTTGGCAGTATCACAGTGGGAGCCGGCTATGAAGATCCGGCTAACCCAGGCAGCCTGAAACAGACTTTAGCCATCAGCGGTTATCAATATAACACGGCAATTGGGGCTGGCGCTCAGGCTGCCGGAAATCATTCTCTGGCTATAGGGACTTTGGCAACCTCCTCTATAAAAAATGGTGGAAGCAGCGTAGATAAAGCTGTTGCCATTGGCTATTCTGCTGGCGTTTCTGATGACAAAGCCATCGCCATCGGCAGTGATGCCAAAAGCAACAGCAAAAGTGCTTCCGCTATTGGTGATACGGCTCAGGCGCTGGCAGAAAATGCTCTCGCAGTGGGGACAAATGCACAGGCGGAAGGTATTTCTTCTGGGGCAATCGGCACTAAAAACAGGGTCACTGGAGCAAATACCTATGTTTTGGGCAGCCAGAACAGTACGGCTGCAACAGGTACAGCTGCTGATGTAAGTGCTTCGAATTCGGGAATCTTTGGGAATGAAAACCGAATGGAAGGGGACAGCAATCGTATTGTGGGGAACCAAAACGTACTGAAAATGGAATCCCTTTCCAATAATTCTGCCAACTCGAAAACTTTTGAAAATATTTTTGTGACGGGCAATCAGAATATGGTTACTGGGGATCCTGATACAAGTACAGCAGGCGATGCGGGTAATGTATCTGATATTGTTATTACTGGTTCAAAAAACACCATCCGGGCCAAAAATCAGAAAAACAAAGATTTGACAGATATCCAAATCTTTGGCAGCCAGAATACCCTTGATGCCACAACCCAGAATACGGATTTGTCCAATACCCAGATTGTGGGCAGCCATGTAACAGCCACTTTGGGGAATTCCGTCTATCTGGGCAGTAACTCTGCTTATGTTGTATCAGGAGCCACTACGAAAGGGAATGAGGCTTACAGCAGCAACGGAACCTATCAATACGCTGGGGGGACCCCTGCTGGTGTTGTAACGGTGGGCTCCGTGGGGAAAGAACGGCGCATCCAGAACGTTGCAGCCGGTCTGGTCAGCGCAAAGAGTACGGATGCTGTGAATGGAAGCCAACTTTATACCATGACGCGGCCTCTGCGGTTTGCTGGAGATAATTCAACCATCGGCAATACTTCGGAAGCAGATGTCAATGTACTCCATCGCGGTTCTGATCAGGCTATGTCCCTTTTGGGCGGTGCTGACAGCAGCAATTTAAGTGATAATAATATTGGTGTGGTCGCTGATCCTGCCAATAATACGTTGAATGTGAAACTGGCAAAAGATGTGACTGGGCTGAACAGTATTACATCGAAAACTGTAAATACAGAGACGGTAAAGGCAGGGGATACTACCGTCAATACTCAGGGAGTGACCATAACTGGCGGACCTTCTGTGACAAAAGGCGGAATCAATGCGAACGGCACGAAAATTACCAACGTAGCTGCTGGTACAGCGGATACAGATGCTGTTAACGTAAGTCAGTTGGCGAAACAGTCTAAAGATTTAACGGAAAAAGGGTTCGGATTAAAGGATCAGAATGGGAATATCGTTCACAAATCTCTGGGAGAGGATATTGAGGTTACCGGGGACGGCAAAAATATTTCTACGAAAGTGGAAAACGGAACGGTGAAAGTGGTCCTGAACGATGATTTGAATGTAAACAGTGTAACTACCGCCGATACTAACGGAAATAAGACCGTGACCCAGGGAAGCGGCATG
This sequence comes from Mitsuokella sp. UBA4253, assembly GCF_002395285.1. Lineage (NCBI taxonomy): Bacteria > Bacillati > Bacillota > Negativicutes > Selenomonadales > Selenomonadaceae > Mitsuokella > Mitsuokella sp. UBA4253. The sequence continues at coordinate 57,102 of NZ_DGWR01000012.1, read as the reverse complement.
ACCATCACGGATAAAGATGGGAATGAGACAACGATTGGTGCTGGCGGTATTACGATTACACCGAAAAATCCAGCACCAGGGACTTCTCCAGTTTCTTTGACGGAAAAGGGGCTGGATAATGGCGGCAATCAGATCCACAATGTGGCTGCCGGCATTGCCGGAACAGATGCGGTGAATGTCAGCCAGCTGAAAGATGAAATTGCCAAGAATGCCACCAAATTGGTAGACGGAAAAAATACGACAGTTACAGGCACCGGCACAAAGGAAGATCCCTACATGGTCAATGTCAATGACAATCTGAATCTGGGTGAAAAAGGCGAAAATGGTGTAGACGGTTCCATCGATGTGGCGGGCAAAGATGGCTCAGCTGTTACCATCAATGGGAAAGATGGTTCTATCGGAATGAATGGAAAAGACGGGAAAGACGGGCTTACCATGAAATCTGCGAAAGGTCAGGATGGCGTGGATGGTTCCAATGGTATGACCCGTATTGTTTACGAAGATGATGGGCATGCCACCCATGAAGTTGCCACATTAGATGATGGACTGAAGTTTGCTGGAAATACAGGATCTGTGGCCAAAAGACTGAACAGTACCATGACTATCAAAGGGAATGGTACGAAAGCGGACGCAGAATATGATGCTTCCAACATCAAGACTGTAGTGGATGCAAATGGAGATCTGGTCATCGGACTGGACAAGAATCTGAAGGCAGATACTGTTACCGTGGGCGGCCAGGGCAAAGACGGCGCTGATGGCATCAATGGGGCTATTGGTGTAAAAGGTGCCGATGGCAAAAATGGAGTTACCATTTCTTCTACAGATAAAGATGGAACCAATGGTACCGATGGTCATATTGGCATCAATGGCAAGGATGGTGCTTCTGCTGACATCCATGTTGTAAAAGGTGTGAATGGAGTAGATGGCACGGATGGCTATAATCGCACGGATGGTATTGATCGGATCGTCTATGAAGATCACAATGGGAATACCCAGACGGTCGCCACTATGAACGACGGAATGAAGTATGGCGGTGACGTAGGGAATGTAATCAGTAAAAAACTCAATGGACAAGTGAATGTAGTTGGGGGCATTACGGATTCTTCTAAACTGTCAACGGAAGACAATATCGGAGTGGTATCTGATGGCAGTGATAACCTGAAAGTGCGGCTTTCAAAGGATTTGAAAGGACTGGATTCGGTTACCACGAAGACTGTTACAGCAGACACTGGGAATATTACGACGGTAAATGCCAGCACTGTCAACGTTGGAGACACCACCATAACGACGGGAGGGATGACAATCCAAAACGGTTCCACAGGTCAGGATGTTACGCTCAATAAAGATGGGCTGAATAATGGTGGAAATAAGATCACCAACGTAGCTCCTGGAGATATTTCATCGACCAGTACGGATGCCGTAAATGGAAGCCAGCTGTACCGTGCGGAAAACAGGCTCAGTCGATTGGGAAATCGAGTGAATCGTGTTGGGGCAGGTGCTGCGGCTCTGGCAGGATTGCACCCCTTGGATTTTGATCCAGATGACAAATGGGATTTTGCTGCAGGGTATGGTAATTACAAAGATGCTCATGCCGTCGCGATTGGCACTTATTATCGTCCCAATGAAGATACCATGTTTAGTGTAGGCGGGTCCTTCAGTGGCGGAGAGAATATGGTAAATGTTGGTGTCAGCTGGAAATTTGGGCAGAAGAGCCACATCTCCCGTTCACGTGTTTCCATGGCTAAAGATATGTTGGCTATGAAGAATCAGATTGAAATGCTGACAAAAAAATTGGCAGCCTATGAATCGGGTCAGCCTGCCAAATTGGTTCCTACAGCAACCGGAACTATGATCTTCCCAGATGTGCCGGAAAATCATTGGGCTTATGAGTATGTTAAGAACTTAGCGGAACGAGGTTATCTGAAAGGATATCCGGATGGAGATTTTAAAGGCGATAGAGCGATGACACGTTATGAATACGCAGCCATTATTTACAGGGCTTTACAAAATGGAGCGCCTTCGGATGGTAACATGACCCGTTCTGTAGATGACTTTGGTCCTGAATTGGTTAAAGTGCAGAATATCGACCGTTTCCGCGTAGACCGAATTTCCGGTAAAGATAATGATCGGCATAAGGTGGAACGTGTACGGGTAAATGATAAAGATGATAAAGCCCAAAATGTGTACCGTGATGTTTACGGAAACCATATTCAAAAGTAGGGCACAGTAGATAAGAAGTATAAAAGCGCCAGTTGCTCGAAAGGAGTGACTGACGCTTTTATATTAGTGTTGAATATAAAGTTGGGGTTGAAGATGGGGTACCAGTAAAAGTGTATAAGTATATAAAATATAGTTTTTTTATGATAGTGTTGATAGCTGATATTTGGGAAAATTTTAAATTCTGATTGCAGTTTGACTTTTTTATTCATCATCGCTTGGTTGATTTAATAGTTGGTGCATATTACAATTATAAGCCACCAACACGGTTTAGAATATATTGGTCATTATTTTTGATTAAATTGTAGAACTCAGATTTGCTATTTACCCATAGGCCTTCATTTTTTCCATTACCTGCAATCCAAGCCGGAGCTATGGTTTTTACTGAATATGATACATCATAATAGTGATTGTCTGTCTTAATGGTATCGTTTATTGGGCCATTAATTCGATTAATTTTATAATCAAAAATTTGATTTTTAGTGAATAATCTATTAGATCTATAATAGTTAAATTCTTTGATTAGTATTTTGTTGACAATTTCTTTTTCTGATAATCCCTCTACGTTTGATAGTGCTATGTGATTATATTGAACCTTTTCGGACGGTATGGATTCATACGAATAAAATAATAAATATACAACTCCTATTAGTATAATCACTATAGTTTTTGTTTCTATTTTCTTAGCCTTAATGCATTTATAGATGGTAATAATTATCACAAGAAAAGTGACGATATATAATAAAAACAAAGAATCACTTATAAATATAATCATTTTTAATATCACCTATTTTCGAAAAGCACAATAGAATTAAAGATTAAAATAAAAAACGCAAGTTTTTAGAAAACAGTGGAATAGATGAGTTATTTTTTACATGATGGATTTACAATCTAAGTGCAACAGCTCCTAGACAACCAAATTAAAATGATACATAGACTTCTTTGCTATAATGGTGTTTGAAGAGAACTACCTATAACAAAAGGAGAGCCTATGTGCCACTACACACATCTTACACCATTTGAGCGAGAAAAGATACTCTTTTTTCTTGCTGAGGGCAAATCCATCACGGAGATTGCCCATCTGCTGAAGCGCAGCAAGTCGACCATCTCGCGTGAGCTTCGCCGCAATGCGGCTCCTGTTAACCAGCCCATGCCATATTGCCCATTGACTGCACAAGCACTCTACAAACGGCACAGGGACGCCTGTCGTCCACATAAGCGTCTGGAGTATGCACCACTGCATTCCTACATCCAAATCTGCATCCTGAAGTACCACTGGTCGCCAGAAGAGATTGTCGGACGGATCCAGCTGGAGCATGGCTGCCGTCTCGTCAGCATCCCGACCATCTACCGCGCTATCCACGCGGGCCTGTTGAATCCGTCAGGGGCTTCTGCGAAGTTCGTGCTCAGGAAACTACGGCATCACGGGAAACGGCATCACAAGAAAGGTGGCGAAGAACGGCGGGGCAGTTTGTCATATCGCATCCCATCGAGGATCGTCCTGCCAGTGCGACGAATTGTTCTGTCCGCGGTTACTGGGAAGCGGATACCGTGGTGGGCAAGCAAGGTAAAGCTTGCCTTGTCACGCTGGTAGACCGGAAGAGCCGGTACTTGCTTGGCGGAAAGGCCGCGAGCAAGACCGCCGCTGCCGTCAACAAGGTGATGTGTGAGGCACTCTCGGGGCAGCCGCACCTGTCGGTCACGCCAGATCGCGGGAAGGAATTCTCGAAACATGCTCAGCTCAGCAAGGAACTGAAGCGTGTGACGTTCTACTTTCCTGCTCCGCACCATCCATGGGAGCGCGGGACCAACGAGAATACCAATGGGCTTCTGCGGGAGTTCTTCCCGAAGGGCAAGGACCTCAAGGATACACCAGAGGAATACATCCAAAGGAAGTACCATGAGCTGAACTTGTGCCCTAGGAAATGCCTTGGTTACAAAACACCATATGAGGTCTATTTCTCAAAGGTGTTGCACTTAGTAGGTTCGAAGCGAATGATATAGGGGTGCGATAATTTTAAAATAAGGATTATACGCTGAATATAAGTGTATGATCCTTATTTTTATGAAATTAATAAAATTAACTGTAATATTTTTAAAATCAAGATTTGTCGTAATTTGAAGAATCATAAATTAATTCTTCAAATCGACTTTTAACTATTGCGGATTTGGGCAACTTCATTGTAAATAATAAAGAAATTCCTCGTGAGAAAGGAGTTAGAAAAAATAAGAGGGGTTAAAATTAGTATCCACCTATTTTTCTGAAACATGCACACGGGGGGTGTTCAAAATCCCTGCTATCGTTCGATTGTATCAAATACAGACACCTTTGAGACCCGGCCTGCGGTACGTTCGGCTTCATGATCGCCGCCGCGCAGTACGTCAGGGACATGACGGCCGACTACGCCGACCTCACCGAGGAACTGGCCAACTTTGAAGTCGAGGAAGCCTTCTCCGGCTGTGAGCTCGTCCACGACACGCACCGCCTCGCGCTCATGAACGCCATGCTGCACGGCATCGCCGGCCCGATTTACCTTGGCGACACGCTCTCGGACTTCGGCAAGCGCTTCAAGGACTACGACGTCGTGCTGACGAATCCGCCGTTCGGCACGAAGAAGGGCAGCGAGCGTGCGACGCGCGACGACTTCACCTACACGACGAGCAACAAGCAGCTCAACTTCCTTCAGCACATCTACCGCAGCCTTAAGGCAAACGGCAAAGCGCGCGCCGCCGTCGTCCTGCCCGACAACGTCCTGTTCGCCGACGGCGACGGTCAGGCCATTCGCCGCGACCTCATGGAGAAGTGCGACCTGCACACCATTCTGCGCCTGCCGACGGGCATCTTCTATGCGCAGGGCGTCAAGACGAACGTGCTCTTCTTCACGCGCGGCACGTCCGACCAGGGCAATACAAAAGAAGTCTGGTTCTACGACCTGCGCACGAACATGCCGTCCTTCGGCAAGACGCATCCGCTCAAGCGCGAGGACTTCGCGGACTTCGTCGCGGCCTACGAGTCGGACGACCGCCACAGCGTCGAGGACGAGCGCTGGCACTCGTACACGCGCGAGGAGATCGCCGCCAAAGACGACAGCCTCGACCTCGGCCTCATCAAGGACGACTCCATCATCGACTACGAAGACCTACCCGACCCCGTCGAGAGCGCCGAGAGCGCCATCGCCAGCCTTCGAGAAGCCACCAAGCTCCTGCAGGAAGTCGCCGATGAACTGCGTGCCGCAAAGGAGAAGTGACATGGCCAAGAATAAGAAAGGAATGACACCAGAAGAACGCCTTGCCGCCGCCCTTGTGCCAGAAAAAGAATGGCCGTATGCGCTGCCGGATGGGTGGAAATGGGTACGGACAGGAGCACTGAACGACTACAAATTAAGTTCCATCACACCCTCGACGAATCCAGATGACGCATTTGAACTATACAGCGTGCCAAGTATCGTCAATGGCTATCCCGAAATCACAAAAGGAATGGAAATCGGCTCTACAAAACAACTCGTTGAAAAAGACGATGTTCTGCTCTGTAAGATAAATCCTCGCATCAATCGCGTTTGGAAGGTCAGCGCCCATACGACTCTCAAATGTTTGGCATCATCGGAATGGCTTGTTGTCCGTGCACGACCTTTTTTTGTATCGGATTACCTTATGTGGTTCTTCCGTTGTCCTTATTTCCGCAAACGCATGTTATCCAATGTTTCCGGCGTCGGCGGTTCATTCATGAGAGCAAAGTCTCGCTATGTGCAAACATACCCAGTCGCATTGCCCCCGCTCTCCGAGCAGCATCGCCTTGTGGCGCGCATTGAGTCGCTGTTTGCCAAGCTCGATGCCGCCAAGGCAAAGGTGCAGGCTGTCCTCGACGCCCATGAAAAGCGCAAGGCTGCGCTGTTGCACGAAGTTATTGCAGGGAATCTTATCGGTGTAGGTGAGAGAGAGTTAAAACCTCTTTCAGAAATCGTAGACTTGATTCGAATTGGACCATTTGGCTCGGCCTTGCATAAAGAAGATTACATTCAAGATGGAATCCCAGTTGTCAACCCACAGCATATCGTCAATCAAGTGATATGTCCTGATAGCAGGAAATCGATCAGCGAGAGTAAGGCTGACAGTCTGGCCATGTATAAGATGTGTGCCAATGATATCATTATCGGTAGACGAGGCGAGATGGGGCGTACGGCTCCTGTTGGCGAGGATGAAGCCGGTTGGCTTTGTGGGACTGGCTGCATGTTGCTGCGACTGAAGAAAGAATACGATGTGAAGTTTTACTCGCTGGTGATTGCATCGCAAAAGAGCAAGCAATATCTGAAAACACATGCAGTCGGTTCAACCATGAAAAATCTGAACGAGAAAATCATCAGGAATCTTCCTGTGCCGGTATACTCTTATGCTGAGCAGCAAGAGATTGTCGCTATCCTCGACCGACTGCTCGGCAGAGAAGAAGAAGTCCGACAGTCGGCGGAGTCGGTGCTGGTAGCCATCGACAGCATGAAGCAGTCAATTCTCGCGAGGGCATTCCGCGGGGAACTTGGGGCGTGACATCCCGTGCTGGCTGCGCCATCGCTGAGCGCTTGCTCGCTACTACGTTACTTTTTCTTTATCTTTGCTTTGTCTTTGTCTTAGGGGAGCTCGGAAGCCTTGTGCGCCAACGGATTGCGGCTTTTTACTATGTCACATAGGAACACAGAGCGGACACAGACTGATCATACCCTGAACCATAAACCGGGACAGTTCGTCAAATTATCCACAACTGCCGCAATTTGTCCACAGGATATCCACAAGAAATCCACAGGGTTATGTACAGGGCGGAAGTTCACGGGATACCCATCAGGCAGTCACAACTAGCCAATCTCGGTAACAGTCGCTCAAAAAAGTGCAGAGGACTGCAAATATGTTATTGCTTTCACACGCGCGGCGTCGTATAATCGTATTAGCAATACGATAAATGTACCGCATTTTTTGGGGAGGATCTTATCAATGAAAAAATTCCAAGTCGTCGTGAAGTGCTCACTCGGTATCCATGCGCGTCCCGCAGCTCAGATCGCGCAGGCATGCAGCAACCTGCGGGCGGCGGTGACGCTCGAGGTCGATAATGAGACTGCCCAGGGCAACAACGTGCTGGAGATCTTGAACCTCCACGCTCCGAAAGGCACAACGGTCAATATCACCGTGGACGGCCCGGATGAGGAAGAGGCTGCACGGGAGATCCAGGCTGTTTTCGATGCCATGGGCCCGAAGGAGAAGAAGGGCTCTGTCCTCAAGGTCGCCTTTTTCGGCACGAAAGACTATGACCGCCTCTATTTCAGCGAGCTCGCAAAGGACAAGGGCGAGGGCACGTACAACGTCGAACTCAAGTATTTCTCGAGCCGCCTGACGGATGAGACGGCACAGCTCGCCAACGGCTATGACGCTGTCTGCATCTTCGTCAACGACGAGGCACCGCGTTCTGTCATCGAGCAGCTGCATGACGGCGGCGTCCGCCTGATCCTCCTGCGCTGCGCTGGCTTCAACAATGTCGACAAGAAGGCCGCTGCCGAGTACGGCATCACGGTCCTGCGCGTACCGGCTTACTCCCCGTACGCAGTGGCAGAGCATGCCATGGCAACGCTGCAGGCTGCAAACCGCCGCCTGCACAAGGCCTACAACAAGGTGCGTGACAACAACTTCGACCTCACGGGCCTGCTCGGCGTCGATCTCCACAACAAGGTCGCCGGTATCCTCGGCACGGGCCGCATCGGCCAGTGCATGGCGCGCATCTGCAAGGGCTACGGCATGACGGTCATCGGCTGGGATGCATTCCCGAACAAGAAGCTCGAGGAAGAGGGTCTGCTCACCTATGCTTCGAAGGAAGAGGTCCTGAAGCGCTCTGACCTCATCTCCATTCACGCACCGCTCATCATGGGCGAAGGCGGCACGTATCATCTCATCGATGAGAAGGCCATCTCCCTCATGAAGGAGGATGTCATGCTCGTGAATGCTGCGCGCGGCGGCCTCATCGATACGGAAGCGCTCATCGCTGCGCTCAAGCAGGGCAAGTTCCATGCGGTTGCGCTCGACGTCTACGAGGGCGAGGATGCCAATGTCTACACGGATCACAGCTTCGACGTCCCGACGGAGGATATCACGGGCCGCCTGCTCATGTTCCCGCAGGTCATCCTCACGAGCCATCAGGCATTCTTCACGCGCGAGGCCCTGCAGGCCATCGCGACGGTGACGATGGAGAACGCCCGCAATTTCAACGAGGGCCGTCCGTTCGGTGCTGCTGAGGTAAAATAAGCACAATCACGGATTCGAATCTCTGACTTTTACGTTACGGAGAGGGGCAAATGCCCCTCTCTTTTTTTGCCAAAACCTTGCGTGAGGCTCGGCAGGGGAGAAGACGGCAGTCGGCAGCGTCGGCGCTGGCAGGCTTCGACAGCATGAAGCCGTCGATCCTCGCGCGGGCGTTTCGCGGGGGCTTGGGCGTAAAAAAATGTGCAAAGGTTGGCGAATAGTGTTAGAATGAAATGAGAAAAATAGTACGGCTTGTTTTGTAGAGTGTGCAGAGCATGTCGTGATAGGTAGTGGGTGATCACGATGGAGAAGAATTGGATGCCGGACATCTACAGCGATGTTCCGGTGGCGTATGCAGTCTACAAGCTGATTTTTGCAGAAGATGGCAGGACAGTCGAGGATGCAGAGTATGTCTATGTCAACAAGATCTACAGTGAGATGGTAGGTGTGGGGTCTGAGGAGCTCCTGGGACAGCGTTTCCTGTCCTACTATGAACATGCCGATCCGATCTGGATGACGTACTGCGCGAAGGCTAGCCTGGATGGTGAGGCCATCCATGACTGCATCTATGCGCCGGAGATCAGGCACTGGCTCGACTTCACGATCATGCCGCTCAAGCAGCCGGGCTATGTCGCGTACACGTTCATGAATGTCGACCTCGACCGCGCAAGGCAGATGGAGATGAAGCGCGAGTTCACGACGAAGGACATCGTCCTGCGCATCTCAAAGATCCTCAGCAGCGAGGAGGCTTATGAGGTGGCGATGAATCACGCGCTGCAGGAACTCAGCCGCATCCTGCATCCGGACCGGCTCTACATCCTCGAGACGGACGGCAAGACCGTCTCGAACACGTTCGAGTGGTGCGCGCCGGGCGTCACGCCGGAGATTGACACGCTGCAGCATCTCGACTACGAGCAGTACATCGGCGGCTGGGAGAAATTCCTCAAGCACGCGACGAGCGTCATCATCGAGGACATCGAGGTGCTCAAGGCGGACGACCCCGTCGACTACTGGAACCTCAAGCGCCAGGGCATCGAGCGCATCATCGATGCGCCGATCTACCACGATGGCAAGATCATCGGCTACCTCGGCGCCGATAACTACGAGAAGAGCGATATGATCAACACGGTCGCCATCCTCGAGACGGTGTCGTACTTCATCTCGTCGAAGATCACGAACCACCGCCTCATGGTGGAGCTCGAGCACGCGAGCCGCCATGACGCCCTGACGGGCCTCCACAACCGCAACGCCTGCATGGAGAAGATTGACTTCCTCACGAAGTACTCGAGCAGCGTGGGCATCGTCTACGCCGATGTCAACGGCCTCAAGGAGATCAATGACACACTCGGCCACCAGGCGGGCGATGCGGCGCTCCGGCAGGCGGCGCGCCTGCTGACGAAGTGCTACGGCCTCGAGAACACCTACCGCATTGGCGGCGACGAGTTCCTCGTCCTCGTGCCGCTCGTCACCGAGCTCGACTTCAAGACGAGCGTCCTCCGCCTGCGCGAATTGGCCGCGGGCAAGGCCGACCTGTCCATCGCCATCGGCAGCGAATGGGTGGCAGACACCGCGCAACTCGAAAGGGCCATCACAAAGACCGACCAGCGCATGTACTGCGACAAGGTCGAGTGCTACAACCGCCGCGGCAAGAAGCGCGAGACTCGCCACGACCTCAACGACTTCCGCCGCATGGCCGCCAAAAGCCTGCCAATCGCGGACTGACGCCATCCGAGAGCGCAGTCGGACTGTCGGACGATTGCCTTGTCTTGAATGCTTTGCATTGCATTTTAGGGCTTCTTGTGATAAGATAACTTCCATAATGTGAAATACGCAAAGACGATGACGAAGAGGAGTAGGGATCTTCCCTGGCAAAGAGACGGGACGGCTGGTGTGAGTCCTGGCAGGGGGATGCGGAAGGTCGCTTCGGAGTTGCTTCGCTGAGGCTTTTGCTTAGGCGGGGACGTGGGCGGCGTTAACGCGAGAGTCGCGCGGCAGAGGCTGCGCGAGAAGATTGGTGGTACCACGAAGGCAGGCGCTTTCGTCCTTTTGGGACGGAAGCGCTTTATTTATGAGGAGGATTCGTATGCCAGAGAAAGAAGAGCTCGGGAACAACATCCCGAAGGTTTATGACCCGCAGTCGTTTGAGAAGAAGTGGTATGAGTTCTGGGAGAAGAACAGGTTCTTCCACGCAGAGGTCGACAAGAGCAAGAAGCCGTACAGCATGGTCATCCCGCCGCCGAATGTCACGGGCCAGCTGCACATGGGCCATGCGCTCGACAACACGCTGCAGGATATCCTGATCCGCTACCACCGCATGCAGGGCTACAACACGGTCTGGATCCCGGGCTGCGACCATGCCGGCATCGCGACGCAGGCAAAGGTCGAGGGCAAGCTCCGCGAGGAGGGCACGAACCGCTATGAGCTTGGCCGCGAGAAGTTCCTCGAGCGCGTCTGGGACTGGAAGGAGAAGTTCGGCAGCCGCATCATGTTCCAGCTGCGTTCGCTCGGCTCCTCCCTCGACTGGGACCGCGAGCGCTTCACGATGGACGAGGGCTGCAGCCGCGCCGTCCGCGAGGTCTTCGTCAGCCTCTATGAGAAGGGTCTCATCTACCAGGGCACGCGCATCACGAACTGGTGCCCGTCGTGCAACACGGCCATCTCGGATATCGAGGTCGAGCATGAGACGGAGCAGGGCCATCTCTGGCATCTACGCTATGAGGTAGAGGGTGAGCCGGGCAAGTACGTTGAGATCGCGACGACGCGCCCGGAGACGATGTTCGGCGATACGGGCGTCGCTGTCCATCCGGACGACGAGCGCTACAAGGATCTCGTCGGCAAGACGCTCATACTGCCGGTCGTCGGCCGCCGCATCCCGCTGTTTGCGGATGAGTACGTCGACAAGGAATTCGGCACGGGCGCCGTCAAGGTCACGCCAGCCCATGACCCGAACGACTTCGAGATGGGCCAGCGCCATCACCTCGAGGAGATCAAGGTCATCGGCAACACGGGCAAGATGCTCGAGGGTGCCGGCAAGTACGCGGGCATGGACCGCTACGAATGCCGCAAGGCGCTCGTCAAGGAGCTCGAGGAGACGGGCGTGCTCGTCTCGGTCGAGGAGCATGAGCACTCCGTCGGCCACTGCTCGCGCTGCCATTCGACGATCGAGCCGCTCGTCTCGAAGCAGTGGTTCGTCAAGATGGAGAGCCTTGCCAAGCCGGCCATCGAGGCTGTCAAGGACGGCCGCATCCAGTTCGTGCCGGAGCGCTTCACGAAGACGTACATCAACTGGCTCGAGAACATCCGCGACTGGTGCATCTCGCGCCAGCTCTGGTGGGGCCACCGCATCCCGGCCTGGTACTGCGATGACTGCGGTGAGACGAGCGTCTCGCGCACGGACCTGACGGCGTGCCCGCACTGCGGAAGCCATCATATCCACCAGGATGAGGACGTGCTCGACACGTGGTTCAGCTCGGGCCTCTGGCCGTTCGAGACGTTCGGCTGGCCGGATAAGACGCCGGAGCTTGAGCAGTTCTACCCGACGGCGACGCTCGTCACGGGCTACGACATCATCTTCTTCTGGGTGGCCCGCATGGTCATGATGGGCCTGGAGTTTGGCAAGGACATCCCGTTCCACCATGTCTTCATCCACGGCCTCGTGCGCGACAGCCAGGGCCGCAAGATGAGCAAGTCGCTCGGCAACGGCATCGATCCGGTCGAAGTCGTCGAGAAGTACGGCGCCGATACGCTGCGCTTCATGCTCATCACGGGCAATACGCCGGGCAACGACATGCGCTTCTACTGGGAGCGCGTCGAGAGTGCGCGCAACTTCGCCAACAAGATCTGGAATGCGTCGCGCTACATGCTCATGAACCTTGAGGGCTTCGACAAGGACTTCAAGCCGGAGGCGAGCGACTTCACGCTGGCTGACAAGTGGATCCTCTCGCGCTATGCCAAGACGGCGGAGGGCGTGACGAAGAACCTCGATAACTTCGAGCTCGGCGAGGCCGGCCGCATGATCTACGAGTTCATCTGGAACGAGTTCTGCGACTGGTACATCGAGCTGACGAAGGCGCGCCTCTACGACAAGGAGAACGAGCGCGCGAAGAACACGGCCCTCTACGTGCTCTCGTACGTCCTCGAGCACACGCTGCGCCTGCTGCATCCTTTTATGCCGTTCCTCACGGAGGAGATCTGGCAGAAGGTGCCGCATGATGGGCAGTGGAAGAGCATCATGATCGCGGACTGGCCGACGGCTGACGCTTCGCTTCGCGACGATGCGGCTGAGGCGCAGATGACGGCCATCATGGAGACAATCAAGACGGTCCGCAACCTGCGCGCAGAAGTCGGTGCGGCTCCGGGCCACAAGAGCGAGGTCATGCTGCACTTCACGGAGAGCAGCCTGCGCCCGGTCTTCGCGGAGAACGAGGGCTACCTCAAGGCGCTCGCTGCGGCTGAGCCGGTCACGCTGCTCGCAGACGATGCCGAGAAGCCGGAGAACGCCATGGCCGGTGTCGTCGGCGGTGTCGAGATCTACCTGCCGCTCAAGGGCCTCATCGATGTCGAGAAGGAGACGGCCCGCCTGCAGAAGGAACTCGACAAGCTCGAGAAGGAGATAGGGCGCCTCTCGGGCAAGCTCAGCAACGAGGGCTTCCTCAAGAAGGCCCCGGAGGCTGTCGTCGCCAAGGAGCGCGAGAAGCTCGCTGGCTATGAGGAGAAGAAGCAGGCGGTCGAGGGACGCATCCAGGACCTCGCCAAGCTTTGAGAATGGAGCGACGCGATATGAATTATCAGGAAGCCATTTCTTATCTGGAAGGGCTCAAGATATTTGGCATCCGCCTGGGACTCACGCGCATCGAGCGGCTCCTCGAGCTGCTCGGCCGGCCGCAGGACCGCTATCGCACGGTCCATGTGACGGGCACGAACGGCAAGGGCTCTGTCTCGGCGATGGTCGAGGGGGCGCTGCGACGCAGCGGCATCCACACGGGCTTCTACAGCTCGCCGCACCTCGTCTCGTACACGGAGCGCATCCGCGTCGACGGGCAGAATATCAGTGAGCAGGATTTTGCTGAGGGCATGACGGTCATCCGCGAGAAGATCGACCTGATGCTCGCAGAGGGCGCGGAGTGTCCGACGCAGTTTGAAGTGCTCACGGCGCTCGGCTTCTACTACTTTGCCAAGTGCCAGGTCGAGTATGCCGTCATCGAGGTCGGCCTCGGCGGCACGCTCGACTCGACGAATGTCATCACGCCGGAAGTCTCGGTCATCACGAATGTCACGATGGAGCACGCCGACAAGCTCGGCGGCACGCTCCAGAGCATCGCGGAGAACAAGGCTGGCATCATCAAGGAAGGCGTGCCCGTCGTGACGGCCGCCAAGGGGGAGCCGCTTTCTGTCATCCGCGCGGCGGCCGAGGAAAAGAGCGCCGACATCTTCGTGGCTGGCGAGGATTTCTCCTCGAAGTTCATCAGCTGCGACGGCTGCGTGCAGCAGCTTGAGTTCAGCTCGGAGCTTCTGGGCATCGATCATCAGCCGTATGAGCTGCACCTGCTCGGTGTCCATCAGGTCGAGAACAGCGCGGTGGCCCTGATGACCCTGCGCCTGCTGCACAATATTGACGCGCGCCTCACGATGGAGACGGTCACGGAGGCGCTGCGCCTCGTGAGCTGGCCGGCCCGCTTTGAGCGGCTCGACTTCGGGGCGCAGACCGTCATCGTGGACGGCGCCCACAATCCGGCCGGCATGCGGGCGCTGCGCTCTAGCCTCGATGCGATCTTTCCCGCCGAGGAGCGCGTACTGCTCCTCGGCATCCTCAAGGACAAGGACATCGATGCGATGCTCCACATCCTCTTGCGGCCGAATGACACAGTCGTCGTGACCGTGCCGCAGTCGGAGCGCGCCGATTCGGCTGCCGACCTCCTGCGCCGCGTCGCGCCGGCCGTGCAGCATGTCGAGGCCTTCGAGGCGAACAAAGAGGCGCTTGACCGCGCGCTGGAGCTCGCCAACGGCGAGAAGCTTCTCGTCATCGCGGGCTCCCTGTACCTCGTCGGCGGCGTCCGCGAGATGCTGCTGCAGCGGAAGGGGTGAGCAAATGAAGAAGGATAAGACAAACCTGACGGGCGCGCACATCCGCGAGAAGCGCCGGGCCCTCGCACAAGGCCGCTGGAAGCGGCGCGCGAGCGCGATTGCCTGGTACGGCCTCCTGGCCGAGGTGTTCTTCCTGCCGCTCTCGCCGAGCGCGGCGACAGTTGCTCTGCTCGTCGGCATCGCGGGGACTGCCCTGCGGTTCTACGTGGACAAGGATTTCCACTTCCGCCACCTGCGCTTCGACGTGCCGGCGGTGCTCTTCGTGGCCATCAGCGCCCTGTCGGTGCTGTCCTCGCCGGACCGCGGCTTCAGTTTCTACAACTATTACAACCTCGTCGGCGTCTACGTGCTGACGTATCTCCTGATCGGGCAGAACGTCCGGGAGCCCTGGCAGATGAAGTCCATCCTGCGCATGGCCTGCGCGGCAGCGGTCATCGTCCTGCTCTATGGCTATTACCAGTTCCTGTTCGGCATTGACATCAGTTCGATGAAGTGGGTGGACGGCGATGCGTTCCCCGAGCTGCGCAAGCGCGTCTTCTCGACCTGGGAGAACCCGAACATCCTCGCGGGTTACCTCGACATCATCATCTGCCTGGCCTTCGGCCTCTTCATGAAGTGCCGTAACCGCGAGCGCCGCATCCTCCTGGGCGCGTTCATGCTCGCGGCGGCGGCCTGCCTGGCGATGACGTATGCGCGCGGCGCCTGCCTCGTCATTGCGGTCATCCTCGCGGGCTACGGCGCGCTCCGGGACCGCCGCGTGCTCGCCGCCTGTGTCGTCGTCATCGCCGTCCTGTTTGCCCTTGACCCGATGCTCTACGAGCGCATCACGTCCGTCTTTACGAAGGTGGACACCTCGACGGAGATGCGCCTGGCGTTCTGGGAGAGCACGGTCGCGATGATCCAGGATCATCCGTTCCTCGGCATCGGCTGGGGGGCGTACTGGATGGTCTATCCGGAGTACGACTTCTACCTGCAGGGGGCCAATGTGCTCATCGTCCATGCGCACAACATCTACCTCAACTACATGGCAGAGATCGGCATCCCGGGAGCCGTCGCGTTCTTCTGGTTCTTCTTCGGCACGATGGTCATGGCACTGCGCACGCACTTCCCGGAAATGCCTGTGCGCAAGCTGCGCGGCGCCTTCCGCTGGGAACGCCTCTGGACCGACTGGGAGGAGAGTGACATTCTCGCGGGCCTGAGCCAGGGCATCGGCCTCGCCGTGCTCTCCATCGCGCTCAACGGCCTGACGGACGACCTGCTCTTCAACATCCCGTCATCGATGCTGCTCTGGATGATCGCGGCCCTCGCGGGCGTGCTCTCGTGCATGAGCCCGCAGAAGGCGGCCGCGGAGAAGAAGGCGGGCGGCAATGAATTCCTCGCAAGGTTCCGCGCGACAGCCGTCCAGAACGCCAAAGAGGCCAAGGACAAGGTGCAGGGCAAGGTCGAGGAGAAAGTCCACGGCATGCTCTACCGCGAGACGCCGGTCGAGCCGGAGGGCGCAGACAGAAAAGCGTCCGATGCCAAGCAGACTGCACCGGCCGCGGATGCGGCACCTGAGCCGGTGAAAGCGGCTGACGCGCCAGAAGCGTCTGAAGCACCGCAGAAGCCGCTCGACCCGATGGATGAATTGGCTGAAGAAGTCCGCAAGGCGCTCGAACAGCGCAAGCAGGAAGAAGAAGCGGCTGAGGCAGAAGCGGCAGCCAAAGAGACTGCCGCAGCGCCGAAGGGCGAAGTTGAGGCCGAAACGCCGGCATCTGAGCCGGAGCAGGAAGGTGCTGACACTGCAGGATCTTCTGAAGACGCTGCATCTCCTGAGCCAGACAGACCGGAACAGACGGAGCTGACGGAAGAGAAGGCAGAGACAGCCGGAAAGCCAGAGGATGGCGAGAAAGCTGAGAAGAAGGCAGAAGAGAAGGCAGAAGAGAAGAAGGAAGCGAAGGAGGCAGACAGCCATGAAGAAAACGAACGCGATATCAAAGGCGACCATTGACCGCCTGCCGCTCTACTTTCGCACCCTGCGCCTCTTGCAGGACGAGGGCCGCGACATCGTCTCGTCGGATGAGCTCGGCCGCCGCCTCGGCATCACGCCGGAACAGATCCGCAAGGACCTCGCGTCCTTCGGCCAGTTCGGCAAGAAGGGCGTCGGTTACTACGTCAATGAGCTCAAGCGCAACATCGGCGGGATCCTGGGCCTCGACAATCACTGGAACATCGCGATCGTCGGCATCGGCCACCTCGGCGTCGCGCTCGCGAACTACCAGAACTTCGTGACGCTCGGCTTCAACCTCGTCGCACTCTTCGACCAGGACCCGAATGTCATCGGCCGCACGGTCAACCACGTGAAGGTGGAGGACATCAGCCATCTCAAGGCCATCGTCAAGCAGCGCAACATCCAGATCGGCATCATCGCGGTGCCGGCAGCGTTTGCGCAGGGCGTGGCCGACCAGCTCGTCGCGGCCGGCGTCAAGGGCATCTGGAACTTCGCGCCGATCAAGATGCAGGTCCCCGAGACGATGCACATCGTCAACGAAGACCTCTCGATTGGCCTCAGCAGCCTCTCGTACCACATCACGCGCATGTGACCGTCAAGCAAGAAGCACGCTCTAAGGGCGTGCTTTTTTGCTGTCAGGCAGGAACTCGGGAGAAAAGCGAGAATAGTAAGAAGCAGGATGCATAGGCATTATCATCGATGCCAAAACGATACACAAAGACGATGATCCATTTTTATGGAATGGCCCGGAGTGCGTCTCTGGGCAAAGGGAAACAAGGAGGTTTTTCCATGGTAGATATCCTCGATCGTGTGCGCAACAAGGCGCTGCAGTCCAAGATCGTGACGCCGGAGGAAGCGGCAGACTTCATCAAGCCGGGCATGACCCTTGCGACGAGCGGCTTCACATCCTCGGCCTACCCGAAGGCGGTGCCGCTCGCTCTCGCGGACCGCATGAAGAAGGACCCGTTCACGGTCAACATCATGACGGGCGCTTCGACGGGGCCGGAGTTCGATGAAGCGCTCGCCTCGGTCCACGGCATCAAGAAACGCCTGCCGTTCCAGACGGACAAGGTGCTGCGCAGCCAGATCAACGACGGCACGGTCGATTACATCGACATCCATCTGTCGGAGGTCGCGCAGCTCTCGCGCTGTGGCTACCTCGGCAACCTTGACGTTGCCGTCATCGAGGCCTGCGCCATCACGGAGGAAGGCAACATCATCCCGACGACGGCCGTCGGCAACTCGGCCTCGTTCGTGCAGACGGCCGACACCGTCATCATCGAGGTCAACAACGCGCAGCCGTTGGAGTTCGAGGGCATGCACGATGTCTACCTGCCGCTCGACCCGCCGAACCGTCTGCCCATCCCGATCGTGCGCGTCGACGACCGCATCGGCACGCCGTACATCCCGTGCCCGCAGGACAAGATCCGCTACATCGTGCCGTGCGACATCGCGGACCACACGCGCTCGCTCGCGCCGCTCGACGCGACGGCGCAGCAGATGGCCGACCTGACGATTGACTTCCTCAAGCGCGAGATAAAGGCTGGCCGCATGCCGAAGAACCTGCTGCCGATACAGTCGGGCGTCGGCAATGTCGCCAATGCCGTCACGGCGGGCTTTGTCCGCTCGGACTTCCGCGACCTCACGGTCTACACGGAGGTCATCCAGGACGGCATGCTCGACCTCATCGATGCGGGCAAGCTCAACTTCGCCTCGGGCACGGCCTTCTCGCCGTCTCCTGAGGGCATGGCGCGCTTCTTCAAGGACATCGAGAAGTACAAGAAGTACATGATCCTGCGCCCGCAGGAGATCTCGAACAGCGCGGAGGTCATCCGCCGCCTCGGCGTCATTGCGATGAACACGGCCGTCGAAGTCGACATCTACGGCAATGTCAACTCGACGCACATCGCGGGCACGCACATGATCAACGGCATCGGCGGCAGCGGCGACTTCGCGCGCAACGCCTACCTGACCATCTTCTACACGCCGTCGGTGGCCAAGGGCGGCAAGATCTCGGCCGTCGTGCCATTCTGCTCGCATGTTGACCAGCCGGAGCACGACGTCGACGTCATCATCACGGAGCAGGGCGTGGCCGACCTGCGCGGCAAGTCGCCGCGCCAGCGCGCCAAGGAGATCATCGAGAACTGCGCGCACCCCGACTTCCGCCCGATGCTGCGCGACTACTTCCAGCGCGCCGACGCGAAGACGAACCACGCGCACACGCCACACCTCCTCGATGAGGCCTTCTCGTTCCACCAGCGCTATCTGGAGACGGGTAGCATGAAGCGCGAGAGTCAGGAAGATACAGGAAAGGTGTGACCAGAATTTAGTATCAGCTTGCAATTTTGGGTGAAATAGTGCACAATAAGAGGGCAGAACTATGCTCATAACTCGTATAGGAGGATTTTAATGGCAAGCGTTCAGGAAAAAATCGCTCAGATGAACGCGATGAAGGAGCACATCCGTCAGGGTGGTGGCGCCGCTCGCGTTGAGAAACAGCATGCTCAGGGAAAATACACGGCGCGCGAGCGCCTCGAGAAGCTCTTTGACGAGAACTCTTTCGTCGAGCTCGATATGTTCGTCAAGCACCGCTGCTCGAACTTCGGCATGGACAAGAAGGACATGCCGGGCGACGGCATCGTCACGGGCTACGGCACGGTCGACGGCCGTCTGATCTACGCCTACGCACAGGACTTCACCGTCTCGGGCGGCAGCCTCGGCGAGAAGCACGCCCACAAGATCTGGAAGGTCCAGGACCTCGCGCTCAAGATGGGCGCTCCGTGCATCGGCATCAATGACTCGGGCGGTGCCCGCATCCAGGAGGGCGTCGACGCGCTCTCAGGCTTCGGCGGCATCTTCTTCCGCAATACGGCCGCTTCGGGCGTCATCCCGCAGATCTCGGTCATCATGGGACCGTGCGCGGGCGGCGCTGTCTACAGCCCGGCCATCACGGACTTCATCTTCATGGTCAAGAACACGAGCCAGATGTTCATCACGGGCCCGGCCGTCATCAAGTCGGTCACGGCTGAGGAAGTCACGCCGGAGCAGCTCGGCGGCGCCATCACGCACAGCACGCGCTCGGGCGTCGCGCACTTCGCCTGCGAGGACGAGGACGACTGCATCGCGAAGATTCGCGAGCTGCTCTCGTACCTGCCGAGCAACAACCTCGAGAACGCGCCTGCTGTCGAGCCGACGGACGACCCGGACCGCCAGGATGAGAGCCTCAACTCCATCGTGCCGGACAATCCGAACATGCCATACGACATGAAGGAAGTCATCCGCTCGCTCGTCGATGACGGCGAGTTCTTCGAGATCCAGAAGCTCTTTGCGACGAACATCGTCATCGGCTACGCGCGTCTCGACGGCAAGGTCGTCGGCATCGTCGCCAACCAGCCGAAGGTCATGGCGGGCTGCCTCGACGTCGATGCGTCCGACAAGGCGGCGCGCTTCGTCCGCTTCTGCGATGCCTTCAACATCCCGCTCTTGACGCTCGTCGACGTCCCGGGCTTCCTGCCGGGCGTCAACCAGGAGCACACGGGCATCATCCGCCACGGCGCGAAGATGCTCTACGCCTACAGCGAGGCGACGGTGCCGAAGGTCACGGTCATCACGCGCAAGGCGTACGGCGGTGCCTACATCGCCATGTGCTGCCACGAGCTCGGCTCGGATCAGGTCATGGCCTGGCCGTCGGCTGAGATTGCCGTCATGGGTCCGTCGGGCGCGGCCAACATCATCTTCCGCCGCGACCCGGACAAGGAAGCCAAGACGCAGCAGTACATCGACGACTTCTCGACGCCGTACCTCGCCGCAGAGCGCGGTTACGTCGACATGGTCATCGAGCCGAAGGAGACGCGCCCGCTGCTCATCACGGCCTTCAATGCGCTCGCGAGCAAGCGCGAGGTAGGCCCGGCGAAGAAGCACGGCAATATCCCGCTTTGATTTGGATTCGGAGGCTAAAGATGAGATTTGATGTAAGAGGTGTCAAGCCGGAAGTCGTCGCTGCGATCGCGGCTGCTATCCAGATGATGACAACGCCGGAGCACAAGGTCGTTGCGCTGCGCATCCGCCGCAGCAGCAATGAATGGTCGCTCTCCGCGCGCGGCGGCAGACGCTGAGACAATAGCAAGCGCTAGAGTCGGTTCAGGGAATCGATGATCGGATAATCGAAAGATGATACAGGTTGGAGGAAACATTTCATGAAAAAGTTCAACATCAAGGTCAACGGCATCTCGTATGAGGTAGAGATCGAGGAAGTCAAGGACGGCGCCCCGCAGGCTGCTGCACCGAAAATCGCCGCACCGAAAGTGACGCCGAAGGTTGCCGCTCCGAAGGTCGAGGCACCGAAGGCTGCACCGGCCAAGTCCAAGGAAGCTGTTGCAGCAGGTGCCGGTGAGCACTCCATCGACGCGCCGATGCCGGGCAAGATCGTCAAGGTCGTTGTCGAAGAAGGCCAGAGCGTCAAGGCTGGCGAAGTGCTGCTCGTCCTCGAGGCCATGAAGATGCAGAACGAGATCACGGCCGATGCAGACGGCACGGTCAAGGCCGTCAACGTCGAAGCTGGCCAGAATGTCAAGGTCAAGGAATCGCTTGTGATCCTTGGCTGAGCCAATCGAGCAATAAAGGAAGAGGCTGCCTATGTGGCGGCCTCTTTTTCTTGACAGCGCAGAGCTTGTCCCTTATAATTGAGAAGATATTTCAATGTAATGCGAAGTAATGCGAACAGGAGGGAATCCCTTGAAACGAATCCTTATTGCCATGCTGCTCGTGCTGCTGGCTCTGGGGGCAGCTGGCTGCGGCACACAGCAGCAGGGCGGCCACGACAAGAAGTTCCGCATCGTCACGTCGTTCTACCCGATGTACATCGATGCCATCAACATCACGAAGGGCGTCGACGGCGTCGAGGTCGTCAACATGACGAAGCCGCAGACGGGCTGCCTGCACGACTACCAGCTGACGACGGAGGACATGAAGACGCTCGAGAAAGCCGATGCGTTCATCGTCAATGGCGCTGGCATGGAGAGTTTCCTCGACAAGGTCATCAAGCAGCAGAAGAACCTCAAGGTCATCGACGCCTCGAAGTCGGACGACATCAACTTCCTCAAGGACGGCGACGAGGTCAACCCGCATGTCTGGCTCAGCGTGACCTACAGCATCGCGCAGGTCGAGGCCATCACCTCGCAGCTCTGCGAGGCGGACCCGGAGCACGCCGACGCTTACCGCAAGAATGCGCTCGACTACGTCACGAAGCTCACGGCCCTGCGCGAGGAGATGCACAAGGAGCTCGACAACCTGCCGCACAAGGATATCGTGACCTTCCACGAGGCCTTCCCGTACCTCGCCAAGGAGTTCAAGCTCAACATCATCAGTGTCATCGAGCGCGAGCCGGGCACGGAGCCGACGCCGCACGAGCTCGAGGAGACGGTCGCCAAGGTCAACGCGCTGCCTGTCAAGGTGCTCTTCACGGAGCCGCAGTACTCGCCGGTTGCCGCACAGACGATTGCGAGCGAGACGGGCGCGAAGATGTATGAGCTCGACCCGGTCGTCACGGGTGAGGCCAACGAAGAGGCGATGGACGCCTACATCACGGCCATGAAAAAGAATATGGAGGTGCTCAAGGAGGCGCTGCAGTAAGCGTACTTGGGCCTGGGGGAAGTCTCCTGCACAACGTGCGGGAGACTTTCTTTATTTGCGAAATGAGCCATATGAGGATATAATAAATTTTATCGAAGATGAAGATTAGGAGAGAATCAGAGAACGGAGGAAGAAATGGAGCGATTCAAGAGACTTATCGAGCGCGGCCTGCTGACGGTGTCGGCGCTCTTCCTGCTGAGTGCGTCGGCAGCGGCGCAGTCGGTCGTCGTCGACGGTGTCGGCGCGGATGAGCGCGCGGCACTGATCGACGCTTCGCGCACGGCCGTCGAGCAGGTCGCGGGTACCTTCATCGACTCGCGCACGCTCGTCGAGAACGCGGCCGTGAAACTCGACCAGATCTACACGAAGGCACAGGGCTTCGTCACGGGGACCGAGATCCTCGCGAAGGAGCAGCAGAGCGGCTTTGTCCACCTGCGCGCCCGCATCGATGTCGACACGAGTCCCGATGCACAGCTCATGAACAACCTCAGCATGATCATGATGCTCAATGACCCGCGCATTGCCGTCGCGGTGCGCGAGGCGGACGGCAGCCACGACCGCGCGGCTGAGTCGGCGCTCGATTCCAAGCTGCTCGAGCTCGGCTTCTCGCATGTTGTCGCCTCAGAGCGCACGGCGGGCCTTGACCTCAGCGGCCTCGGCAGTGCTTCTTCGCGCACGGCGGCCGGACAGTCGCTCGGTGCCGACTACCTCGTGCTCGGCAGCGTCGAGTCGCAGGCCACGGACATCTCGCTGCCTGACGGTGAGGACGGCAGTTACCGCAAGACGCAGCTCAAGTCGGGCAGTGCGCGCCTGACGGTCCAGGTCATCCGCGCCGCGACGGGTGAAGTCGTCGGCACCTTCACCACGGCGGCAAAGGGCGTCGGCACGAGCGAGGCGACGGCCCGGGCCAAGGCCGCCGAGAAGGCTTCTTCTAAGGCCGCAGAGCGCCTCGAGGAGAAGTTCCGCCATCTCGGGTCGGAAGCTGGCACTCACGAGTGGTAAGCGATACGCCAGAGAGGGGAATTGTTTATGATCGAGAAAGCAAACAGGCGACCAGGGCGCATCATCGCCGTGCTGTTCATGTGCTTTGCATTCATGGCGGGCACGTGCATGGCCGCCAGTCTCAAGAGCCATCCGACTGTTGGCATCCTGCCGCTTGAGAATCGGGGACTCATCTCGCTCGACTGGGACCGCGACGAAATGGGTGCAGCCGTCGAGTACATCTATACGGACTTATTGGACAGCGGCCGCTTCAAGCTGCTGGACCGGACGCGCCAACGCGCGCTGACCGATGAGTATGCGCATGATTTATCCGGGCTCGTCGATGAGGATACGGCGCCTGCCATCGGCAATCAGTACGGCGCGCAGTACTTGCTCATGGGCAGCATCATCGGCGTGACGACGCGCCGCTCGGAGACGACGGTCGTCGGCGCGGGCACGAAGCGCGCCCAGGTCACGGCGACCGTCAGCCTGCGCCTCGTCGACACAGAGACAGGCCAGGTCGTGCTCGCGGCGACGGGCCGCTCGCGCAAGAACAACACGCTCGTCAAGGCACCGCTCGGCCTCATCCGCATTGGCACGGAAGAGGTTGACAAGGAACAGGTCAATGAAGCGCTCGAAGACGCCATCTCGGATGCCGTCGACGGCCCGCGCGGCCTGCTCGCGCGCATGGACGGCAGGGTGGGCGCGAAGAAGGCGAAGCGCTGAGCGCATGTATCGTGTTTATCGTGTGTTGACGGAGGATAATCGATGCAGATTTCATGGAAGAATGTATTCCTGCTCGCGGCCCTTCTCTTTGCCCTACCACTGACGGGCACGCCTGCTCAGGCCGCCGGTCTTTTCGGCGGCACGCCGGCAGGGGACAGCGTCTTTGTCGGCGAGGTGCAGAGCTACGGCGACTACGAGCTCAAGGCGGACGCCTGCGCGACGTTTGTCGACAAGCTGGCCGAGGCCCTGCGCCAGCAGGGCATTGCCGTCAGCGGGCGGGCTGACCTCACGAACGAGGAGGGCCGCCACGACGCGATCGGCAGCGGCGATGAGGCGGCGGAGCTGTCGGAGATCCACATGGACGCCATCGTCCACGGCCACCAGTTCGACCGCGGCTACACGGCGGCCAAGCTCGCGCACTATGCGGACATGGCGATGGGCCGGGCCTACTTCCATCAGGAGGAGCGACTGGCCGCTTGGCGGAAGAGCAAGGCATCCTACCGCCTCTCGCCGGACAAGCAGCGCACGGCTGAAGTCATTGCCGCGAAGTACGGCGCGAAGTACCTGCTCTTCGTCAATCTCAAGGACTTCGATGTGCGCCTCAAGCACAGCATCTTCGCGACGCATACGGAGCGCGAGACGAAGGGCAAGAAGCTCAGCGCCTCGCTCGACTACTACCTCGTCAACGCTGCGACTGGCCGCGTCTACGAGAAGCACATCGAGAACAAGAAGACGGCGCAGATGGTCAACTTCGGCCTCGGCAAGACGGGCAAGGGCATGGATGTCGATACTCTGCTCGGCGAGGTCATGGAGACGTCGGCCAAGGACATCGCTGCCGATGTCAAGAAGCACGGACTGGATGAGGTGAAGGGCAATGGCACATCGTTGGTTCATTGAGAGAGGCGGGCGCTGCTTTGCGGCTATGCTGCTCGTTTTGACGGCAGTCCTCGCCTTCGGCAGTCTGACGGCGGAGGCCGCCAAGCCGCGCGTCGCCATCGTCGGCTTCACGAGCCGCGTCCAGAAGATGGACATCACGCTGACGGACCTCAAGGAGCCGCTGCCCGAGATCTTGACGGTCGCGCGCGAGCAGCTGACCGCAGAGCTCGCGGGCGAGGCGAAGTTCGACCTCTACGACTTCGGCGCGCAGTCGACAAAAGCGCGCTGCGATGAGGCCGCCTTTGTCGAGGCGCTCGGTGCGGGCGACATCGTGCCGGAGCTGGCGGGCAAAGCCGACTACTATGTCTTCGGCTATCTGACAACGCTCGGCAGCGTCAAGGCGCAGAGCGGAGCGCTCGGCTTGTCGGGGAAGGACAAGCCGGTCTACGCAGAGCTTTCCCTGCGCGTCGTGGACGCGCATACGGGCGCGGTCGTCTTCGTCACGAAAGCAGACTCCCGCCGCAAGGCGGAGCTTTCGTACAACGCCGTCTGGCATCGCCATGACAGCGGCGAGGAGGATGCGATTGCCGCGGCCCTGGAAGATGCGGCCGTCAACCTTGCCGCCCAGTTCAAGCAGGCTATGTGATGAGATGATGAGATTAGGGGGATTTTGTGTGAAGAGAAGGACATGGATGCGCAATCTGGCGGCGGGATTCCTGCTGGCAGCGGCGCTGCCGCTCGCGACACCTGTGACGTCTGAGGCGGCGGGCAATATCTGGATGGATGAGAGTGCGGAGGTTCAGGCGAAGTCGTTTAAGAAAGTCGTCCTGTTCCCGATACGCTACCTGAGTGAGCCCGACGGCCGTGTCGACCAGTTCCAGGGCTACAACGCCGCCCTCGCGAAGCGCATCAACAAGCGCATCAAGCGGACGAACTTCATGAAGTTCGAGGATCCGGGCGACGCAAAGGCGGCCGACAAGAAGCGTGAGAAGCGCGAGATCCTGCGCGACGACCCTGCTTACCGCGAGCTCTTGCGCCACTTCGACAGCGAGGCGGACCGCGCGAAGGCCGTCTACGACACGACGGGAGCAGAGGGATACCTCTTGCCGCACATCCGCTACGAGCAGGAGCGCGTCGACCACTCGCCGGCGACATGGACGACTGTCAAGATGGAATCGTACTACGACATCGAGAACGGCCCGCAGGGCGACAAGTCGAAGTGCAACTACCACAGCTGGTACGCCAATCACCTGATCCCGGCGCACGACTCGATGCTGCAGATGCTCGACATGGACTTTCGCCTCTACGACGCGGCGACGGGCAAGGAGGCCATGACGCTCATTGACTATTACCGCAACTACGGAGTCGACCAGTGGCATGCCTTCGATCAGATCGCCAAGAATTTCACGGGCGACTGGAACCGCCTCAAGAAGGACCGCGACCGGGATGTGCCGGCCGGTGCGCCGACGCTCGGCTTCCGCAATCTCGAACTGCCGTGGAGCGCTTCGCAGGATGAATTCGCGATCAAGACAATCTACTACGCCTACAAGGACGAGGCGGGCGACGACCTCCGGCGCGTCAAGGCCGACTACGCGCCGAAAGGCGGCCGCTACTACGTGACGGGCGCCATCACGGACTACGCGCGCGGTGAGACTTGGTGTCCGCCGACAGCCTCGACGAGCGCGGTGAAGGACCGCGAAGAGGAATTCAAGTGGTACGACGACAAGGGAAATGAGCACAAGGGCAAGCGCGTCTACTATAAGACCGAGGTCACGGATTCCTACGGCTACTACCGCTTCTGGTACCGCGCGGCGGCCGACCTCTCGCTCGTCGACTCGCGCACGGGCCGCGTCGTGCTCTCGCGCAGCCTCGCGGCAGAAGATGACGACCGCTACGCCAACGCCCTGCGCAAGATCTTCAAGAGCTTCTACAAAGATGTCGACAAGGCCATCGGCATAGACAGCTGACTGCCGGATCGTCGAACGGTCCGACGGCTCGTCCGACTCTGTCCAACTGCGTCACCGCGGCGATGCTTTCGCCATGCGGTGACTTTTTTCTTGCAATAAGTCAAAAAAACAAATATAATAAAGGTAATAATAGTCAAATAGTCAATTTAAAAACGAAGGTGATTATCTTGAGTAATATTGCAGATCTTATTGAAGCTTACATCCTGCGCCAGCTCGCTGCGAAACAGGATGGCAAAGTGGAACTGCGCCGCACGGATATCGCCGATGAGATCTCGTGCGCGCCGTCGCAGATCAGCTACGTGCTGTCGACGCGCTTCACGCCGGCCAAGGGCTTTGCTGTCGAGTCGCGCCGCGGCCTCGGCGGCTACATCCGCATCGTGCAGGTGCCGCTCAAGAATCTCGTCTATCAGGACATGATGGACAAGATCACGGAGGAGACGGATTACGCGACCATCCAGTCGATGGTGCACTACCTCTTGCAGCACGCGATGATCACGAACCGCGAGGCCGCCCTGATGATGCAGGTCGTGTCCTCGGTCTTCCAGTCGGAGGGGATGACGCCGAAGGAGCGCGTCCACCTCTTGAAATCCATGTTGCTGACGGTGGAGAAATTCTCGTAGGGCCGCCGGCTGCCATGCGGCCGACTGACGGGTCATGCAGAGAAGAGTCATCATCATCATGGAACGAAAGAGTAGAGGAGGAATATCATGTTATGTGAGGATTGCGGCCGCAACCGCGCGGTCGTCCATATTACACAGATCGGGCCGGACGGCAAGATCGAGAAGAACCTCTGTGAGAGATGCGCGGCCAAGTACGGCGAATTCCTCATGGAGAACCAGAAACATCGCAATGTGTCGATGAACGACTTTTTGAAGGGCGTCTTCAGTGCGGGGGCGCAGGGGGAGAAGCCGCAGCAGGAGAAGGTGACGGAGCTCGTCTGCCCGAACTGCGGCATGAGTTACCGCGACTTCCAGCAGACAGGCAAGATCGGCTGCAGCGTCTGCTACGCGACGTTCCGCCGCCAGCTCGAGCCGCTATTGCGCCGTATCCACGGGTCGAGCACGCACAGTGGCAAGATCCCGCACCGCACGGGCGGCACGCTTACGATGAAGCACACGATCGAGAGCCTGCGCAGCTCGCTCAAGGAGTGCGTTGCGCAGGAAGAGTATGAGAAGGCCGCGGAGCTGCGCGACAAGATCCGCCAGCTCGAGCATGAACTCATGGAGACGGAAGGGGGCGAGAGCGATGGCCGTCAATGAACTCCTGCGCAGCAGCAGCCTCTCGTGGCTCGCCGCTTCGGGCAAGGACAGCGACGTCGTGCTCTCGAGCCGCGTCCGCCTCGCGCGCAATTTCAAGGAAATCCCGTTCCCGAACCGCGCGGACTTCAACCAGCTCGCCGCGGTTCGCCTGCAGGCCGAGAAGCTCTTGCCGGGCATCGCGGCGGATCTCGGGCAGGCCTTTGACCTCCTCGACCTCGAGCGCATCACGCCCCTGCAGCGCGATGTCCTCATCGAGAAGCAGCTCATCAGCCGCAACTTCATCCAGAATCCGCAGCACCGCATCGCCTTCATCACGGCGGACCGCGCGACGAGCATCATGGTCAACGAAGAGGACCACCTGCGCATCCAGTGCATGGCGCCGGGGCTCGACCTCGACACGCCTTTTGCGCGCGCCTCGCACATCGACGACATGGTCGAGTCGCAGGTTGACATCGCCTTTGACGAGAAGATGGGCTACCTGACCTCGTGTCCGACGAATCTCGGCACGGGCCTGCGCGCCTCGGTGCTGCTGCACCTGCCGGGCCTCGTCTTCACGCGCAACATCCAGAGCATCATGAACATCTCGCCGCAGCTCGGCCTCGCCATCCGCAGTGTCTACGGCGACGAGACGGAGAGCGTCGGCAACCTGTTCCAGATCTCGAACCAGCTGACGCTCGGCTTCTCGGAGCAGGAGATCCTCGAGAACCTCAAGACGGCCGTCATGGAGATTGTCTCGCACGAGCGCCAGGCGCGCAAGGCTCTGGCCCTCTACATGAAGGAGCGTCTCGAGGACGAAGTCTGGCGCTCCTACGGCACGCTGCGCTACGCAAGGCTGCTCTCGGAGAAGGAAGTGCTCGAGCTCTTGTCGAAGGTGCGCCTCGGCATCGACCTCAAGCTCATCAACGAGGTCGCGCCGGACTGCTACGCAGAGATCCTCATCAGCAGCCGCACGAGCTATTTGCAGAATCTCGCGGAGAACGAGAATTTATCGAAGCATGAAATCGACAGGCTGCGGGCCGAGCATGTGCGCAATGCCCTGCTCACCCACACCCGGAGTCAGGAGGTTCCAAAATGAATTATCGCAATCACTTCACGAGCCGCGCCATCAAGGCGATTGAGTTCGCTCAATACGCCTCGCGTGAGCTCGAACAAGATTATATCGGGACGGAGCATCTGCTTCTAGGCCTGCTGCACGAGGAGGGCAGCGTCGCCGCGGCGGCTATGCAGGCCGTCGGGCTGCGCTTCGACGACGTCATGCAGCGCGTCGAGACGATGGTCGCCGGCGACGCCGAGTACCCGGCCGACAACCCCTACTACACGCCGCGCGCCAAGCGCGTCATGGAGGGGGCCATCGAGGAGGCGCAGACGCTCGGCCACAACTACATCGGCACGGAGCACATCCTGCTCTCGCTCTTAGAGGAGACGGAGGGCGCGGCGGCAGAATTGCTCGCCAATATGGGCGTCGATATCGACGCCCTGCAGAACGAGGTGCTCGACCGCATCGACCACCCGCATCCGGAGGGCGACGGCCCCGAGCCGGGCCGCGCCGAGAAGGGCAAGGGGCGCCAGGCGCCGCAGCTCCTCAAGAAGTACGGCTGCAACCTCAACGACATGGCCAAGGAAGACCGCATGGATCCCGTCATCGGCCGCGATAAGGAGATCCAGCGCGTCATCCAGATCCTCGCGCGCCGCACGAAGAACAACCCGATCCTCTTAGGCGAGCCGGGCGTCGGCAAGACGGCCATCGCCGAGGGACTCGCGCAGCGCATCGTCGAGGGCTCTGTGCCGTACATGCTGCAGGACAAGAAGGTCATCTCCTTGTCGCTCGCCTCAATCGTCGCCGGCGCGAAGTACCGCGGCGAGTTCGAGGAGCGCCTCAAGGGACTCATCGACGAGGTGCGTCAGGACGGCTCGGTCATCCTCTTCATCGATGAGATGCACACACTCGTCGGCGCGGGTGCGGCAGAGGGCGCGCTCGACGCCGCCAATATCTTGAAGCCGGCGCTTTCGCGCGGCGAGATCCAGATCATCGGTGCGACGACGCTCGACGAGTACAAGAAGCATCTCGAGAAGGATGCCGCGCTCTCGCGCCGCTTCCAGACCATCCTCGTAGAGGAGCCGGGCATCGAGGATGCCAAGAAGATCCTCATGGGCCTGCGCGCCAAGTACGAGGCCTTCCACTGCGCCCATATCGAGGACGCGGCCATCGAGGCGGCCGTGCGCCTCTCGCACCGCTACATCACCGACCGCTTCCTTCCGGACAAGGCCATCGACCTCATGGACGAAGCGGCCTCGAAGGTTCGCATGAAGCAGGTCGCCCAGCCGGAGAAGCTGCAGGAGATCCGCTCGCGCCTCGAGAAGCTCGGCGTGGAGAAGGAAGCTGCCATCTCGGCGCAGGACTACGAGCGCGCGGCCAAGATCCGCGATGATGAGCAGAAGGTCAAGGAAGAGCTCGAAGAGGCTAAGCGCCGGTTCGAGAAGCGCGGCAAGAGCCGCATCACGGTCACGGCCGACGACATCGCCGACGTCGTCGCGCAGTGGACGGGCGTGCCTGTGCGCCAGATTGCGGCGAAGGAGTCCGACCGCCTGCTGCACATGGAGAAGATCCTCTCGCGCCGCGTCGTCGGACAGAAAGAGGCTGTCGAGGCCGTCAGCAAGGCCATCCGCCGCGCGCGGGCCGGCCTCAAGGACCCGAAGCGCCCGATCGGCTCTTTCCTGTTCCTCGGCCCGACGGGCGTCGGCAAGACAGAGCTTGCCAAGGCGCTCTCGGAGGCTCTCTTCGGCACGGAGGACGCCATCATCCGCTTCGACATGTCGGAGTACATGGAGAAGTACGCCGTCTCGCGCATGGTCGGCGCGCCTCCTGGCTACGTCGGTTACGAAGAGGGCGGCCAGCTCACGGACGCTGTGCGCCGCAAGCCGTACTCCATCATCCTGCTCGACGAGATCGAGAAGGCACATCCCGACATCTTCAACGTGCTGCTGCAGGTCCTCGACGATGGCCGCCTGACGGACGGCCAGGGCCGCACGGTCGATTTCCGCAACACCGTCATCATCATGACGAGCAACGCCGGTGCAAGCCTCTTGAAGAAGAGTGCTCCTGCCCTCGGCTTTGCCGTCGGCTCGGGCGATGAGAAGCAGGAGGCAGAGGAGGCGGCCAAGAAGCGCGTGCTCGAAGAAGTGCGCCACATCTTCAAGCCGGAATTCCTCAACCGCATCGATGAGCTCATCGTCTTCCACCCGCTCGGCCGCGAAGAGCTCTCGAAGATCATCGACATCCTCTTGCGCGATGTCCGCGAGCGCCTCGCCGACAAGGAGATCCGCCTCGAGGTCAGCCCGGCCGCCAAGAGCATGCTCGTCGAGAAGGGCACGGACTTCAAGTACGGCGCACGTCCCCTGAAGCGCGCCATCCAGAAGCTCATCGAGGATGAGATCGCCGAGCACCTGCTCGCGCGCGATTTCCGCCGCGGCGACACGATCCAGGTGCGCAAGAGCGGCGCCAAGCTCGACTTTGTGCGCAAGGATAAGGAGAAGGCCAAAGAGAAGGCAGTGTCCAAGACGACGGAGGCGTGACGGTGCGGAAGAATACGCTTCGCCCAAAAGGATTCTGGGCAAGGCTGCAGAACTTCATCCTGAACGCCATATGGTCCATCGCCTGGCTCGGGCGGTGGACCATCCGTCTGCTCAGGCGCTTTCTGCAGCGCTGAATGGCTGAATGTAACATAGGGAAATGAGATATGGCTGATCGATCATAGGAGGTGGCGTCGTGCCAAAGAAGAAGAAAACCGTCTACGTCTGCCAGGAGTGCGGCTACGATACACCCAAGTGGATGGGGCGCTGTCCGGGCTGTGGTGCCTGGAATACGCTCGTCGAGGAGACAATCGCACCGGAGAGCGCGAAGGGCGGCCTGCGCCTCGGCCTTTCAGATGCCCAGAAGCCGCAGCCGATCGCGGAGGTCAAGATCGAGGACATGCCGCGCTTTTTGACAGGCTCCGGTGAGCTCGACCGCGTGCTCGGCGGCGGCATCATCCCGGGCTCGATGGTCCTGATTGTCGGCGATCCGGGCGTCGGCAAGTCGAGCCTGACACTGCGCGTCTGCGCCGACGTCGCGCGCCAGGGCAAGAAAGTCCTCTATGTGACGGGCGAGGAGAGCACGCGCCAGGTCCGCATGCGCGCCGACCGCCTGCAGGCGCTTGCCGACACGCTCTTCGTCGTCAGCGAGACGAACCTTGAGACGATCGAGACGCATGTGGAGAATCTCAAGCCGGAACTCCTCGTCATCGACTCCATCCAGACCATCCTCAAGCCCGACGTGCAGAGCGCGCCGGGCAGCGTCTCGCAGGTGCGCGAGTGCGCCGTCGACCTCCTGCGCATCGCCAAGACGAACGGCATTGCCGCCTTCGTCATCGGCCATGTGACAAAGGACGGCACGCTGGCCGGTCCGCGCGTCCTCGAGCACATCGTCGACACGGTGCTCTACTTCGAGGGCGAGCGCAATGCCGAGTACCGCGTGCTGCGCGCCGTCAAGAACCGCTTCGGCAGCACGAATGAGCTCGGCCTCTTTGAGATGCGCGACGTCGGGCTCGTCGACGTGCCCGATGCCTCGAAGCTCTTCCTGTCGGACCGCGAGCAGGACACAGGCACGGTCATCATCCCGACCGTCGAGGGCACGCGGCCGCTGCTCGTCGAGCTGCAGGCGCTCGTCGCCCCGACGCCCTACGTGCCGCCGCGCCGCACGGCCGACTCCGTCGACATCAAGCGCATCCAGCTCCTCTTGGCCGTGCTCGAGAAGCGCGTCCACCTGTCGGTCGGTGCCTGCGACGTCTACGTCAAGGTGGCCGGCGGCATCCGCATCGACGAGCCGGCGGCCGACCTCGGCATCTGTGTCGCCATGGCCTCGAGCTTTGCGAACCGCCTGCTGCGTCCGAAGACGATCGTCTTCGGCGAAGTCGGACTGTCGGGCGAGGTCCGCGCCGTGAGCCAGGCCGACCTGCGCATCAACGAGGCACGCCGCCTCGGCTT
Organism: Mitsuokella sp. UBA4253; assembly: GCF_002395285.1. Classification (NCBI taxonomy): domain Bacteria; kingdom Bacillati; phylum Bacillota; class Negativicutes; order Selenomonadales; family Selenomonadaceae; genus Mitsuokella; species Mitsuokella sp. UBA4253. The sequence continues at coordinate 24,076 of NZ_DGWR01000012.1, read as the reverse complement.
CACGCACGTTGTGCTGCCGATGAAGAACTACCGTCAGCTCAAGGGCAGCGTCGAGGGCATCGCGCTCTACGGCGCCGAGACGATAGGCGACGCCCTGCGCCTGGCCATGCCGCGCGAATCGTGAGGCCGAACCACTGCTGTCCGTTCCATCTGTCCCGTATCCGTGCTATAATGAGACGGTAATCCCCGCAGTAATCGGGAATCAATCATGGAAGGGAAGGGTGATTCTTTGAGAATCCTGCCGCATATTCATAAGATAGGCCTCGTCTTCCTGCTCGCGCTCGCCGTCGTGCTGCCGTCTGTGGCACGGATGGGCGAGGCTGCTGCAGCGGAGCCTGACATACAGGCGGAGGCCGCCATCCTCATTGATGCCGACACGGGCCGCGTGCTCTGGTCGAAGAACGGCGAGGAGCGCCATTATCCGGCCAGCATGACGAAGATGATGACATGCCTTTTGGGCATCCAGCTCATGCCGCCCGACGCGAAGGTCACGATCTCGCAGGCGGCGGCCAGCACGGAGGATCTGCCGCTGCACATCGCGCGCGGCGACGTCCTGACGGCGGAAGAGCTCATGCGCGGCATGATGATGGTGTCCGACAACGGGGCGGCTGTCGCCATTGCCGAGCACATCGACGGCAGCGCGGCCGTCTTTGCCGAGCGCATGAACGAGAAGGCGCAGGAGATCGGCATGCAAAACACGCACTTCGCCAATCCGAATGGCCTTACAGACCCCAACCACTACTCGACGCCGCACGACATGGCGCGCCTCGCGCAGTACGCGATGAAGAATCCCGTCTTCCGCGACTTCGTGCGCCAGAAGGAGCGCCGCGTCACCTGGATCGCACCGTCCGGAAAGACGCTCATGGCCGAGAACACGAATGAGCTGCTTGACCGCTACGAAGGTATCACGGGCGTCAAGACGGGCTGGACGCGTGCCGCGGGCGGCTGCCTTGCGGCTTCGGCCGAGCGCCAGGGCGTGCACCTCATCGCCGTCTTGATGAAGGCGCCAGATGAAACGACGCGCTTCTCCGATATGCGGAAGATCCTCGACTACGGCTTCGCGAGTGTGACGCTCGTCAAGGGTCCGACGATCAAGGAGGCCTCGCGCCACATCTGGGTCAAGGACGGCACGGCAGCGCGCACCGTCGTGCGCCCGGCGACCGACATCGAGTACCCGCTCTTGCCGGGCGAGGAGGCGAGCCATGTCAAGGTGACATATGATGTGCCGGCGGTCATCAGCGCGCCCGTCGCATCCGGCCAGGTCGTCGGCGGCGCCATCCTCACGTACGACGGCGAGGAGATCGGCCGCGTCGACATGGTGGCCGATGACGTGCCCGAGGGCTTCAGCCTCGGCTCGTGGCTTGTCGGCCTCTTTGAGAGACCGCTCTCCTGGCTCTGAGCGATTCTTAGAAATTGACAGCGAATTTGAGGATATGGTATAATAGTCCTCGTTGATTTGAGCGGATGTGGCGGAACTGGCAGACGCGCTGGATTTAGGATCCAGTGCCGCAAGGCGTATGGGTTCGAGCCCCTTCATCCGCACCAGCCAAAGACGACAGGCAGCATCTTTGATGCTGCCTGTTTTTATATGTTGGAGGAGTTCCATGAATATCTTTTCCTTGCTGCAGCGGCTCTCATCGTTCCAGATCATCGTGCTGAGCTTCGCCTTCCTGATCGGCACGGGGACGCTTCTCTTGATGACGCCCTGGGCGACGCAGGACGGGCAGGGGGCGGCGCTGCTGACTGCCTGCTTCACAGCCGTCTCGGCCTCGTGCGTGACGGGGCTGACGGTCGTCGACACGGCGGCCTACTGGTCGTCGTTCGGCCAGCTCGTCATCCTGCTCCTCATCCAGGTCGGGGGCCTCGGCGTTGTGACGATGGCTGTCGCCATCACGGTCGGCATGGGCCAGCACGTCAGTCTCATGCAGCGCAGCACGATGCAGGACGCCATCTCGGCGCAGCAGATCGGCGGCATCGTGCGCATGCTGCGCTTCGTCCTGAAGTTCACGGCCGGCACGGAGCTCTTGGGCGCCTGTCTGCTTTGGCCGCACTTCGCGCGCGATTACGGCTGGCTGCAGGGCATCTGGATGGCGATCTTCCACTCCGTCTCGGCGTTCTGCAACGCCGGCTTCGACCTCATGAGCTCGCGCGGCGGCGGCTCGCTGATGGCCTATGCGGGCGATCCGCTCGTCAATCTGACCATCATGGGGCTCATCGTGGCCGGCGGCCTGGGCTTCCTGACATGGGCCGACTTCTCGGTCAATCGTCTGCACTGGCGCAAGTGGACGTTCCAGACGCGCATCATCCTCCTGATGACGGCCCTGCTCGTCGCCGTGCCGGCGCTCCTCTTTTTCACGCAGGAGCCCATAAGCGGCTGGCAGGCGCTCTTCCAGTCGGTCACGACACGCACGGCAGGATTCAATACGATGGACATCGAAACCTTGAGCGAGGGGAGCCGCTGCATCATGATCATCCTGATGCTGACGGGCGGCGCGCCGGGTTCGACGGCCGGCGGCATCAAGACGACGACGGCCTTTGCCCTGTTCATGACGATGGTATCCGTCCTGCGCATGCGCGGCGATGTGGAGTGCCAGTCGCGCCGCATCCCGACGGAGACGGTGCGCCATGCGCTGGCCATCTTCGTCATGTACCTCTTCTTGTTCTTCGGCGCGAGCATCGCCATCGGCTACCTCGACCGTGCTCCGATGATCGATGCGATGGTCGAAGTCTCGTCGGCGCTCGGGACAGTCGGACTGTCCATCGGCCTGACGGAGAAATTGTCGCCTCTGTCGCAAATCATGCTGATGTTCTTGATGTACTTCGGCCGCGTCGGGGCCCTGACGATGATATACGCGCTGCACAAGCGCAAGAAGGCCGTGCCGTGCCGCCTGCCAGAGGGGAGATTGACCGTCGGCTGACCGGGCTGTGCCCTGATGCTATTTCTTCCATGCGTTACGTGAGGTAGATGAAACCATGAAATCCATATTACTGATCGGCCTCGGCCGCTATGGCCGCCATGTCGCGCGCAAGCTCCACGCGATGCACCACGAGATCATGGCGGTGGACAAGAATGAGGAGCTCGTCAATGAGGTGCTGCCCTACACGAACAGCGCGCTGATCGCGGACAGCACGGACGGGCACTTCCTCGAGTCGCTCGGCGTGCGCAACTTCGACGCCTGCATCGTCGCCATCGGCGACGACTTCCAGAGCTCCTTGGAGACGACGCTGCGCCTGCGCGAGCTCGGCGCGAAATACATCGTCGCGCGTGCCTCGAGCAGCATCCACGAGAAATTCCTGCTGCGCAACGGTGCCGACGAGGTCGTCTACCCCGAGAAGCAGCTGGCCCTCTGGACGGCCATCCGCTGCGGCTCGGACCACCTGCTCGACTACTTCGAGCTCAGCAAGAATTACGCCATCTACGAGATCGCGATGCCGGAGATCTGGGCGGGCCACACCGTCGGCGATCTCGACATCCGCCGCATCCACCACGTCAATGTCCTCGGCATCAAGCACGAGGGCAGTCTCGACGTGGAGATCACGCCGAAGACGCTGCTGCAGGCAGAGGACTCCATCCTCTTGCTCGGCGCACAGGAGGCCGTAAAGAAATTGATAGACGATGGTGAGAGATAAGCTTTTGAGAAAGGAAGGGTTAACGTGGAGACAAAGCGTTTATTCGACGAGAATGTCATGCAGAGAGAATGTGAGGCTGTAGTCGTGCGCACCGAGCCGTATCATGGAGGCTATGCTGTCGTGCTCGACCAGACGGTCTTCTTCCCGGAGGGCGGCGGCCAGCTCAGCGACACGGGCACACTGACGGCAGGGGAGAAGGCGCTTCCTGTCAAGCACGTCCACGAGAAGGCGGGCGAGATCTTCCACGAGACGAAGGAGCCCTTGGAGCCGGGCACGAAGGTAGTGGCAAAGCTCGACTGGCCTGTCCGCTTCGACCACATGCAGCAGCACTGCGGCGAGCACATGCTCTCGTACGCCTTCTACAAGCTCTTCGGCGCCCACAATGTGGGCTTCCACATGAGCGCGGACATGGTCGGCATCGATCTCGACAGGGAAGTCGACTGGCAGCAGGCCCTGCAGGCGGAGCGCTTCACGAACCGCGAGATCCAGGAGGACCGTCCCATTACGACGAAGCTCGTACCTGCCGAAGAGGCCGCGAAGATGAACCTGCGCAAGTTCAACGATAAGCTCACGGGGATCCTGCGCATCGTCACGGTGGAGGGCAGTGACTCCTGCACCTGCTGCGGCACGCATCCGACGTCGAGCGGCATGGTCGGACTCGTCAAGATATTCAAGGTCGAGAAGCACAAGGAAGGCTCGCGCATCAGCTTCCTCTGCGGCAGGGAGGCGCTCGAGCGCGTCGAGCAGTACATGCTCGCAGCTCTCGACGCCTCAAACCTCCTGTCCATCAAGGAGACGGAGCTGCCAGAAGGCGTCGCACGCCTGCAGCAGGAGAAGAAGGAGCTCGGCGAGCGCCTGACGGAGTGCACGGGCAAGCTCCTGGAGTACCGCATCGAGGAGATGAAGGCGCATCCGGCCACGACAGAGGCGGGCCATGCGAAATTCGTCTTCCTCGAGTCCGACATGACGCCGAAGGAGGCCAAGGCACTCGCCAAGCGCCTCGGCGAGATCCCTGAAGCCTTCTCCGCCATCTTCTATCAGAACGGCGAGCGCCTCAACTACATGTTCCTTGCGACGGACGGCGCTGAGCTGAGCTGTCAGCAGGTCATCCGCACCGTCAACGAAGCCTTCGGCGGCCGCGGCGGCGGACGCCCCGAGTCGTGCCAGGGCAGCGCCATCTGCCCCGCAGACTGGCGCGAGAAGGCGGAGAAGCTCCTGTCCGCTCTTTGAGCCATGAGCCCATAAAAAAAAGAGCCCCCTTTGGGGCTCCTTTTTTTATGGGGCATGGCTCAGGCAAAGTAGTTCTTGCCGTTGCCCTTCTGTGCTTCGTAGGTGGCGATGCGCTTCTTGATGAACTGCGTATCGATATTGCCTGTGCGGAAGTAGCTGTCGCTGAGGATCTTCTGGTGCAGGGAGATTGTCGTCTTGACACCGTCGATGCGGAACTCCTTGAGCGCGCGCTGCATGATCTTGATGGCGTCGCCGCGCGTGCGGCCGTGGACGATGAGCTTCGCGATCATCGAGTCGTAGTACGGCTCGATCGAGAGGCCGGCCGTCACGCCCGAATCGAAGCGGACGCGCGGGCCGCTCGGCTCGTGCAGGAACGTGATCTGGCCTGGCGACGGCATGAAGTTGTTGTCCGGGTCCTCGGCGTTGATGCGGCACTCGATGGCATGGCCCTGGAAGTGGACGTCGGCCTGCGTGATGTCGAGCGGCTCGCCGGCAGCGATGCGAATCTGCGTGCGCACGATGTCGATGCCCGTGACTTCTTCCGTGACGCCGTGCTCGACCTGGATGCGCGGGTTGATCTCCATGAAGTAGAACTGGTTATCCTTGAGGTCCAGGAGGAACTCGACCGTGCCGACGTTGGAGTAGTGGACGCTCTTGGCGGCCTTGACGGCCAGCGTGCCGACCTGCTTGCGCATCTCGTGCGTCAGCGCGATCGACGGCGACTCCTCGAGGAGCTTCTGGTTGCGGCGCTGGATGGAGCACTCGCGCTCGCCGAGGTGGATGACCTCGCCGTAGTTGTCGGCGACAATCTGGACTTCGATGTGGCGCGAACGCTCGATGTAGTGCTCGAAGTAGTAGTTGATCTTCTTGAGGTCGACGAGTGTGTCGAGGATGTCCTTGAGCTCGTCCTCATCGTGTGCGACATACATGCCCTTGCCGCCGCCGCCCGAGACCGGCTTGAGGATGACGGGGTAGCCGACTTCCTTGGCCGCCTTGACAGCCTCTTTGTTGTTCTTGAGCGGATCGCTGCCCTTGGCCATCGGGATGCCGGACGGCTGCATGGAGGCGCGGGCGACATCCTTGTCGCCGACGAGGCGGATCGTCTCCGGCATCGGTCCGATCCAGGTGATGCCGTGCTCGGTGACCTGCTGGGCGAAGTCTGCATCCTCCGAGAGGAAGCCGTAGCCCGGGTGGATGGCGTCAGCGCCCGTCTCGAGCGCTGCGCGCAGGATCGAGTCCTTGTTTAAGTAGCTGTCCGTGGCATCGGCGCCGCCGACGCAGACGGCGTGGTCGGCCAGCTGTACGTGAAGTGCATTCTCGTCTGCTTCCGAGAAGATGGCGACCGTCTCGATGTCGAGCTCCTCGCAGGCGCGGATGATGCGCACGGCAATCTCGCCGCGGTTGGCGATCAGAACGCGTTTGAACATGGGAAAATCCCTCCTGAATCACAGTATTACGATAGCAGATATTATAACCAGCTGCTAATTCCAAATCTGCCTTGATTTTATCACATGCACCGCGGAAATGCAATATTCCCTCATGGAATCCCCGTGGGATTTGCGGTATAATGGAATGAATTTCAACCATGCAGTTTAAGAAAGGTCGTGAGCGATTGACGGACATTGTCGCAGAGAAACTCAAGCTGCTGCCGGACAGCCCCGGCGTCTACATCATGAAGGACGCGTCGGGCCGCATCATCTACGTCGGCAAGGCGGTCGTCCTCAAGAACCGCGTGCGCCAGTACTTCCAGCACAACAAGAACCACTCGCCGAAGGTCAAGGCAATGGTCTCGCATATCGCGGATTTTGAGATCATCATGACGCACTCAGAAGTCGAGGCGCTGATCCTCGAGTGCAACCTCATCAAGAAGCATCGCCCGCACTACAACATCAGCCTCAAGGACGACAAGAGCTACCCGTACGTCAAGGTCACGGTGCAGGAGGAGTACCCGCGCGTCTTCCTGACGCACCGCGTGACGAAGGACGGCTCGCGCTACTTCGGCCCCTATACGGACGTCACGGCCGTGCACCAGAGCTTGAAGCTCCTGCGCCGCCTCTTCCCGCTGCGCACCTGCCGCCACCTGCAGGACCGCCCGTGCCTCGAGTATCACATCAAGCGCTGTCTCGCGCCGTGCGCCGGCAAGGTGACGCAGGAGGATTACGCGGCGATGATCCGCGCCGTCCTGCTCTTCCTCGAGGGGCGCACGGAGGACGTGGAGCGCGAATTGAAATTCCGCATGGAGCAGGCGGCCGCGGCCTTCCACTTCGAGACGGCGGCGCGTCTGCGGGACCAGCTTCGCGCCGTGCAGAAGATCGCCGAGAAGCAGAATATCGTCACGGGCGCTGGCGACCAGGACGCGATCGGCATCGCGCGCTCGGAGATCGGCGTCTGCGTCCAGGTATTCTTCATCCGCGCGGGCAAGATGATCGGGCGCGAGCACTTCCTCTTGCAGGGCAGCGAGGAGGAGAGCGACGCCGACATCCTCGCGGCGTTCCTCTCGCAGTACTACCATCGGGCGGCCTTCGTGCCGCGCGAGGTCCTGTTGCCGCTGGCCATCGCAGAGGAGGAGCGGGCGCTCCTCGAGAGCTGGCTGACCGAGAAGAAGCACGGCAATAAGGTGCAGCTCCTCGTGCCGCAGCGCGGCACGAAGCGCGACATCGTCGCGATGGCCGAGAGCAATGCCGAGAAGTACCTCTCGGACGAAGCCGCGCGCATCAAGCAGGCCGACGAGAAGACGATGGGTGCCGTGCGCGAGCTCGGCCGCTATCTCGGGCTCAAGAAGATGCCCTACCGCATGGAGTGCTTCGATATCTCGCACATCCAGGGGTCGGAGACTGTCGCCTCGATGGTCGTCTTCGAGGGCGGCCTGCCCAAGAAGTCGGACTATCGCCGCTTCAAGATCCAGAGCACGGAGGGCAAGCCGGATGACTTCCTCTCGATGCGGGAGGTCACGACGCGCCGCTATGTCGGACTGCCCGAAGAAGAACTGCCGGACCTCATCGTCATCGACGGCGGCAAGGGACAGCTTTCTTCGGCACTCGAGATCATCCGCGGGGCGGGCGGCCACAAGGACGTACCGGTCGTCGGACTCGCCAAGCAGTTCGAGCTCGTCTTCACGGAGGGCGAGAGCGAGCCTGTCGTGCTGCCGCGCCACAGTCAGGCGCTCTACCTCATCGAGCGCATCCGCGACGAGGCGCACCGTTTCGCCATCACATACCACCGCAAATTGCGCGGCAAGCGCAATCTCGTCTCCATCCTCGACCACATTGTCGGCATCGGCCCCAAAAGGCGCCAGGCGCTGCGCAGCCACTTCGGCACGATTGCGCGCATCCGCGAGGCGAGCGTTGAGGAACTGCAGCAGGCGCCGGGCATGAACCGCCCCGCGGCCGAGGCAGTCTATCATTTTTTTCAGGCACAGCGTGACATGACGCGCTATCATGCAGATGGCGCCAATGGAAAGGAATAAAGAAATTATGAACATCATCGATCTGCACGTCCACTCTCTTGTCTCGGACGGCAGTTATTCACCGCGCGAGCTCGCGCATCACGCGAAAGAAGTTGGCCTCTCAGCCTTTGCGCTGACAGACCACGACAACATCGCGGGCAATGAGGAGGCCGCTGCCGCCGCCAGGGAGCAGGGGCTGGATTTCCTGAACGGCATGGAGCTCACGGCCGACTTCATGGATCGCAAGCTCCACATTGTCTGCCTGGGCTTCGATGCGGACCATCCGAGCTTCCGCCAGCTCTACGCTGAGATCCGCCGCGTCAAGGAGGGGAAAATCCCTGAGATCATCGACTACGTGCGCGCCAAGGGCATCGACATCTCCTTGGCGAAAGTCCGCCCGTTCGCCTATGGCGAGGTGCTCGACCGCTACGCCATCATGCGCTACCTCGTCTCGCTGCACCTCTACGACAGGGCGCAGCCGCTCTGGGATCACTACCTCGATCCGGCGGTCAGAGAGCTCGGCCTCGACCAGAATATGCCGGTGGAGGAGGCACTGCCCGTCATCCATGAGGCAGGCGGCGTGACATCTCTCGCACACTTCCACAAGAAGATCGGCCTCAAGGGCCTCTCGCGCGCCGAGCAGGAAGCGGCAATCGCGCGCCTGCACGCGATGGGCCTCGATGGCATGGAGCGCTGGTACCCGAACTACACGCAGGAGGACGCCGACTTTGCCGCGCATATGATTGAGAAGTACCATCTGCTCACGACAGGCGGCACAGACTTCCATGGCAGCAACCGCCCGCAGATCGAGATGGGCCACGGCATCGCGGGCAATATGGCCATTCCCTACGAGGTCTACACGAAAATCATTCTTTCCTGCAAAAAATTTCGCGATGGCAAGCAGGAGAATGGCGGGAGCATCGCGAATTAAAGGCTTGTAGAAGTATTTAGTGTATGGAATCAAAAGTCAAAAGGAGGCTTTTCTGATGAAAGTTTGGGTTTGCACGGTCTGTGGCTGGATTTACGACGAGGCAAAGGGCGATCCGGATTACGATCTCGCACCGGGCGTTCCGTTTGCGGATCTGCCGGATGATTTCGTCTGCCCGCTCTGCGGCGTCGGCAAGGACATGTTCGAAGAACAGCAGTCCTGATGGCCGTGCTGCCGTGTCGTGAAGCAGGCATGCGCAAGGGGAGGGAGACCGGGTGGTTTCTCTCCCCTTTTTTGCATCATTCCCTTATGCGGCGCGTCTTTCAGCCATTCATGACCGATTGGAATCACACGTCATGAATAAATTATGCTAATGCCGCAATAAAATGTACACAGAATGCATTGATTTTTTGATGTTACTTTGCTATAATTTACACGTAATGAATCATAAGTCTGATGCATACTTTGTTGGCATTCCGAAGGCGGTTTCTGACAGGTTGCTCAGAATGTCGCTTTCAAACTATAAGGAGGCAATTTATTATGAAGGTAACAGTTGTTGGTGCAGGTAATGTTGGTGCAACGGTCGCAAACGTTCTTGCTACGAAGAAGTTCTGCAGCGAGGTTGTTCTCGTTGATATCAAGGAAGGCGTTCCGCAGGGCAAGGCCATGGATATCATGCAGACGGCTCACATGCTGAACTTTGACACGACGGTAACGGGCGTTACGGCTCTGCCGAACGATCCGGAAGGTTATGCTCCGACGGCTGGTTCTGATGTTGTCGTTGTCACGTCTGGTATGCCGCGCAAACCGGGCATGAGCCGTGAGGATCTCATCGGCGTCAACGCTAAGATCGTCAAGAGCGTTGTTGACCAGGCCCTCAAGTATTCCCCGAATGCTTACTTCATCATCATCTCCAACCCGATGGATGCTATGACGTTCCTGACGCTCAAGGACACGAAGCTTCCGCGCAACCGCATCCTCGGCCAGGGCGGCATGCTCGACAGCAGCCGTTTCCGTTATTTCCTCGCACAGGCTCTGACGAAGGCTGGCTATCCGGCTACGCCGGCTGACGTTGATGGCATGGTCATCGGCGGCCACAGTGACAAGACGATGGTTCCGCTCGTCAGCTATGCAACGCTGCGCGGCATCCCTGTAACGCAGCTCCTGAGCAAGGAAGCACTCGACGACGTTGTCGCTCAGACGAAGGTCGGCGGCGCTACGCTGACGAAGCTTCTCGGCACGTCCGCTTGGATTGCACCGGGCGCTGCAGCTGCTACGATGGTTGAAGCCATCGCCCTCGATGCCAAGAAGCTTATCCCGTGCTGCGTCTACCTCGAAGGCGAGTATGGCGAGAAGGACCTCTGCATCGGCGTACCGTGCATCCTCGGCAAGAACGGCCTCGAGAAGATCGTCGAGATCAAGCTCGATGGCGAGGAGAAGGCTAAATTCGAAGAGAGCGTTCAGGCTGCTCGCAACACGAACGCAAAACTCGGCGATGCCCTCAAATAATTGCCTCCTGCAATTGCAATCGCATAAAGAAAGCTCCTGCTTCGGCAGGAGCTTTTTTGTGTCCAGTTGACGGTGGAGGGCGGGCTGCGCTATGATGTTCGTATTGAGAATAAAATGGTGAGAAGAACAGGGGGATGTCTGATGCACGATGATGCCTACTACATGAGACTGGCGCTCGAGGAGGCGCAGAAGGCGTATGACCTTGAGGAGGTGCCGATCGGCGCGGTACTCGTCGACAGTGAGGGCGAGGTCGTCGCGCGCGGCCACAACATGCGCGAGGTCTGGCACGATGCGACGGCGCACGCCGAGATGATCGCGATACGCGAGGCCTGCAAAAGTCTTGACCGCTGGCGTCTTTCGGGCCTGACGCTCTACGTGACGATTGAACCGTGCCCGATGTGCGCCGGTGCCATCGTCATGAGCCGCGTCGACCGCGTCGTCTACGGCAGCACGGATGTGAGGGCCGGGGCCTGTGAATCGGTGTTCAACATCCCGGGCAATCCGACGCTCAACCATCGTCCGGAAATCACGGCCGGCGTGCTGCAGGAAGAATGTGCGGGCATCATGAAGCGCTTCTTCAAGATGCGGCGCGAGCAGCAAAAGGCACTCAAGAAGCTGAAAAAGCAGAAGGAGGCGGCAGATGATGGATGTTCAGAAGAAGATGACGGTTGACGTTATATTTATTATAAATAACCAATAATGATATTCGTATTTTTAATAAATTTCGCTGTTCACTCTTTCTCGCATCAGGCACAGCCGGAGCTGCGACGAGCGCTCATCGAAAGAGTTACTACAGCTGGGCGCAACGCTACGCCCTCTATCCCGTCTGCGTTCACATTCGGGAATACTTTTCGCATGATCTGGTAGGCACCATTGACATCGGCATTGATGCGTTGGCCATCGTTTGCCAAGAACAGGCCGCGATGAACCCGGCGTGATTTGTCATAGCAGGCTTTGACCGGTGCCTCGTCATCCAAGAAGGAGGTGCCACTTGTATAGCTCTCCTCCGTCAGCGCAACCTTCATGCCGATTGACTCGGCCTTGTACTGGAGCATCTGGATGAAGCGGGCGAAAGGCAGCTGCACAAAGCTCTGGTTGACTTTGCGCCCAAGATTCGCTTCCTGTTTCCAGCCCTTATTCTTGCCGATGACCAGTACCGACACGTCCTGCCCCGCGCACAAGTCGATGACCTTGCGACTCGCTTTGTGCAGGTAATCCTCGACCTTGCGGTTCCGCTTCACTGTGAGCCGCGCGATTCGCTTCGATGAATGGCGTCCATTCATCCGCTCACAGATGCTTCTACGCTTGGCCATCTGCTTGTTGTAGTACTGGTTGACTGACTTGAGCGGCGTCCCCTTGAGCAGGACAGGTCGCTCGCCTGTATTCCAGGCTAGTGCCGCGAGATTGTCGACGCCGATGTCGATAGCGGCATACGTTCCATTGTCTGCTTTCTCTTCGACCTCGGAAATCTCATAGACGAGTTCTATGCAAATCTCTCCGCTATGCGGGATGATGCGTGCCTGTTTGAATATAGCATCAGGCTGACTGACAAAGACGGCCTTTACCGTGAACCCTTGGAAGGTCCTGGGAAAACGGATGATTCCGTCCTTGAGCTTGCAGTTCTGGTTTGTCAGCACCAGCGGGAAATAGCCATCCTTCGGCTTGTACTTCGGCAGTTTTGGCCGTCCCTTGTACTTCTCGGGATGGGCCTTCCAGTCCTTGATGGCCGCGAAGAACGATGTCCAGTTCTTATCTAAAATGCGGAGTGTCTGCTGCGCCGTCTGCGCAGTCGGCATCTCCCGATAGTCGGGGTAGTCTGCGTCACCTTTCAGCAAACGGTCGACTTCGCCATAGCGCAGCCATTTGCTATCCTTGATGAACGCCTGACGGATCAGGAAGTTTCCATGATTGTAGAGGTTCTTGGAACGATGACAGAATTCACGCAACATGGCATAGAACGGTGACGATGGTTTAAGCCGGTGGTGTTCCACTCGTTTCATCATCCTCTATCGCCTCCTTGATCTTCCGCAGTCTTTTGCGACTGGAATACAGCTTCATAGAGTAGCAATGCAGCAGATTCACGATTTCTTCAAAGATTTCCTGCGAGTCAAGCTTTTCGGACCCGACTTCGCTCATGACGACAATCTCACAGTTGTACTTCTGAAACAGATAGTAGAATAAGTCGTAGCCGACGCGCGACAATCTGTCCTTGTACGTCACGACCACACGCTCGACACGCCCCGCAAGGACATCGTCTAACAGAGCGAACAATCCCTTCCTCTTCTCGAAGCTGATACCGCTGGCGATATCTGAGAATACACCGTTGATGGTATAGCCATTTGCAAAGCAGAACTGCTTGAGCAGCTGGATCTGGTTCTTGAGGTCAGGCTTCTGCTTTGGCGTAGAGACACGGGCATAGATGTAGGTCTTGCGCTTCACGTCTTTGTTGAGGAACTTGTAGACATCTTCCTCGTTGTAGTCGTAGTGGCCGTTCGGCATGACATGGACACGGATAATCCCTGTCTTGACGTACTTCGTGAGTGTCGGCCTAGAAACCTGCAAGATGCGAAGAACATCTTTTGCAAACATGTGGACTTCCCCCTCTCTACAGATAATTATAACATATTTTAATATAATCATCTATAGATTTGGTGTTCGTTAGGTTCCCTTTGATGACCAATGGGGAATTTATCTGCGCTGGGATCACCCGCTGGCACAGAAACAGGCCATTACCCCAGCGGACCTTTATAAAGAGCCTTTGATTCTCTCGCGTCAGCTGCTGCAGAATCATGTGTTCAATCATTGGCTGGGCTGTGATACCAGCGATCTCTCCATTCGTTCGACTTGCAATCTGGCGTATAACGCAGCTTTTTTGGCCGAACAGCGTCTGGGACTGATGCTTTCGTTTGCCGGTATAGTTGCCACCGACGAAGCGCATCATCCGGAGCTGACGTTTCGTCCGCTGCAGCCGGCCTTGTACTCTCATAATTACTTGATTTGGAAGGAAGGGCAGATATTTTCGCGGGCTGCCGGCGTCGTGCGTGCCCGTTTGGACGAAATTTTCGGCACTCGCGAATAATATGCTTACTGAGCATGAAAAGGGATAAATACCAAGTATTGGTAATAAAACACCTCTCATTGTATAATCAAATCAGTTCAAGGAACAAAATGACGATTTGCTTACACGATGAGAGGTGTTTTTGATGCAAAAGAAAAAATACATGAAAAGGATGTTGGTTATGGCCACGTTAGGCGTGACCATGGCTTTAGGCACAGTGGGCATGACGGCAGAAGCCGCCGCCCAGACGGATAAGGCACAGACGAACGTGCAGGCACAGCAGGCTGCCGCAGACACGAAAGTACAGGGGGAGAGCAATTTGAAACTGACAACAGAATGGGATAAAGTTTTTCCGGAAAGCAGGGATGTCAACCATCGCAAAGTGACGTTTCACAACCGTTACGGCATTGAACTTGCCGCCGACCTCTATGAGCCGAAAAAAATTACAGGCAAATTCGCGGCCGTTGCGGTCAGCGGACCTTTCGGCGCGGTTAAGGAACAGTCTTCAGGGCTTTATGCACAGGAACTGGCGAAACGCGGTTTCCTGACGATTGCCTTTGATCCTTCGTTTACGGGCGAGAGCGGCGGCGTGAATGGTGTGCGCAATGTGGCATCTCCTGATATCAACACCGAGGATTTTTCGGCAGCCGTCGATTTCCTATCCAATGAAAAAGATGTCGACCCGGACCGCATCGGCATTCTCGGCATCTGCGGCTGGGGCGGCATGGCTCTCAATGCGGCGGCCATGGATACGCGCATCAAGGCTACGGTGGTTTCGACCATGTACGATATGAGCCGTGTCATGGCCAATGGCTACTTCGATTACGATAAGGACGCAGAGACCATCAAGAAAGAGCGCATGGCAAACCGCAGGGCACTCAATGCTCAGCGCACCGAGGACTACCGCACGGGCACGTACAAGCGGGCGGGCGGTGTCGTCGACCCGCTGCCGGCCGATGCCCCGCAGTTCGTCAAGGATTACTACGCTTATTACAAGACGAAGCGCGGCTATCATCCGCGTTCCCTGAATTCCAACGAGGGCTGGAATCTGACGAATGCTCTTTCGTTCATGAATATGCCGCTGCTTACCTATGCTGATGAAATCGAAAGTGCCGTACTGGTCATCCACGGGGAAAAAGCGCATTCGCGCTACTTCGGTGAGGATGCCTTCAAGAAGCTCAAAGGCGATAACAAAGAGCTGATGATTATCCCCGGTGCCAACCATACGGATCTTTACGACAATATGGAAAAAATCCCGTTTGACAAAATCACGTCATTCTTCCAGAAGTATCTGAAATGATGAGATGAGAAAATTTGTTAGTAAGAATTTTGTCGGGCAGCCAGCCACTGGCTCCATGTTTGCTGAAAATTTGACGCACAGTTTTCTTTGACATAATGGGCGAAAAGCTGCAGGCCATGATAACGCGGCCCGCTTGAAAGGTCGGCGCCGCCTAGGCTGCGCTGATGCGCAATTGCCTCATCTGCGGTGACGGATGGATGTTCCAGCAGCTCATAGAGTACCATAAACGTCGTCGTGCGCCCCTGTCCGGCCTGGCAGTGGAAGAAGAGCCAGCCGTGATTCTTTGGCAGGCTGCGGTAAAAATCGACGAAGTCATCGATGACCGCAGGCCCCGGCCATTCCATATCGGTCGCGGCAAAGCGCTTGTAGCCGAGGCCGGCTCTGCGCGCCAGTTCGCGTTCCGTCGACCAGCTTTGAACCGGTTCATCAAACAAATCCTTGATGTGTTCTTCATCATAACGGCCCATCGGCAGGGCTTGGACAACGTGTCCAAGGGCCCCCTGCAGGCGGGCCGTTTCGTCTTGTTCAACCTCTTTTGCCGCAAGGCCGCGATTCGCCGCATTCTGCGGGCCATGCCAGCTCACGGCCGCATGATTGAGAAAGCCGTGGGATTCCTGCCGCAGGTCAATATCCCAGATCGGCATATCGGGCGGGACGCCGAGAAGTGCAGGCAGATGGGCGAGGACTTCTTTTGTCGGCTGCCCGCCGCCCGCGATTTTAAGATCTGCATCGCGGCGGAAATGAATCGGCTCGTCACTGCCGATGGCCGCATCGAGCCGCCAGGCAGGTTCCTCAGGAACTGCAGCCGCAGCGATGGCTGGTGCATTTATTAGTATCAGACAGACGGCCAGCAGCAGAGAGAAATTTATTTTTTTGTGCAGGATATGATAAAGCAAGTGGCAGCATCCTTTCAATCTGTAAAATGAATTTTTCTACATACGGCGTGACTTTTTACCGTTTTTGTTGGCGCAGGAAGAAAAATGCGGTATAATTGTTCTCAATACCATTCTATCGAATGAGAGAGGAAGCAAACGATGACAAGACGTGAATTTATTTTAGCCGGTCTGGGGCTGCTCGGCGCAGCGGCTGCGGGCGGCGTTTATTCTTATGTGCATCGGCCAAAGTTTGGAGAGCTGCCGTCAGGTGACCGCTTAAAACGCATGCAGGCCTCGCCGCATTACCATGGGGACCATTTTGAGAACCTCGTACCCGTGCCCGTCATGTCGGAAGACGAGGGCGGGCATGAAAACCGCTTCGTAGCCACGTGGAAATTTCTGTTTGGTGATAAGAAAGGCCTGGTGCCCGCTCATCCCCTGCCGACAGAGAAGACGAATCTTCTGGCCCTGCCGCGCGAGCAGGATGCCGTGGTCTGGCTTGGCCATTCGAGCTTTTTCGTGCAGCTCGGCGGCTGCCGCATTCTCATCGACCCCGTGTTCAGCAGCTACGCTTCGCCATTGTGGTTTATCAACCGCGCGTTTGCAGGCTCGAATGTCTATACGGCCGAGGATTTCCCGGAAATCGATGTGCTTGCCATGAGCCACGACCATTGGGACCATCTCGACTATCCGACGGTCATGGCCCTGAAGTCAAGGGTTCATCACGTCGTCTGCCCGCTCGGCGTCGGCGCCTATTTTGAGCAGTGGGGCTTTGCGAAAGACAGCATCCACGAAGAAGACTGGGATACGGAAATCAAGCTTTCGGCTACGCTCTCCGTCCATATCCTGCCGTCGCAGCATTTTTCGGGCCGTTTCCTCAAGCAGAATCCCACGCTCTGGTGCGGCATGGCCTTCATCACGCCAAAGCGCAGCCTTTATTACACGGGCGATGGCGGCTATGGCGCGCATTTCAAGGTCATTGGCAAGAAGTTCGGCGGCTTTGACTGCGTGCTCGCTGAAAACGGCCAGTACAACCTCGCATGGCATCACATCCACATGCTGCCCGAGGAAACGGCGCAGGCCTGTGAAGATGTCGGGGCAAAATTTGTCATCCCCACGCATAACAGCAAATTCGCGCTGGCCCGCCATCCGTGGCAGGAGCCGATGGCAAGGCTGCAGGCGGCGAGCCAGGATAAATCTTATCAGCTCCTGACCCCGGAAATCGGCGCCCTCGTGCTGCTTGACCAGAAGCAGAGCTTCTCGCCCTGGTGGCAGATGGCATAAGAAACTGTAAAAGACACTGGGAACGGCTCAATCATCAGCGCGAAATCGATGAGGCCGAGCGCGAGAATTTCCTCCGCGCGCTGCCGAAGGTACATGCCGTCCTCGGTCAGAAGCGTGCTGCGGCTGGTACGCGTAAATCTCATCGAGTATCATCTGCTTTTATTTTACCGGGCCGGTGATTTTTTTACAATGATTTTGATACGAAAAACGTATAACATATTATAAGACATAAGAATTTCACATTACAATTATGTCCTGCTATGATAAAAGCATCAGGAGAGGAAAGGAGCGAAAACGATGCATGATGAACTCCTTGACGCTGGCTGCACGCCTGAATGCCAGGCAGAGTACGATGCCCTGCCCGACGATGAGGCGCGCCTCTGCTACTTGAAACGGCACAGGCGCCATCTGGTTGAGAACCTGCACCAGCAGCAGGAAAAACTTTCCTGCCTCGATTATATGATTTTTACACTCGAACAGCATTCGAAAGGACGGGTGGTTGTATGACACTCGATGAAATCAAGAAAAAAAGTCCCTTTGCCATCGGCGGGGAAAATGTCAATTACGCACAGTATTTTGATGGCAAGAGTTATTTAAATGGACTCTCGCTGCAGCAGGTTTATGTCGGCAATGTAACGTTTGAGCCGGGCTGCCGCAATCATTGGCATATCCACCATGCCGAATCGGGCGGCGGCCAGATTCTTTTGGTCACGGCCGGCCGCGGCTGGTATCAGGAATGGGGAAAACCGGCAAGAGAACTCAAGGCCGGCGATGTCGTCAACATCCCGCCGGAAGTCAAGCACTGGCATGGCGCAGCCAAAGACAGTGCGTTCCAGCATCTGGCCATCGAGGTACCGGGCGAGGAGACGAGCAACGAATGGTGCGAGCCCGTAGACTCGGCTGCCTATGATGCACTGCCATGAAATCCGGGAGAAAAATAAGGAGAAAAATAAAATGAAACAGAGTGGCAAGATGAAAGTCATGGCTGCCCTGCTGGCAGGTATCATGCTTTTGGGCAGTGGTTTTTCGATGAAAGAGGCAAGTGCCATGGAACAGAATCATGGCAAAACAGAAACGCAGAAAAAGGCCGTCAAAATCGTGCAGACGGCCGGACGCGACCAGCTCGGCGATTTTGCACCGGACTTTGCGCGTTATAACGATGATATCCTTTTCGGCGAGGTCTGGAGCAAAAATGATGTGCTTTCGCTGCATGACCGCAGCATCGTGACGGTTTCAGCACTTATCGCACAGGGCATCACGGATAGCTCGCTCAAATACCATATCGGCGAGGCCAAGAAAAATGGCGTGACGAAGGCCGAGATGGCTGAAATCATCACGCAGGTCGGCTTTTACGGCGGCTGGCCCAAGGCGTGGGCGGCGTTCCGTTACGCCAAAGAAGTTTACGCAGAATAAGCTGCATCATTTCTCATTTGGCGATATGACCGAGCAGATGGGCAGAAATTTATGAGGCAGTATTTACTATTCGAATACAGGCCGTACGGAACAGGTCGCTAAGGACTTAGCAAAGGCCAAGAATGCTGATATCATGAAATTTGAGGCAGATCCTGAGTATACAGAGGCAGACCTTGACTACCATAATAAAGGCGGCTGCGTCAGCGTTTCCAAGTCTGTTTCCGCTTAACTTTATTTTACTGATACGTTAGGAAGGGGATACTATCATGAAAGGCATGACAAGACGTAATTTTGTAAAAATGGCCGGAATTGCGATGGCGACGGCAGCAGCAGGCAGCCTTTGGCAGGATAAGACTTCACTGGCAGAGACGGCAGATGCTCCTGCAGCACCGAAGGCGGCAGAGGGCGGCGACCATTATGTAGCACCTTCCCAGCGTCAGGGCGGTGAGGCTGTCGTATATTTTACGCGGGATCTTTCTGCGGCCGGCCTGCTCAAGGCGTACGATGCCATTGCGCAGAATATGACGGGCAAAGTCGGCATCAAGCTGCATACGGGCGAGCCGCACGGCCCGAACATCATCCCGCGTCCGTGGGTCAAGACGCTTATAGCAGAGAAACTGCCGAAAGCCAATATTGTCGAAACGAATACCTATTATCAGGGCGCGCGCTATACGACGGCCGAGCACCGCAAGACGCTGGCTGTCAACGGCTGGGATTTTGCGCCGGTCGATATCATGGATGAAGAGGGCACGGCTATGCTGCCGGTCAAGGGCGGCAAATGGTTCACGGAAATGTCTGTGGGCTCGCACATGCTGAATTACGACTCGCTGCTCGTCCTTACGCATTTTAAGGGCCATACGATGGGCGGCTTCGGCGGTTCCAACAAGAACATCGGCATTGGCTGCGCCGACGGCCGCATCGGCAAGAAGATGATTCATACCGGCGATACGGGTACGCAGTGGGGCATCGGCAAGGAAGAACTCATGGAGCGTATCTCTGAATCTGCGAAAGCAACGGCTGACCATTTTGGCGACCACATTGCCTACATCAACGTGCTGCGCAACATGTCGGTTTCGTGTGACTGCGAAGGCACGGCGGCTCAGCCGGTCGTCACGCCGAATATCGGCATTCTCGCTTCGACGGATATTCTCGCAGCCGACCAAGCATCTGTTGACCTCGTCTATGCTTTGCCGGAAAAATACCGCCACGACCTCGTCGAGCGCATGGAAACCCGCCATGGCCTGCGTCAGCTCAGCTATATGAAAGAACTTGGCATGGGCTGCGACCGCTATGTCATTCTCGATATGGACCATGGGGATAAGCCCATCACGCTGGCCGAAGCCGTGAAGAATGTAAAGCCGTTCAAAGCGTAATTTTGGCGAAATAAAAAGCCCTGTTCCTTATATTATGGAAGGAGCAGGGCTTTTTTATCTAGATTCAGGCAAGCCCCTGGGCTTTGCCCCAGTCGTTGATTTTCTGGTAGAGCGGGGTTGGTACATGATACTTCTCGCCAAGTTCGACGATGCGTGAGACGAGACCTTTAAATTCCGACGGGCCGCCCGCGGCGACGTCGCGCTGCATCGAGGTCGTGAGCCCCGGTGCGAAGGCGTCCATGAGCCGCAGGTCGGTCGCGACGAGGTCGCGGTCGAAGGTGATGCCCATGGCGTGGCCGACGGCTTCGACTTCTTTGATGAGGCCGATAAAGGTCTCGCGGACTTCCGGTTTCTCCCCAAATGCCTCACTCGTCACGCCGAAGTAGAGGCCTGCCGCGCCCATCGGCGAGACGAAGGAGAACTTCGTCAGGGCATCGCGCTGGATGTCTTCGGTGAAATGGGCGTGGATATCAGCCGCGCGCATGATGTTCTCGAGCGCAGCAGCCTTTGGGGCGAGACGGTCACACTGTCCCGGGCGGAAGCCGTAGAAGACGCGCAGGATTTCCTGCGGCTGCTCGATGATGCCGGGGCCGCTGCGCTTGGCAAAGACGTAGATGCAGCCGTCGAGCACGGTGAGGCCAGGCAGTTTCTCCTGCATGACGGCGCCCGTGCCGAAGACATTGAGGATCGGGATGACGAGCGTGTCAGGGCCCGCGATGCGGCGCGTGAGCGCGATGGCAGCGTCGAGTCCGTAATACTTGACACAGATGAAGAGCACATCGGGTGTGTCATGGTAATCGTCTGCGAGCATCGCCTTGCACGGTTTGATGCGGATGTCGCCGCGATGATTCGTGTGGATGGTCAGGCCGTCCTTCTGCATGGCGGCGAGGTGCGCGCCGCGCGCCAGGAACGTCACATCGTTGCCGGCGTTTGCGAGATAGCCGCCGATGACGCCGCCCGTGCCGCCGACGCCGAAGATGGCGAATTTCAGATTTGTGGTATTCATGAGGGATTCCTTTCTGATCGGACCTCGGGAGGAAATCAGAACTTCCAGATATTCAGGCCCGTCTCCTCGCTCTTGCGGCGGTCGACGCTGCCCGCGAGCTTCGTGATGACGATCTCGGCCGTCGCGCTGATGATGGCCTCGTTGAGGTGGCCGCCGTGTGCTGCGCCCTGCTCGTCGCCGACGGCGATGTGGAAGTGGCTGTAGGGCTTGCCCGCCATCGTGTCGATCGTGCCCGTCAGCGAGAGCATCTCGAAGGCGCCTTCTAGGGTGTTGGCCTTGTAGTGCTGCTCCGGCACGTTGTAGACGCCCATGACGACCTTCTTGACGGCGCCGAGCCCCTGGACCATGGCGAGCTCGATCTTCTCTTCCTTGGCGACCTGCATCAGCGAGGTGACGATCTCGTCGTTCGGGTCGAGCCGCACGAGGATGTGCTGGCTGTCGATATTCTTGTATTCCATTTTGATCACTCCTTCATTGGATGGATTCGCCTTTTTTGGGTGAAATCCTTCTCTGCGCGGTTTAACACATTTTTTACATGCGGATGCTGGACAAGATCGCGGCGTTGGTAATATAATGAAGTTCGGAAAAGCTGCCCGTGCGGCAGCTGCATTTTTCTTGTGAGAATCAAGTGACAGAGAAGAAAGGCTGGTGAGATCATGGACGATCACCCTAGTGCGATAGATCCCAAACGATGTGATACAAGTGGGGGAGTGATCTCCATGGCCTGCCGGTAAGCGCAGCGGGCAGGAGTCTCCCCGTGGAAAGGAGATTCTATCCATGCTGCAGATCTATAAATCCCTGGAGAGCGGCCCACTGCAGGAATTGACGCTCAAGACGCTCGAGAAGGGCGCCTGGATCAACATCGTCGATCCGACGCCGTACGAGCTCAAGGTCGTCAGCAACCTCACCGAGGTTGATCCCGACTTCCTGCGCTCCGCACTCGATGATGAGGAGCGCTCCCATACGGACGTCGAGGAGAACTCGGTCATGGTCCTGACGAATGTGCCGGTCTTCCGCGGCGAGGACAGCTACGATGCCCTGCCGCTCGCCATCATCGTGACGGATGAGTACATCATCACCGTCTGCCTCGAGGAGACGCCCGTCATCACGGAATTCAACGAGCGCACGTCGCGCCTCTTCCGCACCTACAAGAAGACGCGCTTCCTGTTCCAGATCCTCTACAAGTCGGCGACGTACTTCCTGCGCTATCTGCGCCAGATCTCGAAGCTCTCGGAGGAGATCGAGGACCAGCTGCGCCACGACATGAAGAACAGCGAGATCCTGCGCCTCCTCGAGCTGCAGAAGGGCCTGACGTACTTCAATGCGGCCATCCGCTCGAACGGCGCCGTGCTTGACAAACTGCTGCGCATGCGCAACAACACGAGCCTGACGCCAATCCTCAAGGCGTACGAGGAAGATGAGGACCTCTTGGAGGATGTCATCATCGAGAACAAGCAGGCGAAAGAGATGGTCGAGATGTACAGCAAGATCCTCGCGCGCCTCGCTGATACGTTCTCGTCAATCATCTCGAACAACCAGAACCTCGTCATGAAATTCTTGGCGGCGATGACGATCATCTTGGCCATCCCGACCGTCGTCTCGAGCTTCTTCGGCATGAACGTGCCTGTGCCGTTTGCCGAAAATGCGCACGGCTTCCTCTACGTCATGTGCATCGCCTTCAGCATCAGTATCGTCAGTGCCTACGTGCTCTGGCACCGCGATATGTTCTGAGGAGGAGAACCATGGTACTTGCCGAATCGAAACTCAGGGTCGGCGTCATCTACGGCGATCCCGCGAATCATGAATACGTCTACATGCCGGGCAGCGAGCTCGGCGTCAAGGATCCCGTCTGCGTCTACGAAGCAGACGGCATGCGCGAAGACATCGACATGCACGAGGCCCTGCGCCTCATCCGCGTGCGGAGCCTCAAGCCCGCCCGCCACCCCGTCTGGGGAGAGAGCTCCTGCTGAACGGAGAAGAAAAGACACATGCAGCAATCGTGTATTGCTGCATGTGTCTTTTTTTCATTCGTAGGCAGGGATGTCCCTTTCGCCGCGGTAGAAGCGGGTCGGCCCCGTCTTGAAATCGTGTTCATGGTCAGCCAGGACAGACAGGTCCGCGAGCCGCTGCCAGTCGAGCTCGAGCATCCGCGTCGTCGGCATCATCGCGATGACGTTCTCGATATCCGTGTGGATCTCGTGCCAGATGGGAACGCCTTCTTCATCGCGCTCGCCGCAGTAGACGCGGATCGTGTGCGTCTCGAGGTCCTGCGTGTAGGCCGCCGCAAAAGACAGGTCCGTTGCGTGTGCGCGCTTGCCGGACCAGGCGTGGTAGCTCCAGCTCATCGTCGCAATCTCGAGGTAGAGCAGCTTGCCTTCGGTCATCCACATCTCGCCGCCGGGGTCGCCCTCCGGGTAGAGATTGTAGATCTTGCCGTCCTTCCAGGTGTAGGCCTGCCAGACATGCCAGCGCTCCAGATCTCCAATCAGGAGTTCCGGCACATCGTCCTCGTCCATCCAGACGAAGGCGTAGCCTGTCCCCTCGGGACCGGCTACCTTGGCCGCGGCACTCAGTTGCCAGCCGCCTATCGTATCACGGTCTTCGACAATAGCAGAGCGGTACTCGCTCAGGAATGCCTGATAATCCATCCAGTAAGGCAGCGGACTTTCCTCACAAGCCCTTGCTGTCGGCGCATACAGCAGGCATCCACAGATGAACAGCATCATCAGGAATCGCTTCAGCATAACATCACCTCCGCATCACAGAATCCTCTCTATCTCTAGTATACGACAATCGGCGACCCGACCGACCTGTCGGGAATGACAGGTCGGTCGGATATTTCTGCGACAGTTTTTCATGCTGGCCTGATTTTTTTTGCTGACCTGTCATTTTGTACAGTACGGTCGGGCCTTCCGCCATTGTATACTGAAAGCGAATGAGAAAGCGATTCAATTAAAATGCGGCCAGGAATCTTCTCACTTCAGTCAGGAGAGGAATGGCCGCAACGGTAGTCACTTGGAATACT